>CAZFPK010000004.1:0-120398 GCA_964521025.1 uncultured Candidatus Cloacimonadota bacterium | reverse complement strand
TATCTTACTTATTTTTAAATGAGTTACAGGCATAAAATGAAGTGGGAAATGTTAGGTTTTAAGTTTATTTTCAAGTTCTTGTATATCGGTCATGTCTTCTCCTCGAAAGATAATAATGCCTAATTTTATTTAAGGAAATTTATGTCAAATAAATCATCTTAAAGATAATTTTTCGAAAGTGTTTTCAGGAAATAATTTTATATTTTCTGTTATGAATAAAGTTGTCTTATATTTGAAATCTTTTTTTTTATCAGGGATTTTGTAATTAGTATCTGACTGAAAACGAGTAAAATTTAAGAAAACTTGAATTAATTTCTCCAGCATCTGCCGGATAAGTCAAGTTTCCTTTATTTGAAAAAACTGAGTTTTCCTTAAAGTACTATTTTAGTATAGTTCGATGATTTTTCGATTCGATCAAATTAACTAACCAACTCAAATTTCCGGACCTGAAAATATTCGGATGGATGTTCAACCAACAGACAGGAGAAACAAATCGTTTTAATCCCGGGATCGATAGTATTTGCGAATTCAATATATTCAACAAGTCCGACAGATTTACAGGAAAATCAGGAGATAGTTATGGTTTAGAGCTGATTAAACGAGACAGTTATTCTAACTAAACATGAAATAATTCACCTCTTTATCGAGCATGCTTTGTACATTTAAAAAACATCTGGAAGAAAAGTCTTATTCACTACATACTAACCATTGTTTCCGGTATATTATGTCTTTTCATAATTCGTTTTTTGTTAATTTAGTTCGCTGTTTTTTTATTTCATTATTTCGATCGTATCATCTTTCCAGAATATTGTTCAGAACCGGTTTTAATGAGATAAGTGTAAATCCCGGAACCAACATTGATCCCATTTTCATCCTTTCCATCCCAGGATGTAAGTCCTCCAGTTTCACTCCAGGTGACAGGAATGATCCTGATAAGTTGCCCCTTCATATTATAAATTGAAATCTCAATATTCTCCGTATTCTCAATGGTTACATCAAAAGAGATGATAGTAGCATTACTGAAAGGATTGGGATAATTAATGATATTAGTAATTATCATTTCAGGAATTTCCGGATCATCATCCTGTTCGGGAATTGTGAGTGAGACAGGACTGTAAAGTTCTGTTTTCCCTGAGTAATCAACACTTTCCAGCCAATACCAATAGGTGTTATTTGCCATTAATTCCTGTTCATCATAAAATTCATATTCTGATGGTTGGGTAGATGTTCCGGCTCCACTTATTAATTGATTGTTGATTTGCACTCCATCTACTAATTTGGTTTCTGAACGGTAGATATTCCAGCCCATATTATTTGTTTCGGATTGAGTTGTCCATTTGAGGATAGAAGAGCCATTAACATATACAGCAGTGAAAGAGGAAAGAGTTACCGTAGTTGGCGGATCATCATCACCGGGATATTGCCAGTCAAAATAAGGATATCCGTCATTTCTACCATGTCCGATATTCCAGATATCATCAGTTCCATTGACTGTTTCACCTCTAAAATCCCAACCGGCATCCGTGAATGTAGTAAGTGTATTCATCTCGATTGTGGTTTTACCGGTTGCACCAGTTCCGGTTGTTTGATTGGAGGTTTCACTATCCCAGAAATTATTACTGTATGTTGGAGAATAACCTGATTCAGTGATCACAAAGCCGGCATCTGCGGGATCGCTAGTACTGCTATTAATTACATCGCCAATTGAATACGAATTGGTAACATTACTCCTGTTTTGACCAATAAAGGCGGCAATATATCCTTGTGGAGAATCATCTGTAGTCACATTACCTTTACAATAACAATTGATTACAGGTATCTGGGAATCACCAATAAATCCACCAATTCTGTCATTTGAACCACTGATCGTTGAGGTAACATTACCGGTTGCATAACATTCGCTTATTATAGCAGATTCATTAGTATTAAAATCGTTAAAACCAATCAGACCACCAATATCGTGGTCTCCGGTAACAAAACCTGTTGCATAAGATTGAGTGATTGTTCCATCCATATTCACACCCACCAATCCGCCGATATAATCATCACCACTTACATCTCCTGTGCTGTAACAGATGCTTACTGATGATTCTACATCATTTTCTCCAATAAGACCTCCAATACCATCAATACCACTTACATTTCCTGTGCTGTAACAGTTGCTTACTGATGATGATTCGTCATTATCTCCAATGAGACCGCCAACATCATCATCACCACTGACAACAGCTGTACTGTAACAATTGCTTACGATTGAATTATCATTATTCATTCCCAGGAGACCACCAACATTTTGACCAATTCCATTTACATTTCCTGTGGTGTAACAATTGCTTATCGATGATGAGCCATCATTCCGACCCACGAGACCGCCAACATGAACTTCACCATTAATATCTACATTGATTACACCAAGATTTTCTATCGTAGCACTAATTGTATAACCAAAAAATCCGATAAAATACTTATCATCTCGGTTAATTGTCAGGTTTTCAATATTGTAATCCTGACCATCATAGTTGCCTGTGAATTGGGTTGTACTGCCGCCGATGGGATTGAAGCCAGCGCCGTTATCCCAACCTGAGGTAGCAGCAGCATCGATATCTGCTGTTTGGATGAAATAATCTCCCCAATCACTGGAAGTATTTTGCAATTCCTCTAAATCATCCAAATCTGCAATTTGATACGGAGTCGCTTCGCTTCCGTTACCACCACTGTAAGTTCCTGCGAATAAACCGGTAAACACATAAATCGTAATTGTTAAAAAGAATAAGAAATTTTTCATTTTTTCCTCCAATTTTTTTTGATAAAAGTATATATTTCAGCCAATCTCAAAGGCTTTTTGATAAATTTGTGTTTACTAAATCCCATTATCATTAAAATATTCAGGACATATTCTTCTCCTGTTAATAGTATTAAAATATGCTTGAATTCTTTTTCAATTAATTTTAAAGTTGAAATATCCTGTACTGTTCGGATTTCCAAAATGACAAGTTCGATATTTTGAATCTGAAGAATATTATTTGTATCTTGAAATTTATCGGAAGTAAAAATATTAATATTATCATCGATATAATCTTCCAGTTCTACTTTCATATATTTATTGCTATTTATAAGTAAAACCTCCATTTTATTTCTCCCCTTGAATAAATAAGCAATTTTTATGCCAGAAGACTTATCTGAATATGGTGTATGAAGATATGTGATTTTTACATTTTTTATGATTTAGCAATTTGCCCGAAATTGGACGATCTTGATTAAATATTTGATATTTAATATTGTATATTTTATTGAAATTTAGGGAGTTATCACTTAATAAACGAAATAATGCTTGATTTTCGTATAATTGTCCGATATCAGGCAATATTGTAAAACGAGATTGTATCTTGGTAAAAGAAAATGACTTTTCTGGTATCCTGTGATAGAAAACTTTAAATCAAGCCTTCCGGCAATACCGTAAAACTTAATTCAAGGTTTTCCTGATTTTGCTGTAGAACGAAATTATATCTCGTAAAAAAAATGAAAAAGGTATGCTTAGAATTTGGCTAACAGAGACAGTTCTCAAGGTTTCATAATTCAATGAGTTCGACCAATTCTACTTTTCAACCATTCAAAAAATCAATGGAAAGAAAGCTACTTGTGGAAACCGTTTGGAAGGTTTATCTTTATCCCCTATTTTTTAACTTCGATCTCGTCATTTCGCAAGATAATCCTCATTTTCGTAAATTCTCCGGGTTTACTTTCAGCAGTTATTTTTCCTTTCATTTCTTTAATTATTCCGTAAGAAATGGAAAGTCCGAGTCCGGTTCCTTGTTCTGCAACTTTGGAAGTAAAAAACGGATCGAAAATACTATGCAGATTTTCTTCGGGAATCCCGATTCCATTATCTTCGATCTCAATGATATTTTGATGATCTTTTTGATAAGATCTGAGAAAAATTTTCTTTAGATACCCAAGATTTATTTGTTCTTTGGAATCGACAGCATCTTTCGCATTTGATAATAGATTTAAGATGACTTGCTCCAATTTAAATCTATTCCCCTGGCAAAAAAGCGGTTGTTTATTTATTTCCCGAATGATATCAATATTATGATTTTTATATTGGATTTGCACCATCGATAAAGCATTTTCAATGGTCTCATTTACATTTATCCTTTCTTTGAGCGTGGATTGCTGATCGCGTGAGAAAACACGAATATGTTCGATGATCTTTTCAATCCTGCGAATATGTTCAAATAAAGTATGACATTTTTGATTGAGATAATCATCAGTAAGAGTGTTGGTTTCGTTTTTATGAATAATATTATCAATTCCCATGGCAATTCCACCCAGAGGTTGATTGATCTCATGAGCGATTCCTGCCGATAACTTTCCCAGAGATTCCAGTTTTGATTTCTGGATCAGGAGTTGTCGCTGTTGTTCTTTTTTTTGAAGTTCTTCTTGAACTCGTTTTTCCAGATTTTTGTTGATTTCTTTTAATTCTTTTTTTGCTTTCTGCAAAAGATCTTTTTGTTTGGTTATTTGTTTGTTCTTTTTCCGAAGCTCAACATTTTTCAATTTATAGATTTCAGCTTCTCTTTCCTTTTTTTCCGTTTCATATTTAGTCTGCAATTCTGCAATTTTCTTGGTACTTTCTTCATTGAAAATTTTGTCTTTAATCTCGATATATTGTTTGAAATATTTATATGCATTTTGATAATCATGTTGATTGGAAAATAAATCTGAAAATTTTTTATAACTACTTTTAACTAAATCCATGGCATTAATTTCCATTGCTTGTTTTAGTCCTTTTCTGAGATAAAATAGAGCTTCGTCATATTTTGATTGTACTCTAAACGAATCTCCGATGTTATTCGATGTATTAGCTATACCAAACTTATCTCCGATATCTTCTTTCAGTTTCAATGATCTTAAATAATATTTAATTGCATCATTGAATTTTGATTGCTTTCCCAAAATAATACCGATATTATTCAACGAATTCGCCATTCCGCTTTTTTCCCCGATTTCTTCAAAGATCTTTAATGATTGCATGTAATACTTCAATGCTGTTTTATTTTTTTTTAGATTACTATAAGCCCGTCCGGTGTTGTGCAGGGAATTTGCTAACATTTCCTTATTTCCTAATTTCTGCTTTATTTCCAATGATTTGAGTGCAAATTCCAGGGCTTTTTCGTAATTCTTCAAATGAGAATAAACATTTCCAATATTGTTATATGATTTGGCGACACCCATTTTACTCTTTACTTCATCAAAGATTACCAAAGCTTTAAAAAAATAATCCAGGGCTTTATCATAATTTCCTAAATTCATGAAAACCAAACCCAGGTTATTATAAGCAAAAGCACTGATTTTTTTATTGTTGATCTCTTGATTTACTACTAAAGCCTTTTGAAAGAAATTTCGGGCTTGCTCATAATTTCCGATATCATTATGTGCAATTCCAATATTAATATATAAAGGAGAGAGTCTTTTTTTGTTATTTTTTTTTTTGAACAGTTTCACCGCTTCAAGATAACTTTTGATTGCCTTATGATATTTCTTTGAATCTAAAAAAATATCACCTATATCAGGTAATATTTTCAGTCTCTCCTCTCCTTTTAAAGTATTAAGTTTATTTTCAAGTTCTCTTATATCAGCCATTGTCTTCTCCTCGAAAGAAAATATTTATCTTTCGATTCTTCGGTGTTGCTGTCTTATAGCAATCCCCATCTTTTCCTTAAATAGAGTTCAAGGCAAAAACTGACCAGAAAAATGGCAATGATAAACCATTTTTTGTAGATAGGAATTTCTGTCCTTAATTCTTTATTCTTCATAATTGCTTTCTGGAGATCAAATTCTTCCAGCTCTTTTTCAGAGATCACTTTCCCACCGGTTTTCAAAGCGATGTAAGAAAGCAAGGGAATATTAAAACCTCGATCTCTATTTTCCGGATTATCAGCAGTAACCAGGAATTCACCTTCCGTTTCCAGACCGCTGTTTTCATCACTGATCTTGTATAAATATTTTCCCGCATCCGGAGATTCGATTTCCAGAAAATATCTATCTTCTCCGGCAATCAGGTATTTTTCGAGGACTACCTTATTATCCGCGTTCCTGATGATCAATTTTGCATTCAGATCGCGCATTGGAGATAGTTTCTCATCATAAGCATGCAACCGGAATTTGATGTTTTCTCCTGCAAAATAACTATTTTTATCGATATAGGAAACGAACCTGTCTGAACTTCTCCGACCGAGCCAGGAACAGAGATCGGAGATGAATTCGGTATAGTTCTCATCCATATCCCAGAGCTGCCATTTCCAGAGATTGGAAAAAGCAAAATAGAGGATCTTACCATCTTCGTATTCCTGGAATAATATTGCCGGAGATTGTTCTTCGTTCTCGACCTTTGCCAGCACTTTTGCCTGCAATTTCGGCTCGACATAATAATAATCGACAGGTGGAATATTATCCGCAGCATCTTGATCCTCAAAATGAAAAGACTTGTATTGTTCACTTTCTTTGGTGAAATAAAAATTTGAACTGAATGGTTTGCGAATATTGGATTTCTTTGCAGGAAATAATTCTTCTAATTTCGAGATGAGATTTCCCTGCAGGAAAAGACCTCCTCCGTTTTTAGTGTAACTTTTTATGATCTCGATCTCTTGGTTATTGAAATTCAAATTGTGAGAGTTTACCAGGATCAAAACCTTAACACTTTCGATCCTGTCCTGTAAACTTACTCGTGTTTTCCCCTTTTTTAAGATTTTGTCTTTTAAAAGAAATTCAGCATCCCAGCGAGGATTTTTTTGGATTGTATCGATGATGAATTTTGCATCCCAATTGAGTTTATCGGAAATAACCAGGATTTTAGAGCGTTTATCCAGAACTTGAATTGCTGCCGGAAAACGGTTGTTTTCCGTATCGATCTCTCCGGTGGAATCGGGTAAAATAATTACTTCAAAAGGGATCAATCCCGTTTTTTGGAAATTATGTTCAAAAAATATCTGTTGATAATTTCCCGAACTAAAATCTATTTCCTCAGTTTGGATTTTTCGAGTATCGATTTCCAGGCTCAATCGGGCTTTTCCCTCATAATTTTCCGAACTTACATCGACCTGCAGCGGTGTGATCTCTTCTGTATAAGTTGTTTTATTATATTTCAGACGAGAAATCTGCAGGTCAAAATCGATAGTTTTAAATTCAGGAGAAAATGTATAAACCGGGATATCGATATTTTCCAGGATATTCAAATTCTCATCCTTGAACCAGCCATCGGAAAAAAGCAGGATATTCTTTACATGCGAAAGCTCGTGTTTTGCAGAAATCTCGGATAAAGTGCGTGAAAGATCGGTGGATGATCGAGAGCCGTTCAAACCGGAAGCAAACTTGAAATCCAATATTTTATAATTTTTAGCGGATGATTTTTTTTTCATTACTTCTTTGAATTGCTGCAAAGCTCCTGTTTTGGAAATACTGTTCTGTTCCTGCTCCATACTCGCTGAAATATCGGATAAGATCAGAATTTCCGGTTTGATCACCAGGTTTTTGATGTAATAATATATTGGATTAAAGAGCAGGATGAGAACGGAGATGATCGCGATTACTCTTAAAGAAAAAAGTAAATACCGGCTTTTGTTATCGAGTTCGGGTATGGTTTTCCTGTAAAAAAAGAAGATGATTATGACTGCGATTATTATCGGGATTATGATCATTTTTTTTGTAGTTCGGAACTTGTTCCGAGCCTTTATTTTACTCGAATATAACCGAATAAGTTCGGTTTTACAAACATGACTGTTTGAGTTACTTTCTCAATCCGGCTGCTGCCGGATGCGTTACTTTACCACCATTTCTCCACTTCAACATCTCTAAATGCAAATTTGTTTTTAATCATTTTATGGTCAACTCTAATCGGGATTTTCTCCAACGGAAGTTTTTGCTTCAGTTCATTTAACATCTTTTGGCCGAATCCTTTAAAAAGGGAAATGTCAGCAGGAGAAATGATCAAGGTTCGATTTCTCTCAAATTTTGCGATGATCTTTTCCGCCATTATTTTTATTCTCACGAGTTCTCCAAAACACTGATGATACGGACCTGAAACAACATTTTTCTCTTCAATATCCGACTGCAATCCAATTTTGATGACTTTGATTTTTTCTTCTTCAAATCTTCTGATCATTTCGGAAACGACCTGGACAGCTTCATCAATTTTCAGCGGAATATATTTTTTTTCCAGAAACCATTTCTCGAGGATCGTATTTTTTAGAACAATGGTTGGATAGATCCTGACAAATTCCGGTTGGAGTTTAATTGTCTCTGATATCGTATTTTGAAGTGATTTTTTGGAAAAACCGGGAAGTCCCGGCATTAACTGGATACCAAGGTTGAAATCAAATTTTTTGATCAATTTGCACGTAGAAATTGCAATTTGAGAATTATAATTTCTTTTTGATGAACGAAGTACCCGATCGGAAAAACTCTGGATTCCGAGTTCGATCGTCTGCACTCCGTTTTTCCTGCAGAATAAAAGGATATTCATACCGATGGAGTCGGGTCGGGTCGAAATCCTGATACTTGTTTTTTTATCTAAAAATGGCTGCACCAGATCTAAGTATTTTTGCTGCTCTCGTCTGGTAAGATTTGTGAAAGTTCCGCTGTAAAAAGCGATTTCTTTCTCTTTACCTTGATTGAATTTGCAAAACTTCAGAATATCGGATCCAATTTTTGAAGGTGCGGGTATTACGCTTTTTGTGATGGCTTGTTGATCGCAATAAATACATGCGAAAGTACAACCGAGATGTGGAATGAAAACAGGGAGAATCTTGATTTTACTCCTCACTCCTTTGTTTTCCCCTTAAAGGATTCTACATAACTTAATTTCTAACTCACCCTCGGTCCCTCTCTTCAAAGAGAGGGAAGACTTCCGTTTCCCCTTCTCTTTTTAAGAGAAAGGATCAGGGGATGAGTCAGAAAAGGAAAATAAGACAAAATTTTGAAAACATAGATTCATTTATTTGCGACTCAAAAATATTATTTCCATATTATAGTATTTTTAATTCCCGATTGGAAACGATCTGGACACAATTATATTTTCAATTTGGAACAGGCTTCTTTGGCTGCGTTTTGTTGAGCATCTTTTTTGTTCTTTCCTCTTCCTTTTCCATACAATTTATTATCTATAAAAACATTGATGGTGAAGATTTTATGATGGTCGGGACCTTTTTCACTGATTATTTTGTAAACCGGGATTTTTTGAAATTTCGATTGAGTAAATTCCTGCAAAATGCTTTTATAATTGGTCATCTCATCGCTTTTGATGAATTTTTCAAAATTATGAAGGATAAAATCTTTAATGAATTTTCCGGCAGATTCGATGTCTCCGTCGAGGTAGATCGCACAGATCAGGGATTCCATCGCATCCGACAAAATTGAAGGTAGTTTTTTCCCACCATCCTGGATCGCTTCGGAACTTAATAAAATATAATTTCCCAGATCGATCTCTTTTGCTTTTTTAGCCAAGAATTTCCGCGAAACAACCTTTGATTTTATTTTGGAAAGTTTTCCTTCCGGGGAATTCGGATATTTGATGAACAGCTCTTCCGCCACGATCAAACCCAGGATGGAATCACCTAAAAATTCCATACGCTCGAAGGGAGAACTCGGAGCATCGAACGCATCCAGAGAAGTATGTGTGAGAGCGGCTTTTAAAAGGTCGGATGATGAGAATTTGTAATTTATTTTTTTTTGAAGTTCTTCCCTGAAAGGGATTTCCGCAGTTTTATGAGAGAATTGAGAGAGTAAATTTTTGATTATTTTTTTCAAAGCAAAAAAAAAGAAAAGGGCGAATTTATCGCCCTATTTATTGTATTTTCTAAAAATGACAACTCCGTTATGTCCGCCAAAACCGAGTGAATTACTCAAAGCAACATTTACATTTTGAGTGATCGCTTTATTAGGAACATAATCGAGATCGCATTCCGGATCCGGAACTTCATGGTTCAGAGTCGGATGGATCTGACCCGTTTCAATGGTTTTACAACAGGCGATGGCTTCGACTCCAGCCGCTGCTCCGAGTAAATGTCCAACCATGGATTTCGTGGAATTGATCTTCAAGTTGTAGGCATGATCTCCGAAAACAGTCTTGTACATCGCAGTTTCGTTCTTGTCATTAAGCGGAGTCGAAGTTCCGTGCGCATTTATATAATCGACTTCTTCCGGTTTGATAGCAGCATCTTTCAGAGCAGAAACAGCAGCTCGAGCTCCGCCTTCTCCTTTTTCTGCCGGAGCAGTAATATGGAAAGCATCGCAGGATGCTCCAAAACCGATCACTTCCGCATATATTTTAGCATTCCGTTTAAGAGCATGTTCCAGCTCCTCCAAGATCAAAATGCCTGCACCTTCCGCCATGATAAATCCGTCCCGTTCTTTATCAAAAGGACGACATGCTTTTTGCGGTTCATCATTTCTCGTGCTGAGAGCTTTCATCGAACTGAAACCGGCAACTGTCAGCGGAGTTACGGCAGCTTCTGCTCCGCCGGAAATGATGATGTCCGCATCTCCGTACTGGATCGTGCGGAAAGCAGTTCCCAAAGCATGGTTAGCAGACGCACAAGCAGAAACTACTGTAAAATTGACGGCTTTACAATTATACTCGATAGCAATTTCTGCGGCAGCAATATTCACGATCATTTTTGGAACAAAGAACGGGCTGACTCTTTTTGGTCCTTTTTCAAAGAATTTTCCTGCTTCATTTTCAAAAGTAAACATCCCTCCAATTCCGGAGCCCATGATCGCTCCGGTTTTTTCCGGATCATATCCATGATTATCCAGGCTCGAATCGATGATGGCTTCTTTTGCCGCAATTAGAGCAAATTGGGTGCAGGGATCCAATTTCTTGATCCTTTTGCGGTCAAAATGCTCTTTCGCATCATAGTTCTTTACTTCTGCTGCGATCTGTGCTGCATATTCGTCGGTTATTTCAAACTTCGAGATCCTGTCGATCCCGGTATTTCCGGCAACCAGGTTTTCCCAGGTTTCAGCAATATTATGACCGACCGGATTGATCGTACCTAAACCGGTAATAACAACTCTTCTTTTCATAATATACCTCTTTTTGACATTATTTTATTTGATTTTGAACTAGTTCTTACGGTCGAGAACTTGTTCCTGCGCTCCTGCGTAGGAACACTTTTGCTGAACTATATTTTTTCTTTTTCCCTGTTCGACGCTGGAGCGTCCGCTCCGGCATTCCAAGGCAGGAGCATTGGAACGAGAAGGAACCGGAATTCCAAAGCAGGAGCGTTGGAATGAGGAGGACAGTCATGCTGAGCAGAATCGAAGCATCTTTATATATTTTATTCTTCGACTTCACTCATGAAGACAAAAAAATGCATTTTAGATGAACTGTAATTAGAAAAAATAATTTTAGAAGGCGGAGTTCGAGTATAAAAACTCCACCATCTAAAATCCTCGCTTACCCTAATTTTTCTTTCAGGTATTCGATTGCTTTTCCTACTGTTTTCAGTTTTTCTGCTTCTTCATCAGCGATATCGATATCGAATTCTTCCTCGAATTTCATGATGAGTTCGACCGTATCCAATGAATCCGCACCCAGATCTTCGATGAAACTTGCTTCCATCGTAACTTCACTTTCATCTACTCCGAGTTCTTCCACGATGATCTCTTTTACTTTTGCTACTACATCCATTATTTCCTCCTGGTTTTTTTGTATCGAATAGAACTAACAAAACGAATAAATATATTTTGTTAGATCATAGTTATTACATGATCAAACCGCCATCGACATCGATAGTTTGACCGGTTATATAATCAGCTTCGTCGGAAGCTAAAAATAGACATAGATCTGCTACATTTTTGGGATTTCCCATGCGTTGCAAAGGAATTGCTTGCAAATATCTGTCAACAACTTCTTTTGGGAGATGGGCAGTCATTTCGGTTTCGATGAAGCCGGGAGCAATGGCATTAACGCGAATATTGCGGGAAGCGAATTCCCTTGCTGATGATTTGGTCAATGCTATTATCCCGCCTTTGGATGCAGCGTAATTTGCCTGTCCGGCATTTCCCATGATCCCGATAACCGAAGCAATATTGAGGATTACTCCAGCGCGCTGTTTCATCATATAACGACAGACTTTCTGGGTGCAGATGAAAGTTCCTTTCAAGTTCACATTAATAACCGCATCCCAATCCTCTTCTTTCATTTTCATAAGCAATCCGTCTCTGGTTATTCCTGCATTATTGATGAGAATATTGATCGTTCCGAATTCTTTGATAATCTCTTTGAAGATAGTCCCGATCGCTTCCGAATCCGTAACATTTGCCGTATAACCGAATGCCTGGAAATCTTTATCTTTGATCTTCTTCACAGCTTCATCGACATCTTTTTGGAATAGATCGAGGATTATGACTTTCGCTCCTTTTTCTGCAAAAGATTCTGCGATGGCGAATCCGATCCCTCGCGCAGAACCTGTTATGATCGCGATTTTATCTTGGAAATTATTCATATTTTTCTCCACATATTTTACAAAATTTTTATTCCGGTTTTCATGATCTCGTAGGCAAAGGGATTTGTATCATCAAAGTCTTTTTCATCGAAAGGATGCGGTTCGATGCTGGTATCGAATTTTCTTCTTAATCTAGATAATTTTAGATGCATATCAAAATCATCCCTTAAATGTTTTAAAATAATGGCTAAATCGATATCACTATCCTCATGAAATTGATTCTTGGCATACGAGCCAAATAAATATGCTTTCTTAACTTCAAGACCTTTTTGTTTTATTAGAAATGAGATGAAATCCTTTGCTATTTTAAAAGCAGTTTTTTTATCCATACTCTTAATCCTTGATATGTTCAATCCAAGTGACAGTAAAATCCTTTGTGCATCTTTTATAAAAGTTCTTCTTATAATCAGCATATTTTCCTTGCAGATTGAAATAGTTTATGGTGTCCAAAAGGTCTTTTTTTTCATCTGTTAGTACCAAATCAGATTTCTCAGCCAACCGTAAAAGATTATGAATGAACGGATGTTTAATATCTACTTTTTTAATGTAATATGCTTTAAGTAATTTCTCGATCACTAAATGTCCGATATACAAAGACCAATGGTAATCTTTCGAATCGAACATGTGCTTCATTGTTTTGAAATCTTTATCCGAACCTTCGATCCAGAACTTTACTATTTCTTCTCTTGTCATTGTTTCTTGTTTGATTGTAAAAGTGTTAAAACAAGGTTTTGCTATGATAATTCTGTTTTCACTTTCTCCACATCTTCAAATTTATCGATACTCAAAACTTTCACACTGCGATCGATTTTCTTGATCATTCCAGCAAGCACTCTTTTGGGACCGAACTCGACAAAAAGTTCGACTCCGGTTTGGATCATATTATTGATGGAATCCACCCAGAGAACTGAAGAAGTAACCTGCTCCGCTAAATTCTTTTTGATCTGATTCGGATCTGTAACCGGTTTCGCATCGACATTGGAAATGACCGGAATTCCTGTTGGTTTGAAATCGATCTTATCCATTTCTTCAGCGAGCCAGTCTCCTGCTTTTTCGATCAAGGGGGAATGAAATGGTGCGCCAACAACAAGTGGAACAACTCGTTTTGCTCCGGCTGAGGAAGCGAGATCACACGCTTTATCAACTCCGGCTTTTGAGCCGGAAACAACTGTCTGCACAGGAGTATTGAAATTAGCGGCAATAACAATTCCTTCATTGGAAGCCAGTTCGCAAAATTCCTTAACTTTTGCCGAATCGGGACCGATAATGGCAGCCATCGCAAAAGGTTTCCCTTCATTTGCCTTGATCATGAATTCACCTCGACGATGAACAAGATAAAGCGCATCTTCGAAATCAAGAACACCATTGGCAACTAATGCGGAGAATTCTCCGAGAGAATGTCCTGCAACAAAATCAGGTTTGATGTCGATCTCTTGTAAGAAGGTTTTCATTGCTACTATGCTGTGAAAAAGAATCGCGGGCTGGGTGAATTTTGTTTCTTTTAGAAGCTCTTCGGGTCCTTCTTTCATGATCTGATAAAGGTTGGTTCCGTTTTTTTTATCGAAGTTTTTAATGGTGTTTTCAAATTCAGGATACTGCTCGATAAAATCCATTGACATCCCGATGTATTGAGCTCCCTGACCTGGAAATATAAATGCTGTTTTTGACATGATTTTTTACCTCTTAGACTTGTAGTTCAGAACTTGTTCTGACATCCTTTTAAAACAGGAATTTAACGGATTGTTCTGATACTTTCTTTTTTATATTATTTATAAATCTCGGAACAAGTTCCGAACTACGATTCTTGTTAATACCTGATCAATAAACTCCCTGATGTCAAACCTGCTCCGAAAGAAGCCATCAAAACAATATCACCTCTTCTTATCTTTCCTTCGCGCACCGCTTCATCGAGGGCAATCGGAATAGTTGCCGAAGATGTATTAGCGAATTTTTCGATATTAACGATGACTTTATCCGTATCGATCTTCATCCGTTTTCCGAGAGCTTCGATGATCCTCATATTTGCCTGGTGAGTTATCAGCCAATCGATGGATTTAACATCGAGATTATTTCTTTTGAGTACAATATCACAAGCCGCATACATCGACTTGATCGCAAATTTGAAAATTTTATTACCTTCCATATAAAGTGTATGCAGATTCTTTTCCACAGATTCTTTGGTAGCAGGCATGCGGGAACCACCTGCCGCCAACATTAGAAGATCGTAATGAGTTCCATCGGCATAGATTTCGGAATCGATAACTCGCGAAATATCTTTGCGTTCGGCACGGGAAAAGATAGTTGCACCAGCTCCGTCTCCGAATAAAATGCAGGTATTTCTATCTTGATAATTGGTGATTTTTGAAAGAATTTCCACTCCAACAATTAGAATATTTTTATGAACACCGTTTTCGACATATTGTTTGGCAATATTGGAAGCATAGATCCAACCCGGGCAGCCTGCAGAAACATCGAATGCCGGGATATTTTTCAGTCCTAATTTCTTTTGCAAAATACAAGCGGTCGAGGGAACGGGATGATCTCCGGAAATCGTGCCGACGATGATCATATCAATTTCTTTAGCTTTTATTTTTGCAGCGTCGATAGCCTTTAATGCAGCAATATAAGCAAGGTCGGAAGCAGCTTCTTTTTCTGATGCGATGTGTCTTTCGGATATCCCGGTTCTGGTTCTTATCCATTCATCAGAAGTGTCCAGGATTTTTTCAAAGTCAAAATTAGTCATTATTTTTTTGGGAACAGACATGCCGGTACCAGCGATTTTTGCATAATAATTTGAAACCATGATCATAACCTCTCATAATAATCTTGTGCATGTTTGATAAATCCCGATTTGGCGATCTTCACGGCAAATTTAACTGCGTTTTTAATAGCGATCGCATTTGCCCTGCCGTGAGAAACAACGGAAATTCCATTTAAACCAACCAGCAAAGCACCACCATATTCCGTATGGTCTAATTTCTTTTTCAAGTATTGATAGACCGGAAAAGAAAGCAAAGCCCCAATTTTGGCGATCCAATCTTTCTTCATCTGTTCTTTCATCATTCCGAAAATCGCCAGAGCCACACCTTCGACTGTTTTCAGCATTACATTTCCCACAAAACCGTCACATACAACAACATCGACGATACCTTTCAACAGGTCTTTTCCTTCTATATTCCCTATAAAATTTAAATCCTCGTATTCACTTAATTTCGTATAAGTTTTTTTGACTAGTTCATTTCCTTTAACACTTTCTTCTCCAATATTCAGAAGAGCAACTTCAGGATTTTTGTTCTGAAAGAAAAAGCGGGAATAAAGGCTTCCGATCTTGGCAAATTGCACTAAATGGTCGGGAGAACAATCGACATTTGCTCCGATATCGAGTACGATTTCAGGTTTGTTCACGGTTGGAAAAGTTAGAGCAATTGCAGGTCGCAGCACATTTTTGATCCTGCCGTAAATAAACAATGAAGCAGCCATAACTGCTCCAGTATTTCCAGCACTGACAATACCATCGACCAAACCGTCTTTATGCAATTGAATAGTTTTAACTAGCGATGAATCCTTCTTTTTCTTGACAATGACAGAAGGTGATTCATCCATCGAGATAATTTCGTTCGCATGAACTATCTCGATTCGCTTTTTATCATAAAAGAATTTATCTAATGTTTTTTTTAGAATATCTTCTTTTCCAACAAGGAAGATCTTATCACAAAGATCGTCTTTGATCGCGAGAACTGCTCCTTCGACTTCCGGTAAAGGAGCATTATCACTGCCAAAAGCGTCGATAGCGATTTGCATAAATTTTAATTATTACTCTTTGATCTCGATTACTTTTCTGCCGTTATAAAATCCGCACTTCTGACAAATGTTATGAGGTTGAACAGGCTCACCGCAATTCGAACATGTTGAAATTGTCGGCATTTCAGCTTTATAATGATTTCTTCTTTTATCTCTACGCGATTTGGATGTTTTCCTTTTGGGAACAGCCATTTTATCTCCTGTTATTATTTAACCTATTGCTAAATAATAATATACAATTTTCATTTTTAAGTGTGTTAGAAAATTTTAGGACTGGGTTTGTGTCAAGGATTTTGAAGGACAACACTCGACTTGCTTCGACTGTTGGAAGTGCAAGTTGAATGTAATCAATTATATCTTCTCCGGCATTTGATAAATATCGATTCAAATTAATTTTCGAAAATTTGATTCATCTCGTATTTCAAGGCAAGTCGAATCAAGTTTACCGTAAGATTTTCAAGATCAAATCCGGTTTTTCTATTTCTGTTTCCGAAATCTCAAAACTGTTTCTTATTTTGTCAGCGACCATTTTTCCGATTTCTTGATCATCACATAACACAGTTCCCAATTCTTCCTCTTTTTGGATAAGATCACCGATTTTTTTATGGAAAGATGCTCCGGTTCCGTAATTCAGTTTTGAATTCAACTTTCTCCTACCAGCACCGATCTCGATCAGAGAATAACCGATTTGCTGGCTGTCGATTGCTTTTATCCAGCCCTTTTTTTGAGAAATTACTGGAATCTCAAATTTCGCTTTTGGAAGTAGAGAGGTATCATCACAAACTGTCTGATCTCCTCCCTGGTTTTTGATGAATTTCCTGAAATATTCTAATGCAGAACCGTTTTTTATAACTCTGTCGAACATTTCACCTGCTTCTTTCTCATTTTTTGAGATTTGAGAAAGTTGCAGCATTTCCATCGCTAAAGTTTTCGTGATCTTATAAACATCCGGTGTAAATTCACCTTTCAGGAATTCGATACTTTCCTTGATCTCCAAAGCATTTCCCGCATATTTTCCTAAAGGTGAATTCATATTGGAATAGACAACCGTAACTTTCTGACCCAAATTATTCCCGGTTCTGATCAGCATTTCGGAAAGTTCATCCGCCATAGACATATTTTTGATAAAAGCACCGGTCCCGACTTTAAGGTCGATGACCAGGTTTTTTGCGCCTTCTGCAATTTTCTTGCTCATAATACTGGCAGTGATCAAAGGCAGACTCCCGACAGTTCCGGTTACATCCCGCAAAGCATAAATTGTCCGATCGACGGGAACCAATTCAGCCGATTGACTGATGATGGCAAAGCTGCCTTCGTTCACGAATTTCTTAAATTCCTTTTCGGAAAAGTCTGTTCTCATTCCTGGAATGGATTCCAGTTTATCGAGAGTTCCGCCGGTATGACCCAAACCTCTGCCTGAGATCATCGGTATTTTTCCTCCGCAAGCAGCAACGATTGGAGCTAGTGGAATACTAATTTTATCACCTACTCCACCGGTTGAATGCTTATCAACAGTGTTCATTTCTTCTGGAAAAGTTATCTGTTTTCCGGATTCGATATAAATCTCTGTCAATGTCTGAATTTCATCTATTTTCATTCCCTGAAAGTAGATGGACATCAGAAAAGCAGCCATCTGGTATTCCGGAATTTTCCCGGATTCATAGGTAGCGAAGATGAATTTTATCTCATCTCTGCTCAGGAGTCCGCCATTTCGTTTTTTGACGATTAGTTCGACGGGATTGTATTTCATTTATTCTCCGTATTTTTCCGTAGTTCGGAACTTGTTCCGAGATTTTAAAATAATAATATAAAAAGATTTCAGAACAGTCCCTAAACAGTCTGACATTATTCGTTTGAGAAAATTTCTGAAAAAATCTAAATAATCCGCTAAAAACAGGATCAAAGATTTATAACTACATGTAACTCATCCGGCAGCTACCGGATTGAGAGAATTTTAACTAAAGTCAGAGCAAGTTCTGAACTACATTACAAAACATCTCCAACTGCTTTTCCGCCTGCCATTTCCAGAACATTTTTCCATCCACAAAAGGAATATTTTTCTGCTCACATTTCTGAATGAGAGGAGTTTTTTTATCAGTGTATGGCAAGTCAATGATTTTTGCCGGAAGTTTCAGATTTGTTATTTTCAGGAAATCTTCGTTATTCATTCCAACCGGAGTGCAATTTATGATCAGATCAAAACTTTCTTCGGAAAGATCATACTTTGTTTTAAACTCTGAATTATATTTGGAAGCGAGTTCTCTTGCATTTTTTTCATTGCGAGCAGAAATAAAAATATTGGGAAAATTCTTTAAGGCATGAAGAGCAGTTTCAGCTGTTCCACCGCATCCGAAAATGAGAATTCTATAAATTTTATTGATTTTAAGCTGCGCTAAAGATTTTATAAATGCGGTTAAATCCGTATTCAAAAATTCATTCGATTTTGGAAGATAGAAATTCGATATTGAAAATTCTTCCTCTTGTTTGTCCGGGCGAAACGCAGCGAAGCCGGACTTTCCTATTTCCTGTTTCCAATCTCCTATCTCCTTCTTAAACGGCATGGTGACCGAAAAACCATAAAAATCGATGGGAGAATTTCCCATCCATTTCCAAAAATCATCCGGATCTTCAACCACAAAAGGAAGATAGGCAGCATCCAATTTGTTCTTTTGAAAGTAATTGTTATAAAATTTCAGACCGAGAGAATTTTCAACCTGTTTCCCACCGATAATTCCCCCAATTTTGGTGTTTTGAGAAATATTCCGAAGATTGTATCTTTCAGATTCTTGAATTGTTAACTGCCCGTTTGCTGTTGGAGAATTTTCTAATCCGCTAAAAGTTCCGAAAGCACCGAGATGTTGAAATAAAACACGAGAAATTTTTCCCAATTTTCCCATTCCTGCAACTATTACCGGTTTGTTGGATTTTGAGATGAGAGTATGGATTTTTATTAGATCAGTATAAGAATCCATATTTATGGCAATTTTTAAAAATTTTGATGTAAGGGAATTGGAAAGTTTTATAACTTTCAGAAGCTTTTCGAAATCGTAACTTTCAGAAAAATTATGATAAGAGAGGATTAAATTATCAGGATTTATCGATTTTTTTTGATAACAATTTATTTCCAAATCGACCAGACAATCGTGTTCAGAAACTACTTTTTTATAATACTTTATTTTTTCAGAAAAAGGGATTTTATTTATTCCGCCTTCGGATATGTCCCTGATCGTGATGATTGTTTTTTTATTTATCAAAGATTCGGGAAATTCCGACAAGTTTTTATGATGATCCAACCTGAACTCGAGATAATCAAATTTAAATCGATATTTTTCTGTGGTTTCCTGAATGAATATTTTGCTTAAAAAGGGAATGGATAGGATGATCATTGAATTATTTAGAAACCATTGAAATGGTTTTATTATTCTTGACTTTTACATTATCACCACAATGAATTGTGGTATTTATCAGAATTTTTCCATAATTTTTCAGAACAACACCCGAATTTATTCGGGTGAGATGATAAAAAAAGGCAGGCAAAACCATTTCAACGGTTTCCTTTTCCTGATATTCACTGATTCTTCTTACTCTCATCAACAATAACTCTCCATATTTTTTCCACAAAAGATTCATCGATATTCCACAATTCAACTTTTTGTTTAAGATTTAGCAGAAGTTCATTTTCACGCTCTTGATCCTCAATTTTCAGATTTTTTTTTCTTTTGAAATCTCCGATTAATTTCGATATTTCCTGCCTTCGATAAAGAGAAATCAACATATCTTCATCTATTTTATCGATCGCTTCACGGTAATCTGTCAGATCCTGTTTTTCTGCGGAAACCAAATTCTGATAACTGATCGCATCAGCCAGCACCAGTTTGATCATCGCTTTTGCAACCGGGAGAATTCTCGGAATGATGCAGGTATCGTGTCTTCCTTTTGATCGGAAAATTACTTCCTGACCATTTTTGGTAACTGTCTTTTGAGAAATATCGATCGAAGAAGTTGGTTTCACGACGAACCTGAAAATTATTTCCTGTCCAGTTGAGATTCCTCCCAAAATTCCTCCGCAATGATTTGTCGGAAAACCGTTTTTATCCATCTGATCGTTTGCTTCGAATCCGGTTTTTGATGCAAGTTCGAATCCGTCTCCGAATTCGATCCCTTTCACTGCTCCGATGGAAAGGATCGCTTTTGCCAGGTTTGCTTCCAATTTTTCAAAAACCGGGTCTCCTAATCCTGCCGGAACATTTTCAATTCTTGCTTCTACTATCCCGCCGACCGAGTTTCCCTGCTTTTGGATTTCCGAAAGATATGCGAGTAAATTTCCATAATTATTTTTATCAAACCAGGATAATTCATTCTTGAAGCCACGATTTATTTCTTTTATTTTGAATTTTCCGATTTGGATAGGGTAGAGGTTGATTTCGATATTTCCCAAAAGGTTATTTACCATTCCGGAAGCAGCGACTCTCGAAATTGTTTCTCTCCCGGAAGCACGACCTCCTCCACGATGATCATAGATTTTGAATTTCTTGAAAAGAGAAAAATCTGCATGTCCGGGACGGAAAATACCTTGCAGGTGATTATAATCTTCAGGTTTTGCATCATTGTTATAAACGACGAGACAGATTGGCATTCCGGTTGTCTTTCCCTCGAAGACTCCTGATAAGATTTCGATCTTATCTTCTTCTTTCCGTTTGGAAGAGAACTGCTTACTTCCCGGTTTGCGAGCATCTAATTCTCGCTGGATATCTGAAAGTGGAAAATCGATTCCCGGCTTTACATCCTCGATCACAACTCCGATCGCTTTGCCGTGACTTTCACCGAAAGTTGTTATTCCGAAATATTTTCCATAACTGTTTGCTTTCATAATTTACACTGGATCAAATTACAATTATTCTGGTTTTTTTTTATTATTTTGTAAAATCGATGAACTTTGATATGAACGATCAACATTTTAAGCAAATATTACCATTTTTTTTACTAATTCAGAGATATCAGAATTTCCATAAAACACAATAATAGTCATCAATGAATGAATGAAAATTTCATAGAAATGGAATGATAGAATTAAATCTTAATATATAGTAAATGAAAATCTCTAACTTAAAATCAAGTAAATATATTTTTACATATTCTATTTTATCTATACTTTACATTCAATACTTGTTCAATCCTTTCCTGCAGGAAAATTTTAATTAATGCCTGGAATGAAATATCTCGCTTATTAGCGATTGTTTGCAATTCTTCAAGCATTAATTCCGGTATTTGTAATGAATTCTTTCTTTTGGTTGGTTTGAGTTTTGGAAAATAAGAAATATTAGTTTTATCCCAATCTAAATAATCTGTTGAGTTGTGTTTTGCCCAAAATTCTCTTTCCTCTTCTTCATTCTGAAAATAGGGGATTTCATTATATTTTTTTGTCATATTTTCTTCTTTCCTTTTCATTCATTTCTCGAGCAGAAATAACTGGAATTTTATCTTTTCTAATTGTGAACGCCATAAAAAGCCGTCTCCATGCATCTGTCCTGTCCAAAACATAATATCTGTTTTCTTTTTGAGAATATTTCTTCTCTGCTGCGATTATCAGAGGTTGATTAAAAAAAACTTCCTCATTCTCAAATTTTAAAACTTTATGACGAAACCAATTCTTATCTGAGTTTCCTTCATCCCAATCAAAGCCTGTGCAATTAAAGACGATCCTTTTATTCATTTCTTTGACCTTTATAGGATAAACTTAATTTTTTTTATTCTATTTATGTCAAATCAATTTTGATAATCGTCCAGTTTTTTTCAAAAAGTAATTTGACAAGTTAAGATATAATTTTCGATTGTTCGCCAATTGGTTTTCAGAGATTAGACCTGAAAACAAATCAGGAATTTAGGAAAGAATATGAACAGGATTTTGCAGATCAAAGATATAAATGATGCTGTGCATGAATTGCAGAAGATCGGAGTTTCTTCGCAAGGAGTTGTTGTCATGGCTCCCAAAACTCTTGGTTTATCGATCAAACTGACAGGTGTAAAAGTTGGAGCAGCAAATATTTTGAAACAGGAAATGCTTTCCATCGGAGGAGATGCTGCTGTTGCCCGCGGTGTAGTCGAAGGTTTTGTTCCAAAAAGCGATGTTATTCTTCTCGGAAATGTGGACAAGATTAAAAAACTGATCAAAAAATTAGAACATCAAACCATTTTCGGACTTCCCGGAATCAAAGAAGATTTGAAAACATTTGTAGAACAACTAACCGGAAATGAGAAAAAAATTATCGATTGCCGGGGGAAAAAGATAGTTCTCGATTCTACAAAACTGGTCGGGATTTTAAATGTTACTCCCGACAGTTTCTCCGATGGAAATGACTTTCTCGCTCCGGAAAAAGCTGTTGCACACGCTTTGAAAATGATCGAGGAAGGAGCAGCAATAATCGATATCGGTGGAGAATCGACCCGGCCCGGAGCAAAGAAAATTACTGCGGAAGAAGAGAAAAAGAGAGTACTTCCGATCATCGGAAAAATACGGGAACAATCCGATATTCCAATTTCCATCGATACTTATAAATCGGAAGTGGCGGAAGCCGCCCTGGAAGCCGGTACTTCCCTGATAAATGATATCAGTGCTTTACGATTTGATCCTGAAATGATTGATATTCTGCGAAAATATGAGAATGTTCCTATAATTTTAATGCACATGTTTGGAACTCCTGAAACAATGCAGGAAAATCCTTTTTATGAAGATACTCTCGAGGAAATCCTGGAATTTTTCCGGGAAAGGATCGAATTTTGTATTTCAAATGGAATTTCCAAAAATAGAATAATTATCGATCCGGGAATCGGGTTCGGTAAAAGACATCGAGATAATTTGCTCATTCTCAAGAAAATCTTCGAATTCCATTGTTTCGATGTTTCTGTTCTTGTTGGAGCTTCGAGGAAAAGTTTTATTGACAGGATCTATTCTTCTTCACCAAAAGACAGGTTAGAGGGAAGTCTGGCAGTTGCTTCATTGGCAGAAATGAATAATATTGAATTTTTACGAGTACATGATGTGCCGGAACATGCTATATTTCTCAAGGTTTTGCATGAGATAAGGAAATCGAAATGAGTTTTTTAATTCCCAAATTTCCTGATATTGTCGATATTCTGGTGGTTGCTTTTTTGCTTTATCGTTTGATCCTGCTTTCCAAAAGAACAGGCGGTTCCCAGATCCTACTCGGTTTGGGAGTCGTGATCTTGATGTATTTCACAGCATCTGTTCTACACCTGGAAATGATGACTTCTTTTTTGAAGATTCTGAAAGACTATTGGGTCATCGCTTTTATCATTCTTTTCCAACCTGAAATAAGGAATCTATTTGCCAGGATAGCACAAAATCATGATTTCAAATCGCTTTTCAGGAGTACAAAAAAATCTGTGTACTCTCCGCTTCTGAATGCCGTTTCCATTTTGTCTTTCCGCAAGATAGGAGCCTTGATCGTGATCGAGAACAACCGGAAACTGAATGATTATATCGAAAGCGGGGAACCTATCGATGCTCAGATTTCGATTAAATTATTACTAACAATTTTTAATAATAAAACCATTCTGCACGATGGAGCCGTAATTATCAGAAACAATAGAATTCATGCTTGCAAAGTTGTGCTTCCTCTTTCCGAAAATATCGAATATACCCAGAAATTCGGCACCCGGCATCTTGCTGCGATCGGAGTTACCGAATCGACAGATGCATTTGCGATCATCGTCTCGGAAGAAACAGGAAAAATTTCCGCAACCTCCAAAGGAGAAATTTTCACCGACCTTTCCATCGATGAACTTTCGCAGAAGGTCAAGGATGAAACTTGATAATTGTCATTCCGAGTTCACTCTAAATCTTCTATCGAGGAATCTCCGACTTAAATTTTAACAGTGATCGTTTAAACACCATAGATTTTTCGTGAAATGAGCAGGAAGAGAACTCAAAATGACAAAACCTGTTCGTGTTGTTCGTTTTGTTAGTTGCTTAATAGATTATGAAAAAACAAAAAAGACCATTCCTGATAGCTATTACCGGCAGCATCGCTTCCGGGAAATCGACAGTTTCCCAATGGTTTGCAGATAAAGGATATGAAGTTTTTTATGCTGACAGGATCGGGCATGAAATTCTTAAAAATTCCGGAATTATTTCAAATCTTATCGATGAATTTGGAAATGAAATTATCAAATTTGGAAAAATCGACCGCCGGAGATTAGGAGAGATCGTTTTTGAAGATCCGGGAAAATTGAGTTTTTTGAATAAACTTCTTCATCCGAAGATCAGGATGAAAATGCAGAAGATTATCGACAATTCAGATTCGAAAATCTTGTTTTTTGAAATTCCTCTTTTGCTTGAAAATGGACTGGAAAGAGGTTTAGATCTGGTCGTTAATGTTTCAGTTAAAAAGGAAAATCAAATTCAAAGATTGAGAAATCGTGATGGAATTTCAAAAGAAAAAGCTCTGAAAAAGATCTCTGCCCAAATGCCGGCTGAGGAAAAACAAAAAAAGGCAGATGTGAATATTTTTAATAATAATGGTTTTGATGAGCTATATTCGCAACTTGAAAAATTCCGGGAATCACTAAATGATTTTCCTCTAAAAAAAATTTGTAGAATGATAGATATTTAGAAAATTTGGTATGAGATATGCATTTAATTTAGTTGGAAAACTTCACAAATTTCCAAAATTTGTGAAGTTTGTATGGTAGTGTCTCATAATTTATGAAAACAACGGAGGAACCATGAAACCAAGAAACATTTTTCTCATTTTATTATCTTTTTTGATAATCATTGAATTTTTTTTCTTTCTTAAATATGACCAAAATCCTTTAGGACGAAAAAGGATCAGGAAACCATACAAAGCCTTTGTGGAAAGACCTTTCGGAACTCCGCTCAAAAAAGAACCACATGCCGTAACCAACGAATGGCTGGCTTATCAGCGCTGTTATCCCTACGATGAAATAAAGCTCGAATCCTATCTTTCCGGAATGGAACAGGCGCAGACTCTCCATGAAAATGCTCCCAACTTGCGTTATGATTGGGAATTAGCGGGACCAACCAATACCGGAGGGAGGATAACCGATCTCGCAATTCATCCGGATTCACCGGAAATCATTTATGTCGGGGCTGCTTCCGGTGGTATTTTCAAATCGATAGACAACGGTCAGACATGGATAAATATTTTTGCCGATGCTCCGGTTATTTCCATCGGCGATATCGTTATCGATCCGGAAAACGAAAATATTCTTTATGCTGGAACCGGTGAAGCAAATGCCTCCAGTTACAGTTTTTTCGGGAATGGAATTTACAAATCGATAAATGCCGGAGAAAGTTGGGAGCATATCGGATTAGATAACTCCGTTTATATCGGCAGGATAATTGTCGATCATACTAATTCGGAAAGGATTTTTACTGCAGCTTGCGGGAAACTTTTTTCCGGAAATGAAGAACGAGGTATTTATCGCAGCGATGACGGAGGAGAAACCTGGGAAAGAAAGTTGTTTGTGTCTGATATTACTTCCGCGATCGACCTGGTTCAGCATCCGACCAATCCGAACATTTTGTATGCTGCCATGTGGGAAAGACTGCGCGGTTTAAATTTCCGCCAATCATTCGGAGAAACTTCCGGCATCTGGAAAACCATCGATGGCGGAGAAAACTGGTATGAACTGACCAATGGACTTCCAACAGGAACTGATGTCGGCAGGATCGGGATCGATATTTCCCGTTCCAACCCGGATGTTCTTTATGCTTTTTATGATATGCCGAGTGCCGAAGTTCGTGTTTACAAAACTACTGATAGCGGAGAATCGTGGACACGAACGAATGATGATTATCTCGACGGGATGAATTCTTATTTCGGCTGGTATTTCGGTCAGGTCAGGATTGATCCCGTAAATGAAAATCGAGTTTATGTTCTCGGAGTTGAATTGTATCGTTCCGATAATGCCGGAAATTCCTGGATTCTACTCGCAGATTACGGCAATATGGGAGAGATCCATGTGGATCATCATGCTTTGGAAATCGATGAAAACACAGGAAGAATTATGGAAGGAAACGATGGAGGACTTTATTATAGTTATGATCTCGGAGAGAATTGGACCAAGATCGATAATATCCCGCTTACGCAATTTTATGCGATCGAGATCGATAGAACAAATCCAGAAAGAATTTACGGCGGAACGCAGGATAACAACACCATCCGGACTTTGACCGGGAATCTCGATGACTGGCATGCGATTTTAGGAGGAGACGGATTTTACTGCTTGGTCGATTATGATAATCCAAATACGATTTATGCAGAATGGCAGTGGGGAAATCTGTGCAAATCAACAGATGGTGGTTACAGTTTTTACAATATTAATGATCAAATGTATTATGATCGCACGAATTGGTCTTCTCCGTTGGCAATGCATCCGACTCAACCGAATGTTTTATATTTCGGAACATACCGCATCTGGAAAACAACAGATCATGGTGAAGATTGGACAGCAGTCAGCAATGATTTGACAGACGGCGACGACGGCAGCAGTTATCACACAGTAACAACCATTTCCATTTCTCCATTAAATCCTGAAATCGTTTTGGCAGGTACAGATGACGGAAATGTTCATATCTCACAAAATGGAGGAAATAGCTGGAATGAAATTTCTGATGGATTGCCTAATCGCTGGATAACGCGAGTTGCCGCCGATACTTTCGACCCAAACACGATCTACACAACTGTTTCCGGTTTCAGGTGGGATGAACCTGCTCCTCATGTTTTCAAATCTGAAGATCTTGGTCAAAGTTGGATAAATATCAGTTCCAATCTACCGGAAATACCGATCAACTCAATTATTCTCGATCCTTCCCTTCCAAACAGGATTTTCGTTGGTTCCGATGCTGGAATTTTTTATTCGGGAGACGGGGGAGAGGAGTGGATCAGTACTTCCGCAGGAATTCCGAATGTTGCCGTCACAGATATGAAGATCCATAATGAAACCCGCATTCTCGTTGCCGGAACTTACGGTTGTTCTGCTTATAAGATCGATCTCGATACTGATTTTACCGGAATGGAAGAGGAAAATATCCAGCCCTCACTTGCTGTTCTACATCAAAATTATCCGAATCCATTTCGATCAGTAACCACAATTTCATACAAAGTAACACAAAGCTCCCGGTTTGTAACGATCGATATCTACAATATCAAGGGACAGAAAGTTAAAGCGATTCCTGTCAGCGGGGTCGAGGGATCTATCGTCTGGAACGGATTAGATGAATCCGGGAAACCGGTCAGCAATGGGACTTATCTTTATAAACTAAATATCGACGGAAGAATTCGAGCAGTCCGAAAGTGTATTTTAGTAAGATAAAATCATCAATGACGGTTTCGAAAAGCGGGTATTGTCATTCTGTTCATTCTCCGTAGCAAACTTCGAAGGATGACACTGTAGTTGATGAATCTCATAAAATATTGATACAATTGAACTTTCGACGCAGTTTATCCTGAAACTGTCGAAAGACTCAAGATGACAGATATAGAGTAAGTTGATAAACTTTCTAAAGATTATTTTTTTGACAATCAATCATTTACGGATTTATCGATAACGATATTATACTTCTCCATCCTTCGAATAAGAGTATGACGGGAAACTCCCAGTAATTCAGCGGCTCTGATCTGGTGATAATTTACTTCTTTCAAAGCGGATTTGATCAGATCTATTTCATTCTGTTCGAGATTGAAATTTTTCTCCGAAATTACAGTTTTTCCATTTTTTATTTCCAAAGGAAAACATTCTTCAGTTAATTCGTCATTCTTCGAGAGGATCAATGCTCTTTCCACAAGATTTCGCAATTCTCTGACATTTCCCGGGAAATAATATTTTTTGGTTATTTTTATCAAATCCTGATCTATTCCAAGAATGGGTTTATTGGAATTTTCCGAAAAAAAACGAACATAATGTCTTAACAAAGGTTCGATATCTTCCGGTCTTTCCCGCAGCGGAGGAATTTTGATGATCAATGTATTTAATCGATGGAACAGATCCAGTCTGAATTTTTTCTTTGCCACGAGTTCATCGACATCCTGATTTGTTGCGGAAATTATCCGCACATCGACCTGGATTTCTTTGTCCCAACCGATTTTTTTAACTCTTTTTTCTTCGATCGCTCTTAATAATTTTGATTGAAGAGATAAAGGCATATCAGCAATTTCGTCTAAAAATAAAGTGCCGTGATCCGCCAGTTCGAACAATCCTTTTTTATCATTCAATGCTCCTGTAAATGCTCCCTTTTTATGACCGAAAAATTCGCTTTCCAATAAAGTATCAGGAATTGCCGTACAATTGACAGCACAGAAATTTTTATTTTTCCGGGAACTTGCATGATGAATAATTCGGGCAATGATCTCTTTTCCGGTGCCGCTTTCACCTGTGATCAGAACATTCGTGTTTTCATGGTCGGCAGCACTCATCGCCAGTTCAAGGGCAGATTTGATCGCTTTACTTTCCCCGATCAAATTCTTCTCGATCCGTTTTTCCAGTTCTTTGGAGATCAATGAATATTGTTCCTTAACTTCAGTCAAATGACGGTTCAAACAGACATATTTATTCGTCCTCTCGATCGCGATTTGGATGTCAGTATGATCGAAAGGTTTTTTCAAAAAATCGATAGCTCCCAATTTCATTGCTTCGATGACAGTGTCCATATCACCATGACCGGAGATCATGATCACTTCGATGTGGGAAAATTCTGTTTTTATTTTTCGCAGAACTTCTATCCCATCCATTTCAGGAAGTTTTATATCCAGGATCAAAACATCGATCTCATATTTATCCAAAATCTTAAAAGCATCCGAAGGTTTGTTAGCAATAAAAACGACAAAATCATTCAAATGCAAATATTCGAATAATTCATCGGTTACGCGTTTTTCGTCATCTAAAATCAGGATTTTCAGTTGATTCAAATTTACTCCTTATAGATTTCATAAACACAGGAATGTTCAGCATGCTGATCTTCCGATAGTATGAGAAAAAGTAACTCGACATTCCGAAGAATCGATAAGTCGGAACATTAGGAAGTTGGTTTTTTGGATTTATATTTTCATAAATTTGGAAGAGAAATCTGAATGATCGAACCGGATGCATTTTTACTTTGAATATAGATCGTTCCACCCATTTCCTTGATAATACCATAAGAAATAGATAATCCTAATCCGGTTCCTTTCCCCGGTTCTTTTGTCGTATAAAACGGATGAAATAATTTATCCTTGTTTTCAGATAAAATCCCGATCCCATTGTCCTCAACTTCCAAAATAATTCCTGATTTTTCCTGATAACTTTTGATTAAAATCTTTTTCCGGAATTTAATTGTTTTTGCTTTTTCTAGCAACGCATCTCTTGCATTTGAAAAAAGATTCAACACAACCTGCTCGAACTTAAAGGGATTTCCATACACTTTCTGCAATTTTTTGGAAAGTTCCAAAAATATTTCGATTTCTTTTTCCGAGTATTGTTTTCTGATAAGATTCACCGCATTTTGAATGCTCTCATTGATATCGAAATTCTCTTTTTTATCTTCGTTCTGACTCCTCGAAAAAATCCTGACATGATCGATTATTTTCTTCATCCTGTTGATATCTTTTGCGATGTAATCGATTTTCTTTTTCAGGTAATCTCTATCTGCTTTTTCCGTATCGAGTGCTTTATTCATATTATTGATCGTAAATAAAATATTATGCAGCGGCTGATTGATCTCATGAGCAATTCCGGAGGAAAGTTCTCCCAAAGAAGCCAATCTTGCCTGCTCGATCATTTTCTTTTCCTGCTCTCTTCTTTTCCGGACTTCTTCTTCGACTCGTTTTTCCAGGTTTGTATTCAATTCCCGCAATTCCTTTTCTGCTTTTTGGATTTGATTTTTCTGTTGCGTTATCTGTTTGTTCTTTTTCCTTAATTCTACATTTTTCAGGCGAAAGATCTCGGCTTCCTTTTCTTTTCTCTCGGTTTCGTATTTTGTCTGTAATTCAGCGATTTTATCAGCATTTTGTTTATTAAATATTTCATCTTTTAATTTGAAATAAAAAGCATAATATTCGAGTTCCTTTTTATAATTCTTCTTCCTGTTATAATATCCCCAAAAATTTCCATAGATCATTAGAAGCAGTTTCTTGGAATCTATCTCTTTTGTTAAAACCAGACTTTTCTTCAAGTGATAAAGCGCTTTTCGATAATTATGAAGCTCAAAATTCAAATAGCCGATATTCTTTGTTGCCAGGGCAAAACCGTATTTATTACTGATTTCTTTATATATTTTTTGGGATTTTAAAGAGTATTCCAATGCTTTCTCAAATTGTCGTAAACTGGAGTAGGTCGAAGCAATATTTGTCAATGTCGTGGCTATTTCATTTTTATCTTGTTTTTCCTTGAATATTTTTAATGCTCTATGATAATATTGTAATCCTTTTTCGAATTTATTTAATTGAGTATAGATTATAGCAATATTTCCGAAAGACTTTGCGGTATAAATCTTATCTTCTATTCCTTTCTTTGCCTGTAGAGATTTTTTAAAGTAAACCAGCGCTTTCTCCAGATCATCCAGATTTTGATAAATCGTTCCGATATTATTCAGGGCATTCCCGATCCCGATTTTGTCATTTATTTCTTCCGCTTTTTCCAATGCTTTGAAGAAAATTTCCAATGCTTTATCAAATTCGCTCTTGCTTTGATGGATCAGTCCGATATTAATTAATGAATAAACAATTCCCTGTTTGTTTTTCAATTTTTTGAAAATTTGTAAAGCATTGCGATAATTTGTTATCGCTATCTGATAATTACTTAAATGTGCATGAACGAGTCCCATATTATTCAGAACATCAGCCGTCAGTCTTTTATTTTTAATTTGCTTTGCTTTTTGCAGAGAGGATTGATAATAATTCAATGCCCGTTCAAAATTGTTCGTTTTATAATAAAATTCACCCAGTTTTCTCTCGATATAAGCGATGCCTTTTTTGAATTTATTGTGTTTGGAATAATCCCAACCTTTTTGGTAAAACCCTAATGCTTTCTGCTGTTCTTTTTGGGCGAGATAAAAATCACCGAGATTTATATAAACTTGAGTAATTTCTCCTTTATCACCGATTTTTTTGGATAGATCAAGCGCCTGTATGAAATAGGATAGACATTTCTCCAGATTAGTTTTCTGATATTTTTTAGCCAGTTGATCGATGAACTTTAATTTATCGATATTTTTCAGGTTTTTATCGGAAAGTTTCTTCTTTAATTCTCTAATATTCAAATTTTTCATTATTTCCCATTTCAACTAATTCACCCGATTCAACCAATTTCCTCTCTTCACCGTGCCGGCAGCGACACAGTAACAACCGCTCCTTTCTGAAATTTACTCTGTACTTTTATTTCTCCTTCCATTTCTTTAATGATCCCGTAGGAGATCGATAACCCGAGACCGGTTCCTTTCCCGGGATCTTTGGTCGTAAAAAACGGTATGAAAAGTTTATCCAGGTTTTCGGAAGATATTCCATAGCCATTATCCCGGAATTCCATAATTACTTCACTTTCTTTTTGATAACTTTTGATGATAATTTTTGGTTGGAATTCCCGTCCATTCTGTTTGGATTTTTCAACCAATGCATCACGCGAATTGGAGATCAGATTAAATACAACCTGCTCGTATTTATACATATTCCCGAGAACTTTTTTCAGACCGTTATCAAGGTCTAATTCTATTTTGATGTTGTTCCTCGAATATTGTTCCCGGATCATATCGGTTGCATTTTTAATACTTTCATTAATACAGAATCTTTCCTGCCTGTTCTCGAGTTGATTGCGTGAAAAAAGCCGGATATGATCGATTATATTTTTCATCCGGCTGACATCTTCATTGATAAAATCGATTTTTTTGGTTAGATATTTTTCGTTAGCGGTTTGCTTTTTGATAGCCAGATTCATATTATTTATCGTGAATAAAATATTATGCAAAGGTTGATTGATTTCGTGTGCAATTCCCGAAGCAAGTTCCCCGAGCGCAGCCAATCTCGATTGCTCGATCGCTTTTTGTTCCTGTTCTCTTCTCCTGGAAACTTCCTTTTCTACTCTCTTTTCCAAGTTCTTGTTGAGTTCCCGTAATTCCTTATCCGCTCTTTCGATTTGTTCTTTCTGCTGTGTTATCTGTTTATTTTTTTTGAGCAGTTCGATATTTTTCAAGCGAAAGATTTCGGCTTCTTTTTCTTTCTTGTTCGTTTCAAATTTGGTCTGCATTTCTGCGATTTTGGTACTATTTTCTTTATTAAATATTTCGTCTTTCAAAACAGAATATTTTTTGTAAAATTTAAGAGCTTTTTTATGATCTTCCATTGCAGAATAAATATCGGAAATCTTCTCATAACATCGTTTGATCAAATCTTTGGAATCTGTTTCTCTGGCAATTCTCAAACTCTGTTTCAGATAAAATAAGGCGCGTTTATTATTCATGTTCCGAAAAGTTATTTCACCGATATTAAAAAGGGTGGACATTAAACAACTTTTAAATCCTATTTCCTGACTTATTTTTTTGGATTTCCGGGCATATTTCAGGGCTTTTTCAGGATTGTTAAGTTTGAACAAACAACTTGCAATATTATTTAATGTCATTGCATTCCCTTTTTTAAAACCAATATCTTCATAAATTTTTGCTGATTTTAGAAAATATTCCATCGCTTTTTTATGTTTTCCTATTAAATTAAAACAAGTCGCAACATTGTTCAAAGGAGTTGCCGAACCCATACGATCGCCCATTTCTTCATATTTTTTTGCTGATTTTAGAAAATATTCCGCTGCTTGCTCATATTTTTTTTGCTCATAATAGATAATACCAATATTATTTACAGAGTTAGCATAACCTTTTTTGTCTTCCTTCTCATCTATCATTTCTGATGATTTGAGAAAATTCTCCAATGCCTGCTCGAAATTTCCCAATTCTCGATGAACTATCCCGATATTGCTTAAAACTCTCGAGATCATTATCTTGTCAGAAATCTCTTGATATATTTTCAACGACTTCAAATAAAACTCATGAGCGCGATTGTAATTCCCCAAATGCCAGTGAACTGCACCGATATTATGCAGAATTCCTGCCATCAGATCTTTGTCATGCGTTTGTTGGGTGATTTCGTAGGAAGAATTGAATTTTTCTAATGCCTGTTCATACTGATTTATTCCGATCAAAGCATTTCCCATAGCATTCAAAGAAGCTGAGATCCTCTCCTGATCATCGATTTCCTTTGCTTTAATCAAGGATTTCTGATAAGACTCTATCGCCGCTCGATATTTGTTTTGATTATAATAAAAGTCGCCTGTTTTTTTAAAAACATCGCTTTCACCTCCCACATAATTTCCCTTTTTTGCATAATTCATTCCTTGCTGTAAATATTTCCATGCTTTTTCAAAATCGCGTCGATTTTTATAAATTTCTCCAATATTCAGAAAAGAATTAATTATCTTTTCTGTATTTTGGATTTTTCGGGATAACTCCAATGCGTTTCGATAATATTCCAAACTCTTTTCAGGATTAGAATTCACATAGATTTGTGCGAGTTGATTTATTACTTTGAGTTTATCTAAATCATCGTTAGTTTTACCTGCTAATTTCTTTTCCAGAATTTTTATATTTTCCATTTTATAATCCTCGATTCGAGTGAAACAATGTTTGTCTATCTCGATGTCAAGTTTAAAATTGTAATCCCATCGTCCCGATGGAAAAGTACAAACAGATAAATTAGAAAATAACCACCGGGACGTTGGTGATACCGGAGCAAATCTGTAACCCCATCGTCCCGATGGGAATATTTAAAATTTTTTTATCCGTTCAATCCTTGAAAATCCATGAGCAAAAAAATGTATCAGAATCGAAATTTTGTGCGAAGAAATTGTTGCAGAACAAATAAATGGAATTTTTTTGGATTATATAAAATATCTTATTTACATTGTATTGAACAAAAATCCAGAAAATCATTGATTCTTGATTTATCAAGTGATTAAATGATTTACTAATCTTTCTGATAATTATTTTTTTGATTTCCTGATTATATTTTTCGATCATTTAAGAGAACGAAATCCATCTGGTATTTAAAATGCTCAATTACGATTTTCAAAAAGGAGTGTTTTGAAAGGAGATGCAGATGTTATTAAAAATTTTTCTGATAATTTTATTTTCAAACTCGATGTTATTCGGTCTCGACGGATTGATTTATGAGCGTGCAGAAATTATCCAGGTTCAGGAAGAATATAAAGATAAAATCGCCAGCGGTTTCCTGCTCAGAAATATCAGCGATAAGAATTTTCAACTCGAGCAGGGAATTCGTAATGAAGATACTGAATTTGCGAAAATGATCATATATTTTTCGGAATATCCCTCGAGAGAAGTTTTCTCAGAACTTGAAAAAAAAGGTGTCGATTATTATCCCGAAACCTGGATTCCTCCCTTTGGAAATCATCCTCTCGGCTTCTTGATCGCAAAAGTTCCAACCCATAGATTTCTGGAAATTCTTACTTTGAAAGAAATCAAAAAAGTAGATAGCGGAGAATATTCATCATCACCGCAAAATAACAGAGCATACAAAGCGATCAATGCCGACGATGTCTGGACTTCCGGTTATGAAGGAAGTGGAGTCAAGATCGCAGTTCTCGATTCCGGTCTCGATTCGTATCATGACGGAAAAGACCTTCCCGCAATTTATGAGAAAAAAGATTATTCCGATTATCCCAATCTCGATGATGATGTGGAAAATCATGTAACCGGACACGGAACTCATGTAACGGATTCTGCACTCGGTCGTGGACATTTGTCTGTCGATAATACCTGGAATGGCGGAGGTGCATATAAGGGAATCGCTCCTGCAGCTGATCTCTGCTTTTTGAAAATCGGGAATGATTCGAATGGAAATGCATCCGATGATGCCATGATCGCTGCTATGCAAGCCGCGATAAATGTTTATAATGCCGATATTATCACCATGAGTTACGGCAGATGGAGCACTTATCACGACGGCACCGGAAGTTTATGTCAAACTGCGGATTGGTGTTATGAGCAGGGAGTTCCGATTTTTGTATCCGCCGGTAACGATGTCGATGATGACCGGCATTATTCCGGAACTGTCGAACCTTTCCATTATTCGGATTACATAAAGATCTACAATCATTCTTCCTATTTTATTGGTTTCGACTTGATTTGGGATGATGGTATGGGACAAAATGTGGAAATGTGGATCGAATTTTATGATTCTGGAAAAGACCTGCTCGAAAAATATGAATTTTCATACACGGAAAGTCCAAAAGGAACCGAAAACAGGGATTTTGCTACTTACAATGCTCAATATCCCGGAACATATTATGTTAGAGTCGCGAATTTATCGTTCACGATCACTCAATCTTTTCACCTTTACGATATGTACGGGAATGCTACTTTCACGGATTTCCCCGATTCGAATTATACGGTTCAAAGCCCTTCGGATGCAGATTTTGCTTTCTCTGTCGGAGCCTGGACAACCGATAGAAGTTGGATAAATTTTATGGGTTATCCCAGAGATTATGACGAAGAAACCGATAATGATATCTGCTCTTTTTCAAGTTGGGGACCAAGGATAGATGGCTTGCAAAAACCGAATCTAACTGCTCCTGGTGCTGCCATAATTTCCCTTCGAGATACCGATGAATTATCCGCATACAGCACTTATTCCGTAGATAACAATGGCGATGAAAATCCACCCAGAAATTATTATGTTATGAAAGGAACGAGTATGGCTTGTCCGATCGTTGCCGGTGCGGCTGCTTTGTATCTGGAAAAAAATCCCACCGCAATTCCGCAGCAGGTTTATGATGCTCTGCAGCAAAATGCTTTCACCGATTCTTATACAGGTTCTGTTCCCAACAATATCTGGGGTTATGGAAAACTCGATATCGGAGCAGCCATGGGAGACGATCCGCTGCCTGTTATTTTGAGTTCTTTTACTTCCGTTTTTAATAATGGTCTTCCTATGATTTATTGGACAACTCAAAGCGAAGAAAATAATGCCGGTTGGAACATTTATCGGGCGGAAACAGATATACTTCAGGATGCATTTCAGTTAAATCCACAATTAATTACCGGAGCAGGAACGATATTCGAACCGACAAGTTATCAATTTATCGATGAAACAGAACTCTTTGAAAATATTACTTATTGGTATTGGCTGGAAAGTCTGGATTTTTCCGGTGGAACCGGAATTTACGGTCCGATCTCATTGTCGATCCCGGAAAATGAAGAAGATAATCCTGATAATCCGAATTTTGAAAAATTCGGCTTATTCCAGAATTATCCAAATCCGTTTAATTCATTTACGGAAATTTCTTTCAATTTGAAGGAAGAAGACCTGGAAAATGCTGAGATCTCGATTTATAATTTGAAGGGTCAACGGATAAAAAAATATTCAATGTTAAATCATCAATCTTCAATTTCCTGGGATGGAAAAGATCAAAATAATAATCCGGTTTCCAGTGGGATCTATTTCTATCGTATTGAAACGAATTCTTATCAAAAGACGGTGAAAATGTTACTTATGGAGTAACAATAATTTGATAAGAACATCGAGAAGATAGTGATACAAAATTAGGAGGAATCATGAAAATTTTAAAGAAAATTGGAATTTTAATAATGCTGGTTAACTGTCTTTATCTAACAGCAGAGATAATCGAAGTTCCTGAAGATCATGGAACAATACAAATAGCCATCGATATAGCAATTAACGGAGATACTATTCTCGTAGCTCCCGGAACTTATTTTGAAAATATCAATTTTAATGGAAAGAATATTGTAGTAACCTCTCACTATTTAACAACTCAGGACACAATTTACATTGATCAAACAGTAATAGATGGCGACAATCCTGTAAATCCGGAAGAAGCAAGTGTAGTTACTTTTGAGAATTATGAAGATAATACTGCAATTTTAACCGGATTTACGCTTATAAATGGAGCCGGAACCTACATGCAGCCTTATGATATTTTGCCGGATTATTGGGTTTATGCCGGTGGTGGAATCTATTGTTATAATGCAAGTCCGCAATTGATGAATTTGAAAATTATCGAAAATTCAACAGAAGGTTGGGGAGGTGGCATTTTCTTAAGGGATTCAAATTCAAAATTAGAGAATATTAAAGTTTTTAATAATACTGCATCGAATGCCGGTGGGATAATGAACTGGGTTAATGCGAATACAGAAATGACTAGTATTATGATTAAATACAATCATTCAAATGGATATACAGCAGGTGGTATCGAAATAATCGAATCAAATCCAATAATCATAAATGCTCAAATTATGCATAATTCATGTCCGAGTAATGGTGGTGGTTGCTATATTGCCGATGCCAGTCCAATAATAGAAAACTCCATAATTTCCTTTAATTCCGCTTCATTAGCAGGAGGTATTTCGTTGTGGAATTGGGGAGGGGAGGATAATTGCCCTACATTCAGGAATGTCTTAATATCTAATAATACTGCTTATGAATCAGGAGCAGGAATTTTTTATGAGGGTGATCTGCATTCGAAATTCATTAATACAACTGTGGTGAATAATGTTGCAGGTGACAATGGTGGGGGAATATTCTGTCGCAATTTCGCAAATTTCACCAATTCCATTATCTGGGGGAATGTTCCAGATCAGATTTGGTCCTGGGGTGTCCCTGATTCTATCGATATTACTTATACAGATATTCAGGACGGATGGTTTGGAGAAGGAAATATCGATCTCGATCCATTATTTGCGGATGATATAAATTTTGATTATCGTCTATTAGAAAATTCTCCGGGTATAAATGCTGGTAATCCTGATACAACTGGATTGGAACTTCCCTTTTTTGACTTAGGTGGAAATCCCAGATTCGTTGGAAATAGAATAGATATGGGAGTTTATGAATATCAGAATGTTGCCGTTCAAAATGAAAATATGATCCTGGATTCAGGTCTTGGTTATCTTTGGAATTATCCAAATCCCTTCTATCCTGTTACTACAATTAGTTATCAAATAGCAGAAGAAACACCGGTTAAAATCGAAATCTATAACATTCGAGGTCAAAATATCCGAACATTTTTGGATGAAAATAAAGCAGTCGGTCTTCATAATGTTCTATGGGATGGAAAAGACCAAAATAATAATCCGGTTTCCAGTGGAGTCTATTTCTATCAAATTGAAACGAACTCTTATCAAAAGACGATGAAAATGTTGCTTTTGGAGTAACAACAGATCTTTAGAGATTGGAAATACATAAATTTCCATTTTAGAAGTTAATGTCGATGTTAATGGTTTTCGATCACAAAAATTTACTTAAAACAACAGGAGAATGATCGATTTTATCAGAGTTAATCTTGGGGAGTGTAAAAATTTGGAGGTCAAAATGAAAAGTTCAGAAAAAACAAAAAGAAGTTTAATGCTCTTATTTGCGTTATTCATCGTAAGTATTGCTAACGGAATAATCCATGTTCCGCAAGATCAACCGAATATCCAGGATGCGATCGATATTGCCACCGATGGTGATGTAATTCAGGTCGCTCCGGGAACTTATTACGAGTGTATAAATTTTAGCGGGAAAAACATCGAAATACACTCCTATTATTCAATCTCCGGAAATTCGATGTATATCGATCAGACAATTATCGATGGCGGGAATAATGGTTGTGTTGTGAAACTTATTGGTGGTGAACAAGATGCTGCTTTGGTTGGTTTTACAATCCAAAATGGTAATACCGAATCTAGTTATTACGGAGGGGGAATAACCTGCAGGAGAAATGCGACTCCTCTCATCGATCATGTAAAAATTCTCGATAATTCAGCAAAATATGGAGGTGGAATTTATTGCAATCAGGCACATCCTCGTTTGGTCAATGTCGATATTCATAGAAATTCTGCGTTTTTCTATGGGGGTGGAATGTATTGTTACAAATCCGATCCTGAACTCACTGATGTAACTTTGAACTATAATCAGGCTGCCATCGGCGGAGCCTTTGCCTGCCTGCATTCTCAAAATCCCAACCTGCACAATGTTACTATGATCAGGAATTATGGAACATTAGCCGGTGGTGGAATAATGTGTTATTGTTCCGGTCTTAACCTGGAAAATGTTGAAATTCTCGGTTGTCGGGCAGGTTATCTTGGTGGTGGCTTTTATTGTAATGATTCATCCGATCTGTTTTTTAATAATTTTACCCTGGCGAGTTGTCTTACAAGTCATAATGGTGGTGGTTTTTATTGCACTAATACAAATCTAATCGTTCTGGAAAACTCTAAAATCGCATCGAATATAACGGATAATTATGGTGGTGGCTTCTATTTGGATTGGATTAATGAAGTGCATATAAAATATTCGTTGATATATAAGAACAATGCTGTGAAAGGTGGAGGATTATATCTTAAGGATGTCGGGATTGCCGAGATATATAATACTACTTTCGCAGATAATATTGCTTCCGAACCGGAAGATTCCGGTGGTGGGATTTATGCAAATGCTGCTACTGTATATATGAAGAACAGCATATTGTGGGATGATTCTCCGGAGGAGATCGTTGTCGAATCAGGAACTGTTATTTCCGATTATTGTGATATAATGGGAGAATTACCTTATCCGGGATTCATGAATATTAATTTAAATCCGTTATTTGCCGATGCAACGACCGGAGATTATCATCTAACCTGGGCAAACTTTCCCCAAAACGATGAAACAAAATCACCATGTATCGATGCCGGAGATCCATTATTCGCTTACAATGATCCGGACGGAACAAGAAACGATATGGGAGCATTCTATTTCGATCAATCGCTGTTCATGTCTCCTCCTGAAAGCGAAGATGAACAAGAAAGAACCGATTCCGAGGATGAACTACTAATTACAAAAATATTCCAGAACTATCCAAATCCATTCAATAATAAAACATCCATCAGTTATCAATTAGCGAAAAATACACCCGTAAAGCTCGAGATTTATAATATTCGCGGACAGAAGATCAGAACCCTCGTGAATGATAATAAAACAGTCGGCCTTCATCATGTTTTATGGGATGGAAAAGATGAACAGGATATGCAGGTTTCCGGCGGGATCTATTTCTGTCGAATTGAAACTAATTCTTTTAAAGAAACCATGAAGATGCTGCTCATGGAGTAGAAATATAGAGTTATTTGGAACAGGAAAATATGAATTTCCTAGTAAATTGTTAATATCGAAGTTATGGTTATCGATCAGTTAAGTTTCCAATCAATCGGATTTATGATCGATATTGAAAAGTTTGAATTTGGGGAGAAATAAAATGAGGAGATTAAAAATGAAAAAAAGAGGAAAAATGAAAGGAAGTTTAATGATCTTGTTTGCAATATTCATAAGTAGTATCGCTTATGGTATTGTTATCAATGTTCCGCAAAATCAACCGAGTATCCAGGGAGCGATCGATGTTGCCAGTAATGGTGATACCGTATTAGTAGCAGATGGTACTTATTATGAGAATATCAATTTTAGTAATCATAATATTGTTGTTGGTTCGTTATTCTTAGTTACAGGTGACAGTTGGTATAAACAAAACACAATTATCAACGGATCTGCAAATGGAAGTGTTGTTGAAATTACTATGGGCGAAGATTCAGTATCTCTAATTGGTTTTACTATAACAAATGGTAATGCTGATGAAGGTGGAGGAATAATCTGTAAAAATAATTCTACCCCATTATTACAGGATTTAGCAATAATTGAAAATTCTGCCGATAAAGGAGGAGGTATATTCTGTGAAAACTCTCATCCGCAAATAGAAAATGTTGAAATCCATGCAAACAGAAGTTTCACAAGTGGTGCAGGGATTTACCTGAAAAATTCTGAAGCTCAACTAAATACTGTTTGGATTACAAGAGGATGGTCTGCTAGAGATGGCGGCGGAGTGTATATGGTAGAAGCAGATCCTGATCTCCAAAATGTTGAAATATATGAGAATAATGCCAGAAGATTTGGAGGTGGTGTATTACTTGCTAGTTCTACTCCTACTACAGGAAATGGTGTTAAGATATTTGATAATTCAGCAAGATATGGTGGTGGAATTTACTGCTATGATTCTAAACCTCGTTTGTATAATGTTGAAATAACATTTAATTCTGCTTCTTATTCTGGTGGTGGGATTTTATTCAGCCATTCAACAACTCGAATCGTCGATGCTTTAATTGCAAAAAATATTGCTTATCAAGGAGCTGGCATATATTCATACAATACAACTGCAATTTTGTATAATACTACAGTCACTGAGAATTCAGTTTCAACTAATTTTACACCTGGTGGTGGTATTTATTGTGATCAAGCTAATATCGTGTTAAATAACTGCATCTTATGGAATGATTCTCCAACGGAATTTCATATAAATTCCGGTTCGATTACAGCTAATTATTCAGATATTGACGGAGGTGGTTTAGCTGGAACAGGTAATATAAATGAGGATCCATTATTTGCTACTCCATTGACGGAGGATTACCATCTCACTTGGGCAAATTTCCCGAATCCTGATAACACAAAATCTCCCTGCATTGATACAGGCAATCCTTATCCTACATTCAACGATCCCGACGGAACAAGAAATGATATGGGAGCATATTACTTCGACCAATCGCAATTTATGGCACCTCCGCCTGAAGGAGAAAACGAAAGTGAACGAACTTCTACAGAAGATGAACAAACAATTACACAAATGTTCCATAATTTTCCCAATCCATTCAATCCTGAGACTACGATCAGTTATTCTCTGGATAAAGGCTCTGATGTGAAGATAGAGGTTTTCAATTCTAAGGGTGAGAGAGTTAAAACATTGGTCGACAAATATCGGAATGAAGGTAAACACTCTGTTCTTTGGAACGGTAAAGATGAAGATCAAAACGAGGTTTCATCCGGAGTTTATTTCTACAAAATTAAAGCAGGCAGATATACTTCCACCAAGAAGATGATCCTGATGAAATAAGGTCAAATGACCTTTGCAGAAGGTTCATTTAATCCAATTCAGGATTAGTTCGAGAATGACACAGAGGTTGAAAAATAAAGGCTGAGGTGTTTCAAAATCAACCTCTGGTCATTTGAACTAAAATTAAAATAAGATTTGAGTTCATAAGATCCAGCGCTTGCCGGAGAGAATGGATTTGAAGCGATTGCGATTGTTAGAAAGTTTATATATTGTATCCCAAAGGGAATAAAATTTGTATATTCTATTTCCTAAAACTAGGAGGAAAAATGCAAAAATTTACAATTATGTTAATTATTCTATTTCTTTTGTCGATCGGTTTATATTCCGATTTGAACTATCGACCCAAGACTGTTCTGGCAGAAAATGCGACTGCTACCTGGTGTGGTTATTGCCCGGATGCTTACGCAGGTCTGGAAATATGTCATGACGAATACGATTTTTCGGAATTTGTCAGTATTCGTTACTATGCAACTTCCGGAGGTTATGGAACAATCGAGACGGATGCAGCTATCGCTTATTATGGTGTTACCGGTTATCCGACTACCATATTCGAAGGCATCGACAAATTAGTCGGAGGTGGTGAAGTAATTGCAACAGGTACGCCTTTTCTTAATGAAATTGAAAAATTTTATTTTGCACCTTCACCGATTAGTATCGAAATTACAAATTTTAATAATCTTACCGGTGATATCTCTGTTTCCATCGAAATGTTCGCTCCTGATTATTCTATCGATGATGCTTTTCTCCGGTTTATTTTGCTCGAAGATGATGTTACTGCCGAATATACTCATGTAACCAGAGACATTATCAATTTAAATTTTTCTTTAAGCGGACAAAATAATACCTACGAAGAAACTGCCCAATTTGAGATCATCCCGGAAGTTGATACAGATAATGTCTATGCAGTAGTGTTTGTGCAGGAACAGGATAAACGGGTTTTGAATGCAACCTCGTCATATTCTGTTCCCGAATATCAGGTTCGAGCAATAGTCCCTTTTGATTTTATGACTTTTGGACCTTCTTCCGGAACTTATGAAGAAGAATATTTTACCGTTTTGAACACAGGTTTGGAAGATACTTTCAATATCGGTATAGTGCTCGATGAAGCACCGGAAGGAACTCTTGTTACATTTTGTAATGAAAACGGAGAATGTTTTCCCTCCGAAACAGATATAACTCTTTCCAACGAAGAATATGAGAATTTTCATGCGAATGTTATGCCTGGTGGTTCCGGAATGATTAAATATCATTTTGAAATAAATTCCGACAATATCGAACCGACTATAATTCCCTTTACTTACATTACATTCGATACGGAGGTTCTGATCGTCGATGATGATGGCGGGGAACCTTATGAAGATTATTTCTCCTCTGCTTTATCCGACCTGGGTTATTCATACGGTATTTGGGATGTTTCCAAAAACAAATTGAACGACGATGTGATGAGTTATATGAACATTCTAGTCTGGAATGTCGGTTGGAGTTTTCCTTCTCTCGATGCGGAAGACAGAGAATTCCTGGTCGATTATATCGAAGCCGGGAAAAATGTTTTCTTCAGCGGACAGGATATCGGTTGGGATTTGAATCAAAGCAGCGATAATACGGATGTGGAGTTTTATCATAATTATCTGCATGCCAATTATATATCCGATGATACGAATAATTACGATCTGACCGGTTTGGAAGACGATCCATTGTGGGATGGAGTTTCGCTGCATATTGCCGGAGGTGACGGTGCCGATAATCAGCAATATCCAAGCAGGATCTCGGCTTATGATGCGGCTGCAACCGAAATCCTGTTCTACTCGAACGGTGGAGCAGGAGCATTGCAGGCGATCCATCCCGGTTCAAATGCAAGAATCGTCTATTTTGCTTTTGGTTATGAAGCGATAGATAATTCCGATGACAGGAATCTGGTGATGAATAATATTGTAACCTGGTTTGGAATTACATCGACAGAAGATGAGCAGATACTTCCTGATGAAATCTGCACACTTAACAATTATCCGAATCCTTTCAGTTCGCAAACAACTCTTTCCTATAATCTTCCAAACAGGAAGTATGAAAATGCCAAAATTTCTATCTACAATATCAAAGGACAACTCGTAAAAGAATTTAAAAATCTAAAATTGGAAAATGGTTCGATCTTATGGAATGGAAGAGATAAAAATAACAAACCTCTTGCCAGCGGTTTGTATTTCTATCGATTGCACATTTTGCATAATTCTCTTACAAAAAAAATGATATTAACCAGATAGGATTTCAATTCCACCTGAAACCTGTATTTCAATAATTTGAAATACAGGTTTTTTTATTAAAGATTCGACTCCATAATTTCATTAAAATTTATTTTGTGGAATCTCTTCCATCCAATTAATTCCATATTTATGTAATCTCTTCCATAAAAACAAAAAATCATAATTTCCTAAATTTTATTATAATTCTTTAAAAATCAATATGTTAAGATGGTTGTCTTTTTTAAAAGATAATTTGGCATTTTTCTTGCGGATAGAACTTGAAATATTATATTTAGAGAGGAGTTTAATTATAGAACGAATTGAAATGCTTGTTTTTTAAAATTTAAAGATAGACAATATCGAGTATTGGAAGAATATAGACAAAACTTTTTAAGGAGGAAACATGAAAAAGTGTTTATTAGTTTTATTTCTTTTGTCGGGAATTATTGGACTGCAAAGTCAGGGTTTGATCATCGACCACGAATGCACGGACATTAACCTAATTCCGGCAAGTGTGATCGACGATGTGCAGGCAGATATCAAATGGCATTATGCACACACTTCTCACGGAGAACAACTGACCTGGGGTTTACAATTTCTGGAAGGAGATGATTCTTCTCTCGCTTATGAGGTCGGATTTTCCTATTTACCGGATGTTGCCGGTTCTCTCTGTATTTTCGATGGTCAGGAAACAGCGACTTATATCACTCCCGATCTTTATTGGGAATCTGCTTATGGACTCGATTTGACGCAGGATGTTCTGGACAATAATCCTGCTATTAATGTTTCTCAATGGTGTTTCTGCACCCAATGTGATTATTTCAATTCATCTCAAATCAGTGACTATCTTTCTGCGATGGCTGGTCTGGAAGCAGCAAATCCGGGAGTTACTTTCGTTTATATGACCGGAAATGCCCAAGCAGATGGATCTGATGGTTATAACCGTTATTTAAGAAATGAACAGATTCGAGATTACTGTATCACGAATGACAAAGTACTTTTCGATTTTGCCGATATCGATTGCTGGCATAATGGAGTTATGAATTCTTATGAATACAATTCGACTACAGTTCCCTTGCAGCATCCTGATTTCGACGGAGATTATTACGGACACACAACCGAATCATCCTGTCGCTTGAAAGGAAGTGCCGCCTGGTGGCTGCTGGCAAGATTGACAGGTTGGACTCCGGCTCCGCCTTCGGGATTTTCCGTTTATCCTACCAGCATCGATTTTGGAGAAGTTAATATCGAAGAAACCGATTCCGAAATATTTACCATCGAGAATGTCGATTCAGTTCCTGTTACTATCGATCAAATCTTATCCGATGATCCGGCTTTCACTCTCGTCGATCTGGATGCACGGCTTTCCGGTTTTACGCTTTCTGCTGGAGAGACGAGAGATATCGAAGTTACTTTTTCTCCAACTGCTGTGCAATCTTATGAAGGAACAATTACCATTTATTCAACCCAATGCGGAAACTCGACAGTTTCTGTTTCAGGAGAAGGAACGGATTCACCTCCGGGTGGTTATCATGTCTGCGGAGATGTCGATGGAACCTGGAATTATGATCTGATATATGTCGATTGCGACCTGCAAATTCCGCATGATTATACTCTGACTATCAATCCTCCCGCAGGTGGAACTGATATTATTTTCACAGGACATTACAAATTCTCTGTTTCCGGAAGACTCGTTATCAACGGAACGGAAACAGACAGCGTTCGTTTCTCCGCTCAAAATCCGACAACCGGTTGGTACGGATTAAGATTTTATGATATTTCCTGGAATGGAATGGATTCCTGCAAGATTACTCATACATCTTTTCAGGATGGAAATGCCAGCGGTTCCGGTTGGGAAAACGGTTTTGGCGGTGGGATTTTCCTTTATGAATCATCCCGCCTGCTGATCGAAAATTGTCTTTTTGAAGGAAATTACGCCAATGATGGAGGAGGTGGAATTCATATCAGGTATTCATCTCCGCTCATCAGGAATTGTATTTTTAGAGAAAATTCAGCCACAAATGGTGGAGCAATCCAATTTACGGGTGCTAACGGAGATCTGGATTATTGTTTGCTCAATGATAACACAGCATCTTATGGAGCAGGAATCTATATCGATGGCTGCAGCCCGGAAATCGTCAATTGCACTATTTCGGAAAACACTGCAACAACAAATGGTGGAGCAGTTGTTCTATATGATTGGTCTTATCCGACTTTAACCAACTGTATTTTGTGGAATGATACTCCCGAAGAAATCCATATTTTAGTCGATGGCGGTGCTCCGGACCCGACTTATTGCAATATCGACGGTGGTTGGACTGGAACCGGAAATATCGATTCCGATCCCTTATTTGTTAATCCCTCCAACTATGATTTCACATTAACGGCAACATCTCCCTGCATCGATACCGGAGATCCTGCTTCTCCTCTCGATCCGGACGGAACCCGAAATGATATGGGAGCATATTATTACGATCAATCTTCTCTTCCTGCTCCGGAAAATGTAACCATAACTTATTCTTCAGGAACTGTAACAATCGATTGGGATGAAGTAACAGGAGCAACAACCTATAATGTTTACAGCGATACAGATCCTTATGGAACATTTTCCAATTTGGAACAGTCGGGAATAACTACAACCGAATGGAGTGAAGCGGTTTCCGGAGAAAAGAAGTTTTATTGTGTGACTTCGGAAAATTAGATGACTCGAGTTCATCAGATCCGGCAATTGCCGGAGAGAATGGACTTGAGTTGGAAGTCAGAACTCCATCTGGCAGGGAATTGTTATTTTTACTGAACTGCAGTCATTCCTCAAAATATTTAAAAACTTGCCAAATTATCGAAATTTGGCAAGTATTTAAAGGTAAAAAAATGAGAATGTTCATATTAAAAAACAAAAAAATATTTTCAATTTTTCTATTTTCTATTCTTTCCACTATAATCTTATTCTCATCAACCTTCATTGTAAACAATCCCACAGAAATCCAAATTGCTCTCGATGAAGCATCAACCAATACCCAGAATGACACAATCATAATTTCAGCAGGAACATACAATATCATTTCGACATTAACATTTTGGTCTGATGAAGAATACTCGATTCTCTTAAAAGGTGAAGATTCGCCGGTTTTAAATGCAGGTGATTTGATCAGAATAATGGAACTTATAACAGTTGCAAATAATAGCGACATCTACCTTGAAGGAGTATATATAGAACACGGAAGAGCAGACTTCGGGGGCGGCTTGTATATCGAAACACAAAATGCCGAGATAAGACTTAACGACTGCACTATCGATGACAATACTGCCAATAATGTATGTGGTGGAGCAAACCTGTATTCGATCGGAGGAAATATCAGTGTTACAAACTGCACATTCAATAGAAACTCATCTCCTAATTCATCAGGATATCCTTTTGGAACTGCCGGAGGTCTCTTCGTCCAAACAGAAGGAATCGGAACCGAGATAAGAGTTATTGGCTGCACTTTCGAAGAAAATACAGCAGAAAGAGATGCAGCCGGAGCAATGTTATATCCATTGGGAAGTAATTCTACTATTGTCGTCGAATCCAATATATTTAACAATAACATCGCCGAAGAATTCGGAGGAGGTTGCTGGATCAGGTGTCCGGGAGGAAATACTTCAGTCGATTATAACCAAAATACATCATCAGGGAATTCTGCCGCCGATGCCGGCAGCGGAGGAGCAACTTATATCGAGATCGAATCCGGCACAATCAATTTATCGGAAAATACATTTCTTGAGAATAGTTCTGTCTGGCAAGGCGGTGCTTTGTGGATAAACCACAATGGTGGAACAATAAATGTTTGGAGCAATACTTTTACAAATAATTTTTCAAATCAAGTAGGAGGGGGTGCAAACATATTTCTTGATTCAGGAATTGTAACGATAGACCATAATGTTTTTAATGAAAACGAATCGACTGCTTCCGGAGGTGGATTGTGTATATCGACTACTTCAGGATATTTAGATTTACATAACAATACATTTTATGCAAATACAGCAACTGACGGTGGTGATGTCTATCTTTATTTTGATAATCCTTCCTCAGGTGCAAATTTCTCTAATAATATTCTTAATAGTAGCACATTTCCGTCATTATCCTTTTCCGGAGCACAAACTGTGACAGCGACATATTCCAATATCGAAGATGGAACAGGACAGCCCTGGTTCAGCACGGGATGTATCGATGCTGATCCTTTATTGGAAAATGCGGTAGAGGGAGATTTTCATCTCTCCTGGGATAATTTTCCCGTTAATGATGAAACTAAATCTCCCTGCATCGATACCGGAAATCCTGCTTCTCCTCTCGATCCGGACGGAACCAGAAATGATATGGGAGCATTTTATTACAATCAATCAGGACTTTCTGCTCCGGAAAATGTAACTATTACTTATTCTTCGGGAACAGTAACTATCTTCTGGGATGAAGTAACAGGCGCAACTTCCTATAATGTTTACAGCGATACAGATCCTTATGGAACATTTTCCAATCTGGAACAATCGGGATTAACTACAACCGAATGGAGTGAATCAGCATCAGGAGTTAAGAAATTTTATTGTGTGACTGCAGAGAATTAATGTAGCACAGAATTGTATTCTGTGAAAAATTCACATTATGAAAAAATATGCGATCTACCAAATATTCCCAAATAGAATTTACGAACAAGAGATAACGCAATCAGAATTGATTGCGATTCAGTAACCCCATCGTCTCGATGGGAATTGCATCATTCAAATAAAAAAGGAAAAACCACCGGGACGGTGGTGATACAAAAAAAATGAAACCACCGAACAGGTGGTGATTCAGGAGGAAAAATGAAAAAGTATGTTTTATTCGTATTAGTTTTAATGGCAGGAAGTATCTTCGCAACAGATATTTCCGGAGATGTGAACGGCACCTGGAATCTGGCTGGAAGTCCGTATCACATTATTGGTGATACAAATATTCCGGTTGATGAAGTTCTAACAATCGAAGCAGGTGTAGTTGTCATATTCGATGATTATTATGAATTCCGTATTCGAGGACAACTTTTGGCAAACGGAATCGACGATAATATGATCACTTTCATGGCTTTCAATCCGCTGTTTGTTGGTTGGAAAGGATTGTATTTCTATCAAACGATAATCAACACACAACCTGCTTCCGTTCTCAATTATTGTGAAATAACAGATGGAGAAGCAGTTGATGGTGGCGGGATCAACTGTTATTATGCAGAAGTTCAACTGAACAATTGTAATATTCACGACAACAGTGCTTCCAGCGATGGCGGTGGTATTTATGCTTCATTTTCCGAACTAACTCTGACAGATGTGATAGTTTCTGATAATTATGCCAATCAAAGCGGTGGCATCGATTGCCATCAATCCAATACGATGACCTTGGAAAATGTCGATATCCTTAATAATGATGCTGAACAGACCGGCGGTATGAACATCGATTGGAGTTCTACAGTAACGATGACCGATGTCCTGATCGATAATAATACCTGTCATGGTTACGGCGGCGGACTTTATATCGGAACGAACTCCGAAGTTACCCTTGAAACTGTGATCATCAGCAATAACAGTGCAGATATTGGTTATGGTGGCGGAATGTATCTCTATCAAACAGTAACACTCAATTCCACCGATGTAATAATCAATGATAATTCAGCAGGATACGGTGGAGGAATTGCCTGTTATAACAACTGTAGTCCTGATATTCATAATTATGAAATCCGGGATAATTATGCCAACTGGTATGGCGGCGGCATCTACTGCTACACAAATTGTGATGCAGATATCAGGAATTCCGAAATTTATGAAAACGAAGCAGGAAATTCCGGTGGTGGAATTTATATTTATGAAGCAGATCCGAATATTTTCTATAATGATATTTATGATAATATCGCAGGTAACAAAGGCGGTGGAATTTGCGGGTATGATTCCAATTTTTACCTTTATGATTCTGAAGTAGAGGGCAATACATCCTCCGAAACTGGCGGCGGAATCCAACTCGATTATTATTCCTTCCCGTCTCTGGAAGAATCTACTATCATCGATAACAAGTCGCTCAAAGGTGGCGGAATTTATTTTGGAACTAATGCCGGTGCTAATTTTAATCTGTTCGGTCGCTGTAACCTGTATTCCAATATTGCTGGTTCCGGAAATGACCTTTATTCTTATGGAAGTTCTGCTCCGATAAATGTTAATGTGGATTATTTCACAGTTGCTAATCCGAATGATTATTTTGCTCATCCGATTGGAGATTTCACTTTCTCCATTTTGAACAGCATTGAAACCCAGGTATCAGCAGACCTTTATGTCAGTTCTTTTGACGGATCGGATTTAAACTCCGGACTCGATGCGGACAATCCACTCAAAACAATCACCAAAGCGTTGACCAAAATCGAAGCAGATGCAGGAAATCCCCACACGATATATCTTGCCGGCGGAACATATTCATACGGATTTTCTGCTGAAAATTACCCTCTAAACTGCAAAGAATTTGTTACAATTTCCGGCAGTAACAGAGAAAATGTCTGGTTGGATGCCCAGGATAACAATCCTGTTCTCTACCTGGATGGAGATGAATCTGTTACAATTGAAAATGTTACTGTTATGAACGGTTCATCGACTTACGGTGGTGGAGTTTACTGCACCGATTATTCAAGTCTTACAATGCAGACTGCTTATGTTAGAGATAATTATGCATCGGAAGGAGGAGGAGGAATTTACTGTGCCTGGGATTCCGGCATCGATCTTGCTAATGTCGATGTTTATGACAATCATTCCGATGTTTACGGCGGCGGTATCGAATGCACGATCAATTCATCCATCCTGATAAATAACGGAAATATCTATTCCAATACTGCTATGAACGGCGGTGGTTTGAGTCAGATGGGTTTAAGTGCTGAATTGAACAATGTTAATATCTATGAAAACACGGCGGACAACGGCGGTGGAATTTATGTGGAAATGTGTATGACCACTACTCTCACCAATTGTGTGATCTGTGATAATGTTGCTGTTTTCGATGGTGACGGAATTTATATATTTGGGGATATGATGCCCTTTACGGTCGATTTGATCGATTGCATCGTCTGTGATGAAATTTATGAATTTTCTCCTTATGCGGGAAGATACGATTACTTTACCGCAACTTATTGCAATATTGCCGGCGGCTGCGAAGGTGAAGGAAATATCGATGTTCCGCCCGAATTCATCGATCCGGATAATGGTGATTATCATCTCTCACCTGCATCTCTCTGCGTAGATGCCGGAAATCCCGATCCTGCTTATAATGATCCGGAAGACCCGGAAAATCCCGGTTATGCTCTCTATCCCGCGCTGGGAACTGTAACTGCTGATATGGGAAGTTACGGCGGCCCTGGAGCAGACGATTGGGAAGAACCGGAAGCAACTCCGCCTGCTGCTCCTGAAAATGTTACGATCACGATCACCTACAACGGAGCGTTTATCCAGTGGGATGAAGTTCCGGAAGCGATTTCCTATTCTATTTTCTCATCGACAGATCCTTCTCTATCTTATGAATTGTGGAACACGGAAGAAACGGGAATTACGGTTACGGATTGGACCGATACTGATATATCATCGGATGAGAAGAAATTTTATTATGTGAAAGCGGTGAATTAAAAGACTTGAGTTCAGGAGAGCAGAGCAAGACTGGACTTGAGTTTTGATTCAATTCTCCCCCTCCCCAAAGAATGGGGCTATTGATTGAAAAATATTTAATCAATAGCCCACTCCTTAAGGTATGGGATTAATTGGATTTCATCTTCCGGTAATTGCCGAAGAATGCGACTCCGGAATCTAATCATTGATAATGAATCCGTCACAACTCGCACTTCGTAGCAAGTCGTGTCTGAAATACAGTAATCCCATCCGGCAGCTGTAGGATGGAAAAAATATGGAAAAAAAACCACCGGAACGGTGGTGATACAGGAGGAAAAGAATGAACCTTGTAAAAACAAATGTAGTTATTGGATTAATCCTGTTATTTTGTACATCATCGATACAAGCGATCATCCATGAAAATGTAACATATTCCGGTGTGAATGTTACCTGGTATGCTGCTGATAATCCGCATATTGTTATTGGATCCGTGCAGATCAGTGATGACGCCGGCTTAACTATCGAAGATGGGTGTATGGTTCTCATGGATAATGGTTCATATATCCAGGCTTACGGAAGATTGACCGCTAACGGAACAGCAGGATCAGGAATAACTTTCACCCGGCGAGACCCTGACGATGAATGGTATGGCATCTATTTCTATGAAGCGGTGATCAGTTCCTTACATTATTGCACAATCGAGTATGCAACATATTATACTGCTTATGGAGTTTACTGCAATGATTCCATACCTTCCATAGAAAACTGCATAATTCAAAATAATGATTACGGAATATATTACACGGATTCAACATCCCCGACTTTATCAGTTTCCAATACGATCCAGAACAATAACAATGAAGGTCTATATTTTTACAACTGCACCGATCCGAGCATTTCCAACCAGATCATAACCGGACATTCCGATCCGCAAGGAGCAATATATATGAACTATACAGGTGAATTCCATATTGGAGCAGGAAACACGATCAACGGAAATAGTTGGGGATTAACAATGGATGTAGATTCATATCCCTCCGTATCGTCGGATGGAAATATCCCGACAACAGGTAATACCAATGAGGAAGGAATACAGGTTTACGGCGGTTCTACAAATGATAGTGTTTTCTGGAATGATGTCTCTGCTGATTATATTATCACTTATGCTCCCACGATAAATGCCAGTGGAGTTTTAATAATTTCCGACAATGTGAATGTGAAATTTGAAACAGGCAAATACATGCAGATCCATGGAGAACTAATTGTATCCGGAACTGCCAGCAATGGAATTCTATTTTCCAGGAACGACCCGGATGATCAGTGGTATGGTTTGTATTTTCAGAGCGGATCGGATGGACTTTTGCAATATTGCACTATAGAGTATGCTACATATTACACTTCTTACGCTGTTAATGCTTCGGAGTCTTTTCCGACTTTAGAACACTGCACCATCAGAAATAATGATTACGGGATCTATGTGAATGGAGCGGTTTCTCCAACTTTGTCCGTTCCCAACACAATACAGGACAATAATTTTGAAGGATTGCATTTTACGGATTGCACAGATCCAAGCATTTCCAACCAGACCATAACCGGACATTCCGATCCGCAGGGAGCAATTTATATGGATAATACCGGCGAGTTCCATATTGGAGAAGGAAATACGATCAACGGAAATACCTGGGGTTTGACTATCAATATCGGCTCATTTCCGAATGTATCTTCAAATGGAAATATCCCGACAACAGGCAATACAAATGATGATGGAATCCAGGTTTATGGAGGATTCACGACAGAAAGTGTGACCTGGTATGATGTGGGAGCTGATTATATCATAACACAAAATCCAACCGTAAGTGCAGGAGGAACTTTAACAATCGAAGATAATGTCAATGTCTTGTTTGATAATGGAAAATATCTGCAGAATTATGGAATTGTAAATGCTAATGGAACTGCCGGAAACGGAATCCTCTTTTCCAGGCGAGATGCGGAAGATGCCTGGTATGGACTCTTTTACATGACAGGTTCGGACGGAACTTTACAATACTGTACCGTCGAACATGCAACATATTCCAATGCTTATGGAATACATGCAGAAAATTCTTTCCCGGTAATCGAACACTGCACGATCCAGGGTAATGATTATGGAATCTACGCAACCGGGGCAACTTCTCCGACTTTGTCCGTTGCCAATACGATCCAGAATAATAATAATGAAGGTCTGCATTTCACAGACTGCACCGATCCGAGCATTTCCAACCAGATCATAACCGGACATTCCGATCCGCAAGGAGCAATATATATGAACTATACAGGTGAATTCCATATTGGAGCAGGAAACACGATCAACGGAAATAGTTGGGGATTAACAATGGATGTAGATTCATATCCCTCCGTATCGTCGGATGGAAATATCCCGACAACAGGTAATACCAATGAGGAAGGAATACAGGTTTACGGCGGTTCTACAAATGATAGTGTTTTCTGGAATGATGTCTCTGCTGATTATATTATCACTTATGCTCCCACGATAAATGCCAGTGGAGTTTTAATAATTTCCGACAATGTGAATGTGAAATTTGAAACAGGCAAATACATGCAGATCCATGGAGAACTAATTGTATCCGGAACTGCCAGCAATGGAATTCTATTTTCCAGGAACGACCCGGATGATCAGTGGTATGGTTTGTATTTTCAGAGCGGATCGGATGGACTTTTGCAATATTGCACTATAGAGTATGCTACATATTACACTTCTTACGCTGTTAATGCTTCGGAGTCTTTTCCGACTTTAGAACACTGCACCATCAGAAATAATGATTACGGGATCTATGTGAATGGAGCGGTTTCTCCAACTTTGTCCGTTCCCAACACAATACAGGACAATAATTTTGAAGGATTGCATTTTACGGATTGCACAGATCCAAGCATTTCCAACCAGACCATAACCGGACATTCCGATCCGCAGGGAGCAATTTATATGGATAATACCGGCGAGTTCCATATTGGAGAAGGAAATACGATCAACGGAAATACCTGGGGTTTGACTATCAATATCGGCTCATTTCCGAATGTATCTTCAAATGGAAATATCCCGACAACAGGCAATACAAATGATGATGGAATCCAGGTTTATGGAGGATTCACGACAGAAAGTGTGACCTGGTATGATGTGGGAGCTGATTATATCATAACACAAAATCCAACCGTAAGTGCAGGAGGAACTTTAACAATCGAAGATAATGTCAATGTCTTGTTTGATAATGGAAAATATCTGCAGAATTATGGAATTGTAAATGCTAATGGAACTGCCGGAAACGGAATCCTCTTTTCCAGGCGAGATGCGGAAGATGCCTGGTATGGACTCTTTTACATGACAGGTTCGGACGGAACTTTACAATACTGTACCGTCGAACATGCAACATATTCCAATGCTTATGGAATACATGCAGAAAATTCTTTCCCGGTAATCGAACACTGCACGATCCAGGGTAATGATTATGGAATCTACGCAACCGGGGCAACTTCTCCGACTTTGTCCGTTGCCAATACGATCCAGAATAATAATAATGAAGGTCTGCATTTCACAGACTGCACAAATCCAGACATTTCGAATCAGACAATCACCGGACATTCCGATCCGCAAGGTGCGATCTATATGCTTGGTACGGGTGAATTCCATATTGGAGAAGGAAACTCGATCACCGGAAATTCCTGGGGTTTGACCATCGATATCGGTTCGTATCCTGATTTATCTTCAAATGGAAATATTCCCGCAGCAGGTAATACAAATGATGATGGAATTCAGGTTTATGGAGGATCTACAACAGAAAGTGTAACCTGGTTTGATGTCGGAGAAGATTTTATCATAACTCAAAATCCAACCATAAATTCGGGAGGTAGTTTAACGGTTGTTGAGAATGTCGTGGTCAGGTTTGAAAACGGTCGATATTTCAACATTTACGGAACAATGAATGTAAACGGAACTGCCGGTAACGAAGTTTTATTCACCAGAAGACACATTGATGACGAGTGGTATTCTCTATATTTTATGTCGGATTCGAATGGAGATTTGAATTATGCTACACTTGAATATGCAACTTATTCCTCGACTTCTTATGCTGTAAATGCCAATGATCCTGCTTCTTTGAGTCTTGATAATTGCCTTCTGCAAAATAATGATTACGGTTTTTTTGGAGATAATGCCAATGTCTCATTAACCAACAATTACTTCCAGAATAATACGGATACACACGGCGAGGGAATACATTTTCGTAATACGATCAATCCTGTGATAGGAACGGGAAATGTCTGCTCCGGTAATAAAATCGGAATTCATTTACGGGACTGTTCATCTCCCAACTTTAATGTAACGACTGTCGATGATAATACCGATTGCGGAGTTTATTTTGAAGAATGTAGTACCCTCGGTTTCATTAACGACTTGACCTTATATAACAACGGAACTTACGGAGCATTCCGCTTTAAGGATTCGGGAGATTTCACTATCAATGCTTCGACTACGATCGGAGGAATAGGTAATGAAAATAATTATCCTCTTTCCATAGACTGCGGTTCTTTCCCAACTGCGGCAAGTTCGATCCCGACTACAGGAAATACTAACAATGCGATCCGTGTTACATCCGGCAGCAGTGATAAAACCGGAACCTGGTTTAATTTCAGCGGTCTGGATCATCACATTAACGGCACTCCCGAAGTCAATGGTGAACTGACTATTGCTGCTGCAAATACTCTTAAATTCTATAATTCCGTGAGTCTTTATGTGAACGGTACACTAAATGTATCGGGAAGTTCCGGAAATAGAGTGCTGATGACCCGTTTCGATGAATCTCACGCCTGGTCAGGTCTCAGTTTCCTGTATGATTCAACTGGTGATCTGGACTATTGTACTGTCGAACATGCGACTTATTCTACTGGAAAAGGTGTGAGTGCCAATACTCCCACCTCCCTATCATTCGATCATTGTATCCTGCAGAATAATGATAGAGGATTTTCCGGAACAAATGCTTCCCCTGATTTCATTTCCAATAATGAGATCATCGATAATAATCAATACGGGATCTACCTGACCGGAGCGAGTGAACCTACTTTCGGCAGCGAACTGACGGAATGGAATGATATTTACGGGAACGGCACTTACGATCTTTATAACGGAACTTCCGACATAACTGCTTCCTATATTTATTGGGGAACGATCGTGCAGGCGGAGATAGATGCTAATATTTATGATGAAAATGATAACGCGAGTTTAGGATTAGTGACATTCATTCCATACACGAATGCTACTCACGACGAAGAACTTGGTCTTTCGATCTCCGCCCCAGAAAATCTTACTATCTGGATCGACGCCGGTGATGTTCATCTTTTCTGGGATGCGGTGGCAGAAGCGACTTCCTATAATATCTATACTGCGGATGATGACGATCCTTATGGGACTTTTTCTCCCATCGATTCGACAGCGGAAACAGAATGGTCGGAACCGGTGGGAGCGAATGAGAAAAAGTTTTACCGGGTGACGGCGGAGAATTGATTAATTCAAAGAATGTTTCCCCGCCCTGAAGGACCTGCCTTCACTAAAGTTTCGGCAAGGCAAGCGGGGCTATTGATATGGAAATTTGCATCTGAACAGGAAAAAGTCACAACGCCGGAGCATTGGAACGAGTAATTTCCCCATATCGAAGGCGACATTGCGCAATGTCGCCTTCGCTGAAGTCGAGTCTGGTAGAAGACAATAACATCACATATAACACACCCCACGACTAAAGTCGCACCCCTCTAATAGAGGGGATTTTCTCCCTCTCCTTGTAGGAGAAGGCTGGGGTGAGGTGAGGTGTATTTATCACAAAGCAGGAGCTTTGTGTTACACAACCGGCGGTTCGAAGGAGATAACATCACTCCATTCGCCGTTGTCGTAATCATTATAAGCGCGCATACGATAGAATCGATTACCGGCTAAGGGCTGATAAGTTAATGAATTTTCCTCGCCTTCATAGATCTGCTCCCAGTTTTCCTCATCTACTGAAAATTCGATCATATAGCCGGTGGCAGTCGGGACAGGGTTACAGGAGAGTGTCAAATCAGGATGTTCCCAGGCAGCGGTGAAATTTTCCGGTTTAACAGGTGGTTCTTCCGGTGGTTCTCCGGGTGAATATTCATATTTATAACCATAAGTACGTATTACCCGGCGTTGACTGGGATTGTCCATCTTTCGCAGGGCAAAGGTAAGCTGGTCATAAACTTCATTAATGAACTCATCTGCCTGGGGACGCAGAGCAGCGACGGCAGCTTGAGCCTGGTCATGTTCGCGGTCTGCCATCGCAAAATCATCAAATTCATCTTTTGCTTTATCGAGAGCTTCCTGCATTTCGGTTGCGGATGGATTAAGCATGGTCGGAAAACCGTCAGCAACGGCTCTGGCATCACCCTCGATCATATCTGCCGCCGTTTTCAGCCACTCTCCCGGAGCATCGATTTGAGGTATCTTACCATCGAGGGGTAAGCCGTAATAGGTCAATATTTCATCGGGGTGCCCCATCCTGGTTTTCCGTCTTTTCACACCTGCCCACATATCACGGCAATTGATCTCCAAAAATCTGATTCCTTCACTTTTTTCCCTCACTTCCTTCATTTTATCTTCTGATTTTTCTTTGACCGTACTCTCGGCAGATTTAAAATCAGGCAGATAAACTGCGATCTCATCCAAAGTCGCTTGCTGCACATAATTATTCCCGGCAGCATTATCCTGGTTTCCGGTCAGCACGATATTATCCAGTAATATTATCCTGCCGGAGTCGCTGGTTGGTTTTTTCAAAGTCGGCATAAATTCCTCCAATATTATTTTTGATAAATTTGAAACGGTGCAATCTCGCAGTCATATTCATTTACTGTCAAGTTTAATAATTTATTTTTGACAGGAAATTTGATTTTTTTAGGATAAGTATCATTTTCCCGCTGGTAACAGGTATCCCTCCGGAGAAGGAGGCCGATATCGGCGACCGATTTTGGGTCACCTCTGCAGGGGAGGTCGATACTCGTGATTGATTTCGGGTTACTTCTGCAGGGAAGATCGATATTGGCGGCTGATTTTGGGTTACTTCTGCAGGGAAGATCGATATCGGCGGCTGATTTTGGGTTACTTCTGCAGGGGAAGTCGATATTGGCGACAGATTTTTAGTTCCTGCGGAGAGGGACAAGTCAAATGTGAAACAAGATTACACACCCCACGACTGAAGTCGCACCCCTCTCAAGAGGGGATTATTCGTCTCCACAAAAAGACCGGACTTCCTCGCTTGCAGGGAGTTCGATCTTTTGGATATCTATTTTCTGCTCGTTCCCACGCTCCTGCGTGGGAATGAATGTTTAAAACGCTCTGCGTTGTTTTTGGTTTAACGCAGGAGCGTCCGATAGTGCATTCCAACGCCGGAGCATTGGATCGAGTAATGAGAACACATTTTTCTCTATTAAAATCAGTATGTATAATTCCATTAACGGATTTTATTGTCAATCGTTTTTTCCGGGGCTGATTCTTCGGTCCGTTCTCCCTCTGTTCACAGGATTGAGCAGGTGTGAAGTAAAATAATTTGACAATCTAACCTCAAATTATTTTCTCCGCCCAGCAAAAATTTTTTTGGAGGTACATTATGCAAAAGAAGTTATTCTTATCAGTTCTATTTCTCTTATCCGGACTGCTCCTGTTCTCCTATACCAATATCTCGGGAGATATGAGCGGCATAACTCTGACATCTGATACTTATTATGCAACCGGAGACCTTTATGTCAATGCCGGTGCAATTTTTACGCTCGATCCGGGCGTGATCATCAAGTTCGCTCCAACCCGCCGGTTGGAAGTATTCGGCACAATGAATGCCATCGGTATAAATCCAGCCCAGATCATCTTTACTTCCCGCGACGATGATTCCATCGGCGAAACGATTTTCGGATCCGATGGTGTACCTGAACCCGGTGATTGGGACGGCATCCTGTTCGATGGAACTTCCACCAATGATGGAATTTGCCAGATGGAATACTGCCAGGTGCTGTACGGAGGTTCTGTGGCTGGAGCAGTAACTGCTAATATCTTCTTTGAAGAATCAGATCCCGGCTATTTCAGGTATGGTTATGTCAGTTACAGCGAATGGTTCGGAATTGCCATCTCCGACTGTGATCCGGAAATCTCTGTATCCGATATTATGTATAATGATTATTATGCTGTTTATATCGAGTTGGTCTGCTCGCCCGATATCAACGGGAATAATATTTCTTCCAATAATGATATCGCTCTTTATATTGGAACTTCAGACGCGACGCCGGTCATATCTTCCAATATCTTTGATAATAATCATTCCTATCCTATCGATTGCAATTCCACGCATGTGAACTATATTACGGGCAATTCTTTCTCGGGCAATACTTATCAGCAGATATATGTCAATTCCGTGTTGTTATCGGAAGATGCGACCTGGACAGACCAGAACATTCCCTACTTGATCGACGGTGATCTGTTTGTGCAGGGGCAGGATGGACCGGATTTGGTCACAACTCTCATGATCGAATCGGGATGCACTCTGGAATTCGGTTCATATTATGGTCTTATTATCGGACATGACAGCAATTCTAATTATCCCGGTGCTTTGATCGCCAACGGAACGGAACCGAATCCCATTACTTTTACTTCCGCATCCGGTTCTCCCTCCTCCGGAGATTGGGATGGTATTTATTTTGCCAATTATTCCGCTGATGCAACATGTCTTTTGAATTACTGTATCATTGAATACGGCGGTTATTTCTCTAATGAAAATATCTATTGTAATTACAGCAGTCCAACCATTACCAATTGTGATATCAGCCGTAGTTCCGGCAGCGGAATATATTGTAATCAGGCAAATCCGATAATTACAGGTTCCGGCATCCATCATAATACTTCTTATGGAATTTATTGTAATAGTAATTCAAATCCGACGATTTCGGGCAGTTCAGTCACCCATAATTCGAGTTACGGAATTTATGTTTACGGAAGTTCTGCTCCAACCATCAGTGGCTGTGATATTTCCAATAACGGGAATATGGGAATATATGTGAACAGTGCCGGTGATGATCCGACCATCAGCGGAAATACTATCAACAATAATTCCTCTTATCCGCTGCGATGTTATGCCGGTCATGTGGGAAATAGCACGGGCAATTCCTTTAGCGGGAATACCTACCAGCAGATCTATGTTTATGGAGAAACAATTACCGAAGATGCAACCTGGGAAAACCAGGGAATTCCTTATTATGTCTCTTCTGCATCTCATATTTATGTACAGGGAACAGATGGCGGAGATGGAATAACAACCTTGACTTTGAATCCCGGCGTTGAACTCGATTTTGATTCGGTATTTCTCTGGATAGGACATAATTCCAATCCTGCCTATAACGGAGCATTAGTTGCAGATGGTACAGGACCGGAACCAATCATCTTTACTTCTAATTCGGCAACCCCTGCTGCCGGAGACTGGTATGGAATTTATTTCGCCGATTATGCCGACGACAGCACTTGTCTGCTCGACCATTGTATCATCGAGTATGGAGGAGCAACTGCTTCTTATGAAAATGTCTATTGCAACTCGAGCAGCCCGACTATCACAAATTGCGAGATCAGTTATGGTGATGGTGCGGGAATATTTTTTGAAAATTCTACTATTTCTCTTTCCAATTGTAATATCCATCATAATACTACAAGAGGCATCGATGCGTATTACAGCAGCCTGATCTTAAACCTGTGTGATCTTAATAACAATACAAGTTCGGGATTTTACCTTTATACTTCGGATGCGACCATCACCAACAGTGATTTCGATAACAATTCCGGTTATGGGATATATTCCTATAGTTCAAATGTCAACATCTCCGGCAGTTTCGTTACCTTCAACGGAAGTTACGGTATCTATTCTTATAATGGCTCGGAACTGTATTTGAGTTCGAGCACTGTTTCTTCTAATGGAAATATTGGAGTATATATCGGTGGCAGCAGTGATTATCTCGAGATGAGTTCCAATTCCATCGATAATAATTCCAACTATCCCGTCCGCTGTTATGCCGGTCAGGTCGGGAATATGACGGGCAATACATTTTATGGAAATTCCTACCAGCAGATCTATGTTTATGGAGAAACAATTATCGAAGATGCAACCTGGGAAAACCAGGGAATTCCATATTTCATCTCTTCTGCGGCTCATATTTATGTGCAGGGAACAGACGGACCTGACGGCATTACAACTCTGATCATCGAACCGGGAAATGAACTTGATTTTGATTCAACCTTCCTCTATATTGGGCACAATTCCAATCCGGCATATAACGGAGCATTAATTGCGGATGGAACAGAAGCAGAACCGATCCTCTTCACTTCCAATTCCGGAACTCCTGCAGCCGGAGACTGGTATGGCATCTATTTTGCCGATTATTCCGATGACAATACCTGTATTATCGATAACTGCATTATAGAATATGGAGGTAATGGAAGTTATGATAATATTTATTGTGTGAACAGTTCTCCTGTTATTTCGAACAGTGTAATCCGAAATGGTGACGGAGTCGGAATCAGCACCGAGAATAGTTCGTCACAGATCAGCGATTGCGAAATCTATAATAATACGATGATTGGAATTTATGCGGTTCAATCGAGTTTGGATATTTCCCGATGCCTGGTATATGATAATCCTGATTACGGAATTTCAAATGATAATACACCATCTAATACACAAATATCTCACTGCACGATTACAGGCAGTGATGTAGGATTCTCCGCTATGGGAAATTCGACCACAATCATCCATAACTCCATCATTTGGGGAAATTCCTCATTAGGAGTGGATATCGGTTTCGGCAGCACTTTGACAATGACCTATTCGGATTGCCAGAATCCCTGGACCGGAACCGGGAATATCTCCTTTAATCCGGATTTCAGGGATGAATTCAATGATGATTATTACCTGTTATATTCTTCTCCCTGCATCGATACCGGTGATCCTGCTTCTCCTCTCGATCCGGATGGAACAATTGCCGATATGGGAGTTTATTACTTTGATAAGTCCGATGGTAGTCCTGCTATCTCTTCTATTTCGGATGTTCCGGATGATCAGGGACGGCAAGTTCAAATTGTCTGGGATAGGAGTTCTTATGATGCTCTTGGCTCTCCGGTTCCTATCGAAGATTATTCCATCTGGAGATATGATGAAATCTTTCGTAATTCAGGGAAAATGAATGTATATAATGATCCTGCCGAAATATTTGCTGCTGCTGAAGAAGACACTGATAAGAAATTATACTGGCAGCGGGATGATGAGATCCTGACCTTCATCGATTTTGTTTTCGCTATGGGATTCGAGCAATATTCTGCTATCGCTCCGACCTTGCACGATTCGAGTGCAGTCTCGACCCACTATTCCAAATACATCATCTATGCTCATACGGATGTTACTCTGATGTATTTTGCTTCCGAACCTGATTCGGGATATTCTCTGGATAATATTCCTCCGATTGCGACAAGAGTCGATATTGTGCGGGATGGTTCTAATATGAATCTTTCCTGGGATGAAGTGGAATACGGCGAGTTTGAAGGGAATCTTTATCCTGAGGTCAATGGTATCTGGTATAAAGTCTATGCCGGTGATATTCCCGATTTTGATTGCGATGCCGGTCATCTGATCGATACTGTAACCGATCTGGAATATGATTATCCAATCGGTGTCGAGGATAAGAAGTTCTTTAAGATCGTGGTGAGCGATAAACAATAGAAGTTTTGCTGGAATTGTATTAATTGTTTAAGTCAAACTTCCGAAGTTTTTGAAACTTCGGAAGTTTGAGAAAACTTAAGAGGATTTATTCTTCCTCTTCCTTCAGACCTTCGGCATGCACGAACATCTGTTCAAGAGTATTATAGGTGGTAAATATTTTCAGGGCTTCCTGGAGTTGCGTGTCTTCTTTGATCAGGATTTTGTATCCTTCGAGATCACCGAATTTTCTCTTGATAATATTCCAGGTGATCTCATTTCCAATCCATTCGTATGTGCTGTCCAGTTCCACAAATTCATATTCGATACTGTCTTTCTGAGCATAATCCATAAAATCTTTAATGATCTTGTCATCGGTTTGGAAATCTTTCGTAACTTCATTTTCGTGTTCGAGCATATAATCTACGGAATAATTGAAGAAAGTGTTTTTCCTTCTTAATTCCCTACCCAGAGGGGAGATCTTGCTTTGTTCGATCTCGATATCAGGATTGATCCCACCGCCGCCGTAAACGATACGACCTTTTTCGGTGTAATGAATATCTTCGAGATGGTCTTCATCTGCCTGCTCAAAATCCGCATCCGTTACATCTTCGCCTTTGAGAACACGGTCGTTTATATCTTTATGAATACATCTATCGGAATTAATGTAGTATTTGGCAGTTGTAACCTTGATCCCGTTTCCATCGGATAAAGGAAAGAGACGCTGGACGGAACCTTTCCCGAACGAAGTTTTTCCAACCACAAGAGCTTTGTCATAATCCTGCAGGGAACCTGCAAAGATCTCGGCAGCACTGGCAGAAGCTTCATTGATGAGAACAACGACCGGGTAACCGCTGCGGATCCTGTTGTATTTTGTATAATATTCCATGTTTGTTCTGGGAGTTCTCCCTTTTGTATAGACGACCCTTTTTCCTTTACCGATGAATTCATTGACAGTATTGATCGCTTCGTTCAGAAGTCCCCCCGGATTGAATCTCAGATCTATCAGCAAACCGCGGATACCTTCTTCTTCGAGATCATCTAGTTTTTCTCTCAATTCTTCGGTCGTGTTAGCATTGAATTGCCTGACCCTGACATATCCGACACCGTTATCCATCTTGAAAGCATAAGGAATACTTTTTATCTTGATAATATCGCGAATTATTTCAAAATCGAGTTCTTCATCTACTCCCGGACGCACGATGGTTATTACAACTTTTGTCCCGGGTTCGCCCCGCATTTTCTTGATTGAGACATCTGTGTCCACATCGATAATACTTTCTCCGTCCACTTTTATGATCTTATCACCTGCCATTATTCCCATCCGGTAGGCAGGAGTTCCTTCGATGGGGGACACAACGGTTATGAACTTTCCTTTTTTATCGATGGAAATCCCAAGACCGCCGAATTCACCTTTTGTATTGGAACTGAAGCGGTCGAATTCATCGGGAGAGAAGTAATTCGTGTGCGGGTCTGTTTCTTCGAGCATACCGTCGATAGCGGAATCGATCAGATCAGAAATGTCTATTTCATCGACATAGTTCTCCTGAAGCTTGAAAAGGACTTCATTAAATACTTTCAGTTTTTTATAAATATTTGTCTGGGTTTCATCGCTTTTTGCAGCAGCAGGTGCTGTTTGTAGAATGAATATAGCGACGATGAACCAGCTGATGATACTGACTGAAATTATTATTTTATTAGTTCTGTTTAATTTCATTTTTGAACCTTCCTTTTGGATTGACTCGGCTTGCTAGCAAGAGCTAGTTGAGAACAATCTGTCAAATGCTGTCGCAATTCTCAACTCGCACTCCCCGGCAGTTGCCGGTTCGTTACGCGTCGAGTCTTACTGAAAAAAATTTCCAGTTTTTTAATTATCTCATTATGTATCTCATCTATCGTGAGATTTCCCTCTAAGATAATATATCTCTTTTTTTCTATTCCGGCAATTTCCAAAAATCCATTTCTGACCTTCTCATGAAATAAAAGCGATTCTTGTTCCAATCTGTCAGCTTTTTTTCTCGAGATGCGGGACAATCCGATCTCAGCCGAAAGATCGATCAAAAAAGTCAGGTCCGGCTTCAGACCAAAAGTAGAGAAAAGCGTAATAGTGTCAATAATGTTTCTGTTTAATTTACGAGCAGCACCTTGGTAAGCGAGGGAAGAATCGTAATATCTGTCGGAAATGACGACCGTTCCTTCTTCTAATTTCGGAATTATCCATTCACCTGTATGCTGGCTTCTGCTCGCCATATACAGCAGCAATTCGGTTTCGGGAAGCATCTCGGAATTTTCTTTTTCAAGAAGGATCTTCCGAATCTCCTCGGAAATTTTCGGACCTCCCGGCTCACGCGTCAGGAATACTTTTTTTCCTTTTTTTATGAGATAAGAAGCAAGTAATTCCGCCTGCGTCGATTTCCCGCAACCTTCGATCCCTTCGAAAGTAATGAAATATCCTTTTTCTTTTTCCATTTTAGTATTTTAGATTTTTAGAATTTTTGTATTTCAGCATTTTATATTATCGTATCCTTTTTATATTTAACATCGTCCTTTTCTGGAAAATCGATATTATAATGCAGTCCCCTGCTTTCTTTTCTCAAAAGAGCAGAACGAATAATGATGTTCGCGACAACAGCAAGATTCCTGGTTTCGATCACTTCTTCCCTGACCGGATTTTCGTGATAAAAATTATTGATCTCTTCATAAATATTAGCAATTCTCGAAAGGGCATAATTAAGAAGCCGTGTTGAGCGAGTGATGGAAACATAACTCTGCATGATCTTCCGAATGATCTCGCGATTATGAGAAATTACGACCCATTCATTTTCATTAAATGTCCCGATATCGTGCCATTCAGGTATTTCCGGGAAAATGACTTCTTCTTTATTGGATGGATGATTCCCGGCTCGATAAGCGATAACCAATCCTTCCAACAGCGAATTGGAAGCAAGACGATTTGCTCCATGCAGTCCTGTGCAGGCAACTTCCCCGGCAGCAAAGAGATTTTTGATATCGGTGCGTCCATCGATGGTCGTCAGAATTCCTCCGCAGAAATAATGCGCAGCCGGCACGACCGGGATCGGTTCTGTAGTTGTATCGATCCCGTTTTCCAAACATTTTTTATAGATATAAGGAAAACGGTTTTTCAATTTTTCAGCAGGAACTCTCGTCGTATCGAGATAGAGGAATTTATCCCCGCTTTTTTTTAGTTCAAAATCGATAGCACGCGAAACAACATCTCTTGGAGCAAGACAACCGAGTCGATGATAATTTTCCATAAAAGTCCGTCCATTTTGCAGCTTCAGGATGGCACCCTCACCTCGTAAAGCTTCCGAGACCAGGAATGGTTTTCCTTCGGAACTGTAGAATGCTGTCGGATGAAACTGAACAAATTCCATGTTGGCGATTCTAGCTCCAGCCATTCTCGCCATTGCGTATCCATCACCTGATGCAATTTGAGGATTTGTGTTATAATCATAAACCTGACCTGCACCGCCGGTTGCCAGCATTGTTTTTCTTGCTCTGAAAACGAAAACCTTATTTGCATTCCGATCAAGAATATAAGCACCCCAGCAGGTTATGCGGGGAATAAAATTGTCTGCTTGTGAAATATGATGCTGCGTGATCAAATCAATAGCCAGGTGATTCTCAAAAATAGAAATGTTTTGATTTTCCCGGCATTCTTTACTCAATGCTTTCATTATTTCATGTCCGGTTGAATCGGCAGCATGAGCAACTCTTTTTTGGGAGTGACCTCCTTCTCTGGTCAGGGCAAGATTTTCCAAACTGCGGTCTAGATCGTCGTTTTCTACTGTAAATTCCGTTCCCAGTTTGATCAGGTAATCAATGCAGGCTGGACCTTCTTCCACGATCGTTTTGATCACATTCTTTTTCCCGATTTCAGAACCGGCGATAAAAGTGTCTTTAATATGTTCCTTGTAAGAATCATGATGACTCAAAACCGCAGCAATACCACCCTGGGCATATTCCGTGTTGCAATCATTCAGTTTCTTCTTCGTTACAACCGCAACCTTACCGAGTTTGGATACTTCCAGGGCATAAACCAGTCCTGCAATACCACTGCCTATCACGAGAAAATCAAAATTTTTCATAAATACCTATGTAACTCAAAGCTCCTGCTTTGAGAATTTTGTAGCTCAGAGCTCCTGCTTTGAGAATTTTGTAACTCAGAACTCCTGCTTTGAGAATTTTGTAACTCAAAACTCCTGCTTTGAGAATTTTTATCACAAACTCCCCTAACCCCTCTTTGACAAAGAGGGGAAATACTGATGGATAAAGGGATTTGTGTTTCCAAATTCTCCCTTATCTTCTCAAGAGAAGGTCTGGGGTTGAGTTTACGGATGAACACTAAATAATCAATAATACAATTTTTGTCCCGGGTAGATAGTGTTGGATTTCAATCCATTGATGCTTTTTATCTTGGAAATTGAAATGTTATATTTTCGTGCGATTTCGTAAAGTGTATCCCCTTTTTTGACAATATAATATCCTTTTGTTGAGCCATAAAGTTTGAGTTTTTGTCCGGGATAGATGATATTCGATCTTAAATTGTTCAGGGATTTTATTTTGGAAATAGTTGTTTTATACTTCCGGGCAATATCATAAAGCGTATCCCCTTTTTTAACTTTATGATGGGTGAAATATCCGGCATTCTTTATGAGGAATTGTTTTCTGATTCGAGCTAAATCGTTAGAATTTTTCTTTCCTTCTATTGGAACAAGTATCGTAAATTCTCCGGGTGGAAGGACAACATTATTGATCGCGGAATAATTTTTCCGAGTTCTTTTGAAGATCTTTATCCAGGGATTGAACTCCCATATCTTACCGACAGCAGTTCCCTGTGCATTTGCCCAATCATCGATTTTATAATGACCTTTCAATTTAATCTTTTCTTTTCGGACCGATTCCAGGAGCGGTTTTTCGCGATCAAATTTTTCTCCGAAGATATCCTCTTCATTTTCGAAGATCATCTTGATGGCAACTGCTCGCCAGACAAACCTGTGTGTCTCATCCGCTTTCATGATCAAATCGAAAAAATCTGTTCCACCTTGCTCTTTGATCACTTTCGAAATGCTTCCTGCTCCGGCGTTATACGCACTCATTGCCAAAAGCCAGTCATGTGCTCCGAGTTTTGATAAATGGACATAATTGCTTTTCAGGAGTTTAGCCGCTGCTTCGGTAGATTTGAAAACATCTCTCCGTTCATCCACAAAAGGATCGATCTTCAAACCAAAACCTTTTGCTGTTCCTTTCATAAATTGCCAGATACCGGCTGCTCCGACCCGCGAAGTTGCCATCGAACTCAAACGACTCTCCGCAATTGCCAAATATTTAACATCGAGAGGAATTTTGTAAGCAGAAAAAATCGAATCGATAATCGCAAAATATTTCCCGCTTCTCGGTATGAATTTGTGAGCGGACTGGACTTCGAGATGGAATATCTCTTCAAATTTATGGAAGAGCCTTTCATTTCTCAAATCAAATTTTCGACCGGCAAACATGATCGAATCCGGTATTTGAAAATCGGTATTTACTAATACTCGACTATTGGAAATTTCGAGAGCTTGCGTCAGTGAGTCGATGGAAAAATTCATTTCCTCGATCATGGTATAAAGGGAATCGATTTCGCTGTTTTTGAGAAGCAATTCATTATTTAGAGAATCTTCCTTCGTTTGGATAAAACTCGAAAAAGAAGCGTTCGATGACTTCTCGATGCGGTCATATTCGACTTTGTTTTTCTCAAAAAATTGAATAAGAGAACAACCTGTTGAAATTAAGATCAGCGATATAAATAATACTTTCTTTATCATTTCTCACTCACAATTTTTTTTTAACTTTCATAGTGTATGATCTGTAATTCCGGGGAATCCCGTTTTATTTCTCACGAGTAATTTCTTTCGATAAAATCCGGAACTGGTTAAACACTGGAGATTCTTTGCGAGAATTCCTTTGTGAGATTCCTCGGAATGACAAACATTCTATCACCTTTATTTCTTATAATATTTAGAGAAATAGTTCATATACTGTCCCGATGAAACTTCCTGAACCCAATCACTGTTATTTTTAAACCACTCGATCGTTCGATCTAGACCTTCATCGAAATTTTCCCGGGGTTTCCAACCGAGTTCATTTTTTATTTTGGAGAAGTTCAGAGCATAACGATAATCGTGTCCGGGACGATCCAGCACGAACCTGATCAAAGATTTCGGTTTTTTCATTTTCCCCAAAATATATTCGACCAGATCAAGGTTTTCCCATTCGTTATTATCGCTGACATTATAGGTTTCACCAGTCTTCCCTTGATGAAGGATCAGATCGACTGCACGGCAATTATCCTCGACATTTATCCAATTACGGAAATATTTTCCATCTCCGTAAACAGGAATTTCCTTATCTTGAAAAGCATTGTTTATGATCAGAGGAATGAATTTTTCTGGAAACTGGTTTGCTCCGTAATTATTGCATGTTCTGACTATATTGATTCTTTGTCCGTAAGTCTGATGTGCAACCCTGAGCAAAAGATCGGAAGATGCTTTGCTGGCTGCATAAGGATTGTTCGGAGCAAGCGGAGATCGTTCATCGAAAGAACCTTTTTTTTCGAGAGAGCCGTAAACTTCGTCGGTCGAGACCTGGATGAATTTCGTGATGTTATGATCACGCGCATAATTCAGCATTATCTGGGTGCCGATGATGTTCGTCTGCAAAAAAACATCGGGATTGATGATGCTTCTGTCAACATGAGATTCAGCAGCAAAATGAACCACATAATCAGGATTGAATTCTTCGAACACAGTTTTCACATCTTTATGAGCGGCAACATCTCCTTTGATAAAAAAATAATTCGGATTGTTCTCGATCATGGTCAGGTTATTCAAATTTCCGGCATAAGTTAATTTATCGAAATTAATGATCTTATATTTCGGATATTTTTTCAGTAGAAATTTAATAAAATTGGAACCGATAAAACCTGCTCCACCAGTTACTAAAACAATTTTGGAATCTTTGTTCATCCCTTTCAGGATATCTTTTTGATAAAAATCGAAGGTTTCTTTATTTTGCTTTTTTTTCATATCAATGTTTTTCAAAAAATTTCAGAAAAAATCTTATTCAATTTGTTATCTATATCACCCTTAAAATCTATGTAAGGAATATCGAATTTTTCTAAGATGATTTTGAATCTTTTATAACCGTCTTTGGCTCTTAATTCGATCCATTCAGTATTTAGAAGTTCTGCTTGATTTTTATTCAAATCAGATAATTTATCAGCAACAAACAAATCACTTTCTCTCGCAAAAATCGCATCTGCACTTTCAGGATTACCTTTTCCCATTAATTTTACTTCACAGCGGTAATTTTTTGCTTCCGTGATTAAATAGAAATCAACTTCCCTCATTGATTCAGGAATTCGTGATTGATCAAAATAAGATTCATCAACATTATAAATTTTACAGAGAGTTTTCATTAAATACTTCTCAACTCGTTTTCCAGCAGTTGACCATAAACCACCTCTGATCGATGCTCGTTTTACTGCTAATGAATTGATAACTATTAGACTTTCATTAATATTTAAATCAACACTAACTTTCCTGAATCTTATTGTTAATGTTAAATCCAAATCTGATTCAGATTCAATCAATTTTTCAATTGATTCGTATAGCGTTTGATAGTTATTTTCTGCTGCTTCGATAACAATTTCTTTTCTTGCAGAATTAAACATGTTTGTAATTGTTTTTTTATTTATTCCCGAATTAATTGCAATTTCTTCCGATGATAATTTTGGGTTTATAAATTCTTTTTTATACCAATCAATTGTTATATCTTGATTTTTAAGTTTGGCTTCGATTACTTTTTTGAAAAAATTGATTGCATATTGAAGAAATTGAGCATTTAATAAAGTTACAATCTCGATTCGATAATCATCTCCATGTATTAACTTTTTTATAATCTTTTGAGTTACAGCATCTGTTAGTGTCATTTCTTCTCCTTCATATTTTTTTGAAATGTAATAAAATGGATAAATTCAGGAAGATAATTTTTATCAGAATAAATCTCCATTTGCATTAAATTCTCTTTGATTCTTTTAATATATTCCGGTGCTTTTTCTGTTAAGAGAAAATATCTTTTTAATTTTTGTGCTGCTTTTGCCATTGTTCCGCTACCACCAAAAGGATCAAAAACTAAATCTCCAATATATGAATAAAATTTAATGATCCGATTACATAATTCAATTGGAAAAACAGCAGTATGTGTTTTGTCGAATGTTGGATCGATTTTCCAGATATTGGATGTCTCAAAATTTTCTTTCACTTTGCTATTTTCAATGGTTTCACAATAATATTGCTTAATATTCCAATCCAGAAGTTTATCTGTTTTTTTCCTATAAACCATTATACATTCACTTCTCGGATTTGGTTTATATGCTAATGGTTTTCTGTGTTGAGCAAAACCTGCAACCCGATTTTTCACACTCGCTTCCGGTTTGACCCAGACAATATCATCGATAAATTCCCAACCCATTTTTATTAATAAAGGATGAATATCATAAGGAATCGGATATCTTTTGCTGGAGTGTTGCCTGCTGATTCGAGGAATTATAATCGGAGATGTGTTTAATATAAAGAATCGACCTTCTTTTGTAATCCTATGAATTTCTTTAAAGACATTTTCTAAAAATCCTAAATATTCTTTATAACTTCGATAAATAGAATAATCTCGAGCATTATAATATGGAGGTGAGGTAAAGGTTAAATGTATCGATTCATCCGGAATTAATTTAACAATTTTTCTTACATCACCTTCTATAACCCGATTTTTTAAAAAATTCGGTGATAAAGAATGATCATGAATATTCGATGTTTTCTTTTTTTCTTTGAACTCCTTTGTAATCACTTCTTGAATTATTTCATTTGGATGTTGCTTCAATTTCATTAGATTTGTTTTTACTTTTTCTTCAAATTTAAAAACCAATAATCCTCTAATTGCTTGCAAAACAACTTCAGGGTCTTCATCGACAAGCAATTTTATTAAATAATCGATCGTATTTTTGTTTCTTAATCTACCAACCGCAGAAACTGCTTCCCTTCTAACATCGGCTGAACTATCATTCCGAATGATCTCTTTATATTTATTGAGAAGATTCATATCTGTTAATTTTGCCAGATTTTTGAGCGCCAAATATCTAACGATATTATTTTTATTTTTTAGGGCAATTAATAGTGGTTCGGGATTGAAATCTTTGGGAAGTTTTCCTAAACGATTCAGAACTTTTATGATATTCCCACCATTTTCTTGTTTAACAAATCTATTTATTAATAAAGAATTATTTCTTAATGAATCGATATCTATTTCGTGTTTCATCTCACACTTACCTTGTTTTTAATATCCTTTTTCAGTTGTTCAATTGTGCAAGTGTTTCTTGCACAAATTATTTCTTAATATAATCTCTCTTTTTAACTTTTCAAGTAAACCAAAATATTCTAAATTATTAGTGTCCATTTCCAATTATATCAAACTCAAAATCAAATAATAAACCGGGGCAGCGATCATCAAACTATCGAATCGATCCAGAACTCCACCGTGTCCCGGCAAGAGTTTGGAACTGTCTTTCACTCCTGCATCCCGTTTGAGTATCGATTCGAATAGGTCTCCGAGTTGTCCGAAAACTCCGGCACAAATCGCTACTGCCAAACTTTTTTCGATGGGAACTTCCGCAAATTTATAGATAACAAAACCTCCTATCAGGGCAAAAAATAAACCTCCGAGAAATCCTTCAACTGATTTTTTCGGGCTTGCCTTGAAAACTCCTCGATGTTTACCGAAAAGCCGTCCCGTGAAATAAGCGAAAGTGTCCGTTATCCAGATGAGAACGAGCAATGACAAGATCAATAAATGTCCGTTTTCCAAAACTCTAATCCTGTAAACAGATGAGAGAAAAATTGCGGAATAAACGATTGAGAAAATACTCGTCGAGACTCCGGCAATCGAACCTTCCAGGCGGTTTCGGAAAAGGTTGTTTCCCAAAACGATGATCAAGATCAAGAGGATTGAGAAGATGATTTCTGTTGTTCCGAATAATGAAGATAAAACGAAAACGAGGATGCTTAAAGGCAGCAAAATTTTAGGAATTATTACTCCTTTTTGGATAAACATTTCCCGCATCTCGAACATCATAAAAAAGACGATCAGAGCAAGAAACGACAATAAAGCAATCCCGCCAAAATAAAATATTCCGAGAATGATCGGGATGAAAATTACTGCTAAAATTACTCTTTTTAATAATTCCATGTTTTTTACCGCCAATTATTTAACAACGAATCCGTCAAAAGCCGGACACAGCAAAACTAACAAAACGAACAATATAATTCACTTTCCGAAGTTTCTCTAAAAAAGATTCTTTTAATTTTATCATCATTTTTGTAATATTGCTTCAACTGTTTTTTTCTTTTAAAACCAAATTTTTCATAAAGATTGATTGCCGGTTTTGCAGATTCATAAACTGTTAAATAACAAGAAGTTAAAGGCTTAGTTTTAAGAAATGATTGCAGCAAATATTCACTAATAGATTTACTTCTATGATCAGGATGAACACAGATCGAATAGAGATATTTCTTATTTTTCTTGTGAATGAAATAACCGATACATGAACCGACAATTTTGTCTTTATGAAAACAAATATAGGTGATCTTTGGAATTGGAACTTTAGAAAATGATTGAAGCATTTTGTCCCAATTACCGTTCATATAATCTTTGTCATCAGCATAACAGAGATAATGAAAATCGATTAAATCTTTATAATTACTTATGCTTTTTAGCATTGTGAAATTTGAGTTTAATTCAGGATCAGGTTTATGAGAATTCGCCTTGCATTCATATTGATACATAAAATCAATCCCATTTATCTTGTTTAAAATATTCTTCGAATCGAAACAATGAACAATTGTGATATAATCTTGATTAAAATCCTTTATTAATATTGATATGTTTTCAAATAATTGCTCATTAAATTCACTTTTCCAATTTGGGCTTAAATACAATTTTGTTAATATTTTATTAGAAAAAAATTTTAGATGGACAAAACCGAGATAAAAATTATTTTCCATAATTAAATAAATATCATTATTTTCATTGATATATTTTATAATTTTACTTCTAATTTTTGAGTGAATTTGATAAAAAAATTCTATTAAATCGTTATCGTTTACATGTTTTTTTATTTTCATTATATTTTTTATTTTATGTGTATCTTCTTACTTTCTTGGTGTTCTTCATGGCTTATTATCCTACGATTATTCAACTTAAGTCAGCACACATAAATTTGAACTTAACTCAAGTTTTTGTTCATATTGTTAGTTTTGCTGTGTCCGGCTTTTGACGGATTCGCTGTTAAACTTTTCATCTTGCTCCGAATCTGCGACTTCTTTTCTGATATTCGATGATCGCTTCCAGGAATTCTATTCTTCTGAAATCCGGCCACAATGTTTTGGTTATATACAATTCCGAATAAACACTTTGCCAGACCAGGAAATTGGAAAGCCGCTGCTCACCACTCGTTCTGATAACTAAATCCGGATCTGGCATTCCGGCTGTGTATAAATAATTATTGATCAAATCTTCATTAAATTCAGATGTAATAATTTTCCCTGATTTCATATCGGAAAAAATATCATTTACAGCATCGATGATTTCCTGTCTGCCGCCGTAATTCATGGCTACATTCAAATGTAAACCATCATTATTCCAGGACTTTTTGCAGGTTTCGACGACTTTTTTATTATAACTTTTGGAAAGATGTTCCTTGCTGCCGATAAACCTGATCACGACATTATTTTTCGTCAATTCTTCAATTTCATTCACCAGAGAATCCATGATCAATTTCAAAAGATAATTCACTTCTGTTTTAGAACGACGCCAGTTTTCGGTTGAGAAAGCATAAATCGTCAGGTATTCCAAACCGATCTCAACACTGATCTCGACAATATCCCGCACTGATTTCACACCTTCTTTGTGTCCGCTCAGCCGTTTGGTTTTGTGTTTTTTTGCCCAGCGACCATTGCCATCCATTATAATTGCTATATGTTTTGGGAGTTTAGATTTATCGAGTTTTTCGATAAGATTTTTATAGTTCATAAATCCTCTAACTAGATTTTATTTCTGCTTTATATTTTAAAAATGCATTGATAAATCCATCCAAATCACCATCAATAACCGCTGAAATATTCCCTGTTTCAAAGTTAGTTCTATGATCTTTCACCATCCGATAAGGATGGAAAACATAAGACCGGATCTGGTTTCCCCAACCGATATCGGTTTTTGTATTCTCCAGTTTCTGTCGTTCTTTTTCCCGTTCTTCCTCGATTTTCTGATATAATTTGGAACGCAGGATAGTCATGGCAACTTCTTTGTTCCGCAGTTGGGAGCGTTCATTCTGGCATTGGGCAACGATATTTGTGGGAAGGTGAGTTATGCGAACCGCAGAATCTGTTGTATTGACGCTTTGTCCGCCTTTTCCGCTGGATTTATAGGTATCGATCTTCAGGTCGTTGGGATCGATCTCTATTTCGATGTCATCTTCAATTATGGGATAGACGAATACTGAAGCAAAAGATGTTTGCCGTTTTCCTTGCGCATTGAAGGGAGAAATTCTGACAAGACGATGGATGCCGATTTCAGATTTCAAGTAACCGAAGGTATAATCTCCGAGAATTTCCATAGTTACGCTTTTCAATCCGGCTTCATCTCCCGGAAGATAATCCACGATCTCGATCTTGAACTTGGAATTTTCTGCCCAGCGTTTATACATTCGCAAGAGCATTTCCGCCCAATCCTGCGATTCTGTTCCACCTGCTCCGGGATGAATTGTTAAAATAGCATTGTTATGGTCGGTTTTTCCGTTCAATAAAAATTCGATCTCTGCTTTTTCGATAAATGGTAAATATTCGGATAACTGATCGGATGCTTCTTTGAGAAGCGACTCGCTGAATTCTTCATCCAATAGGATTTTATAAGTTTCCAGGTCGTCGGAAATCTCCTTTAATTTTTGTTCCTTATCCAACTGCTGTTTGAGAGAATTTATTTCTTTTGTGACTTTTTTAGCATTTTTTTGATCATTCCAGAAATTCGGTTGGTTCATCTCCTTTTCTAATAAAGTGATCTTCTCCTCGATTTTTGGTTTGTCAAAGAAACCTCCGGATATCGAAGATCTTGTCGTCTGTTTCTTCTGCTTTTTTGATAAAATCTATTAGTTCCATTTTTTTCCTTTTTTAAACTTGCGAAATTGTATCACAATCAATCCTGATTGTGCTTTGTAACTTATTGCTCTGATTTGAGAATATTTGCTCTTTCCATTTCGATTTCACAACAAGATGTTTGTGTTACTTTTCTCAAACAGGATTGTTTGAGTTACTCGATTGATTTTATTTATGCTTTTTCCTAACCGTTGAAAAGGTCAAGTGAGAGAATTCCACCGGCAGAGACCGTTTTCAAGGTTCTATTCCTAAAATTAACAATGGAACAGGAGGACTATTCCTTCCTTGTCTCATGACATTATATACTTCACCCTCGAAATATGCGATTCCCGAAGACATATTCTTTTGCATTATTTTTGTGGGAAGAATTTCAATTCCAAGATTTATTATACCTCCCGAATAAAACAGCATATGCTTAACAAAAAGGTCATAAGCAACGAATGAATACTTTCCAAATTGAACTTCAACAGCAATCTTATCTTTTACAAAATCTGTCTGATTATAAGAAAAAATCGGATTCTTTTCACCATTTGCGATAAGAAATTCTTTTTGCTCTTTTGAGTCCATCAAAATACTTTTTTCCATTAATTCTCGATTTAGCGTAATGTAATAATTATATCGGCTTTCAAACCACCCTTTTTCCGAAAACAAACCATTGAATACATCATTTAATTCTTTTGGATTATATAATTTCTTTCCTTTCATTGTATGTTCTTTACTGACTTTTGTTTTCAATTTTTCAGAATCGATATTTTTGATAGTATCTTTTATTTCCTTGTAAAGTTTTTTATGGTGGACAATTAAGTATTCTTCACCATTTAAATGCGAATACTGTTGTGCAATTTTCATTAATTCACTCCTATCCATTCTTTTGGAATTTGTGCAATTTTATCTCTTGCTGTCGGTTTATAAATTTCTTTTGTAATCGGACGAACTTTCAGAACACCATCTTTTAATTTTTCAATTTTGTCTTCTGCGATTTTGATATATTTTTCTTCTTTTTCAATTCCAATAACATTTCTATTATTTTTTAAGGCTGCAATCATTGTCGAACCAACACCAGCATAAGGATCCAAAACCCAACTATTCTGATTTGTTAATGCTAAAACGCATCTTTCGACAAGTTCGACCGGATACTGGCAGGGATGGATCGTTTTTTCAGGATGATTGCATTTCACATTCGGAATTTCCCAGAATTCTTTTTCCCAATCCTGAAGTACGATTTCCCAGGTATCGGAAGGATTTTTGCCTTTCGGATTTCCCGACAATTGTCCTTTTTTCGGTCCTTTAAAATATTTTTTTCCAGGATATTTGGAAGGAATCCGGACATCGTCGAGATTGAAAATATATTTATCTGATTTTGAAAACCACAAGATTGTTTCATATCTTCCGGAAAATCTTTTGGAAGCGTGTAATCCGTGACCAAAATGCCAGATAATTCGATTTCTTAATTTCAAGCCGAATTCTTTAAAAATCTGATAATAAAAAATATCTAAAGGAAAGACTTCTCCTTTATTTACATAATTTCCAACCTGCCAACAGATATTTCCGATATCGGATAAAACTCTGATTAATTCTACAATTACATTTTTCTGTTGTTCCAGATATTTCTCGATAGATTGTTTTACTTCATATTCCTTTCCAACATTATATGGAGGTGATGTGATGATCAAATCGAATTTACCGGAACTTATTGTTTTTAAATTTTCGAGAGTATCACCCAAAATTATTTGATACTTTGATTTGATTTTATTTTCTTCGAATAAAAAATGCAATTGGTTATTTTCCATGATCAATTCTTAATTTCGTATTTATAAAGTCCTCGAGTGTTTTAACAAATCTCTTCATACTTTGAAAATCTTTATTTACTTCATCCTCGTTAAATTCTACAAAATCATCATAATCACTTTCCTGTCTTTTCCCAAATGCTTTATTGTAGATTTGATACAGTTCTTTATCTAACTTATCTTTGAAGATAATTTCTTTATTAAACCAACCTTTCAAAATGATATGTTTTGAAGTTGAAAAATCTTTTAATAATGACAAAGCATTTACTATATAGAACATAGAGTAATATATCCTATTTTCGGCAAGATGGAACTTTTATTTTCGATTGCTAATATTGCTTCATCGATAGTTTCTTTTGCTCTTTCGATTCTGTATTTTATCAAATCAAGTTTAGTTTGCTTCATAAAAAATCCCTTCTTTCATTACTTTTTCCCTGAAAGGCGTCCATACTTCTGTCAAATCTTTTATCCAATATGCTTTAACATCTATTTCGATTTTTTTCTTCATCTCGATTTCGGCGATCAGATCATAAATCAGATTTTTCTGTTTCCAGTTCAGTTTATGATCGAATGATAATAATACATCATAATCCGATTCCTCGGCATAATCAATTCTCGCACGAGAACCATAAAAATATGTTCCTAATAATCCTGAAATATGAGATTTTACCAGTTCATTGATCTCATCGATTAATTTTTCAATATTGATTTTTTTCATAATCTATTCCAACCGTTGAAAAGGTCAACTACATCCGGCAATTGTCTGATTGGTAGAGACCATTTTCAAGGTTTCCTTTAATAAAAACTTCCCGGCAGCAGATAAGTCTTGATTTCTTCATTAAAATATCGATCGGTCATGGTCGCAATAAAATCACGCACTTTCTCCGGGTTGGAAAATTTCTGCAGATATCTCTCACTTTTTTTATTTAGAAAATGCGAAAAAATTTTTGATTTTTTTTGATTTTTCTCCAGGTCTTCCAGGTATTGTTCGATCAGGATTTCCATACTTTTATCGATAATCTTTTTTGTCTTTTTCACATCTTCATTTGTATAAATTCGGGAGTAATTGAATCTCTTCAGTTTTTTCAGAAAATAGGAAGTTTCTTCATCGAAAGCGATAAATTCCTGTTCATAACTGTTGGCGATCACACTCTTGATCAAGGTGTCGATGATCAAGTTGTTGCGATTTCCCAGAAAGTCGGTGCAGTCTTCGGGAAGTTCCTCTCTTTTCAGGATCTGGAGTCTGATCGCATCTTCGATATCCTGCCCGATATAAGCGATGGTATCTGTTATCCGCACAACGCAGCCTTCCATTGTTGCCGGGATCGATTGGATATTTTCATCCGCTTTTTTCTTTTGGATGAAACCTGTAATATTTTTTTCGGTTTTGTTCCAATTCGGTTTAAGAAGCGTGTTATGAACTTCTCCGTCGTGAGAAATGATCCCTTCTCGAACCTGGAATGTCAGGTTCAATCCTCTTCCTTCATTTGAGATAAAATCAACGATCTGCAGACTTTCGATATTATGATGAAAAGAACCGATCCCGAATTTCCGGCAGCATCTGCTCAAAGCCATTTCTCCATCATGACCAAAAGGCGGATGACCTAGATCATGACCGAGTGCGATCGCTTCGATCAGTTCGAGATTCAAACCGAGTCGTTTCCCGATAGTTCTGGAAATCTGCGAAACATAAGTCGTGTGCAGACTGCGATTGGTCATCTCTTCATCGAAAAGATTCGTGAATGAAAAAACCTGGGTTTTGCCTTGATACCTGCGATACGCTCCGCTGTAAAGAATTCTATCCCGATCGATGGCAAACGAGGATCGCAAAAAATCTGTCTGTTCCGGTTTTTGCCGAAATGCAGATTTGTCGTGACAGGCAAACCGACTCAAGTCGTGGTCTGTCTTTTCCAGACTATGCAAATAAATTTCTTTGATCTTTTTCGTGTTCATTTTTCTGTATCACCACCGTCCCGGTGGTCTTTGTTTATTTAATATATCATCGAAATCCTTTTTGTTTTACTTTTCAGAGCCCATCGAGACGATGGGGATACTGTTCCGATTCATCTCAATGCTTATCGAGACGATGGGGATACTGTTTCCTAATTCAACTATACTTTCTTGAACCTCATAAATAAAGGCTCGAATCCTTCTTTTCGCTTCTTTTCCTCGAAATGAGTAACGATATGACCCTCAGCAGGAATTTTGCTGAATCCATTCTCACACATTATTTTATAATCGTTTCTTTTATTGAAAACATCTATGATCCAATTCGCATATTCAAGATGATCGGTGTTTATCTCAATCACTCCTTTAAATTTTAAAATCTTATAAAGAGCATCGAGGAATTCCGGCTGGATCAACCTGTTTTTATGATGTCTCTTTTTGGGCCAGGGATCGGGATGATTGATATAAATCCGTTCGCTGGAATTTTCCGGGATACAGTTCGTGATCTTCTCATCGACTAAAAGTCTGAGCAATCTTACATTTCGATGATGCCCGAGATCGAGTTTTTTGAGAGTATCATCGATCCGTTTATCCTTCAATTCCAATCCCAGAAAATTTTTATTCCACAAAACCAGAGATTTCAGCGAGATAAATTCTCCGCGACCGCTGCCGATTTCCAGGTGAACCGGATTTTCATTTCCGAAGATCTTGTTGAAATTCATAATTTCATTTTCTTTCAAATCAATCTTGAAAAAATCTCTTTTTTCATCAAGGTTCATTTCCAAGCCTTTTCCAAAAACTTTCAAACAAAAATCTTCAGTCTGTATTTTGTGTCAATAAATACAAAGACAGATTTGTGATGATTCCTTTAGAAAAAAGTATTTTAATTCTTTGACAGGATTTTTCCAAAAATAAAATTGAATTTGTTTTTTAGTGAGGAAATATGAAAAAAGAAATATTTTTTATGATTTTGTTTTTAGGAGCAATTTCACTTCAAGCCGATATCCCTGAAGGATATTATGATGGAACCGACGGTTTGAGCGGACTGCAGCTCAAGATCGCACTTCACAATATTATCGATGATCATATTTCTGTTAGTTACAGTTCGATCCATGGTCATTTCGAGAATACAGATCAGAAACCGAACGGTAAAGTCTGGGATATGTATTCCGATATTCCTGGAGGAGAACCGCCTTACGAATATGATTTCATTCCGGAAGATCAATGCGGACAATATGATGAAGAAGGAGATTGCTATAATAAGGAACATTCCTGGCCCAGCAGTTGGTTCAATGGAAATATGCCGATGAAATCCGACCTTTTTCATGTTTATCCAACCGATGGTTATGTTAATTCTCATCGCGGGAATCTGCCTTATGGAGAAGTTGGAAACATCGATTGGATTTCCATGAACGGCAGCAAAAAAGGAGACTGCAATTTTCCCGGATATTCGGGAACTGTTTTTGAACCGATCGCTGAGTATAAAGGTGATTTTGCCAGATCATATTTTTATATGAGTGTGCGTTATTACAACGAAGATAATGGCTGGATCGAAAACGGAATGGTTGATGGAGCGGAACTTAAAACCTGGGCTGTCAACCTGCTTTCCGAATGGCATCTGAACGATCCGGTCAGCGAAAAAGAACTCGACCGGAATGAAGCAGTATATACAATCCAGGAGAATCGAAATCCATTTATCGATATTCCCGAATTTGCAGGATTGGTCTGGGGATTTACTGCTGTCGAAGATGAAATGATCATTCCGGAATACAATTTGTTGGTTTTTCCAAATCCTTTTCACAATTCAACTACCATCTCGTTTGATTTTACCGCAGAGATCGGAGAGGACGCAGAGATTTCAATTTATAATTTGAAAGGACAGAAAGTGAAACTATTTTCGATTGACGATGGTCGATTTTCGATCGAATGGAATGGAAAAGATGAAAGAGATAAACCTTTAAGCTCCGGGATTTATTATATTATTTTGGAAAATGCGGGAAGGTTTTTAGGAAGTAAGAAGTGTTTGTTACTCAAGTAATTGGTTCTTTTTCCTTCGTAATAATTCGTGTGAATTCGTGGTTAAAAATCCTTAAAACCTCGCAGCCAATCCCACAAACGGATTCTCAACCTTTTCATGTCCAATCGTAGTTTCCGGTCCGTGTCCCGGTAAGACTATCGTTTCGTCAGGCAGAATAAATAATTTTTCTTTGATAGATTTTTCTAATTCACCGTAATTTCCACCCGGCAAGTCTGTTCTACCGATACTTTCACAAAAAAGTGTATCTCCGCTGAACAAGAGATTTTCGATATAAAGACAAATCCCGCCTTTCGTATGTCCGGGAGTGTGAATTATTATTATCTCTTTATTTCCAAGTTTTAGAACTCCGTCATCCTTCAAAACTATATCTGCTTTCGGAGAAACAAGATTGAATCCGATAGCAGCACTGAAATTCAGATGCGGATCGATCAGCATTTTCGCATCATCCTGCTGAATGCACAATTGTGTTTTGAAATGATCGATAAGCAATTTATTTCCAGCAATATGATCTCCATGACCGTGCGTATTGACGATACATTTCAAGATCAAATTTTTGCTTTGAATTTCCTGAATTAGAATTTTATCCGGTGCTGCCGGATCGATATAAATCGCTTCTTTTGAGTCCTCATCCCAAACGAGATATGTATTTGTTCCATAAGTTGGAAGGACATTGAATGTTTTGTATTGCATTGATTCTCCTTTTTTTACCACAGAGCACACGGAGAGCACAGAGAAAATTCTCCTTTTGAAAGGAGCCCCCGATTTACCGGGGGAGGTGTGTTCCCTTCATTATTCATCATTCCTTGTTCAATATTGGATATTTTTTTCTTTCTTCTTTTTCAAGTCGTTGTCCGTTGTCCTTACGACTCGAAAAAAAGATTCCGTTAACTCGGAATGACAAATTATATCAAATATTTCTTCACTTCATTATCAGGCATTTTCTCAACTTTTATGGAATTTTCCAACCTGAATTTCCTACCGAAAAAAATCTCTCTTTTACCTTCCAATTTATTCTCATACCTAAACACTATCGCTGCTGCTATTTCAATTTCATTATTAGTTAACTTTCTCGTTGAATTAATAACTCCCAGCGGACCTTGTTTTTCCTTTAATTTGAAAAAAATCTCATCCTGACCAAGTTCAGTCAAAGCATCATTATCACCCTTGTTCCTTCCAACGATCAGTTTCACATCTTTATTTATACGAAAATGTCGTCCAGTTTTCAGGTATTTAATGAAATCCAGTTCAGACATATCGTGATCAAATAAATCCTGAAGTCGATTTGAAAATCCTCGATCTGTCAGAAGACATCCTCCTCCCGGTGTTGGAAAATGGTTAATCCCAAATTCTTTTGCCATTTCCATTTGCCGTTGTCTGCTTCTTCCTTGAATATCTAACATTTCATCTTTATTCACCCAACCTTCCCGGATCGGTAATGTATCAACAAGTAATTTTTGACTTAACGGACGAATCAACAAATCTTTTACATGACTCAATTTCCCAACCGAGTTTAAAGCATCTTTCCGCTGCGACATCGGGCGTTGACCCAAAACCTCTCCCGAAAACAGGAAATCTACATCATACTTGGACATCAATTCACCCGCAGTTTTGAACATCAAACCATGACAATCGATGCATGGATTCAGATATTTCCCAAATCCGTACCTGGGATTTTTCATCATGCCCAGGTGTTTTTCAGTGATGTCGTGGACAATCAAATCGACACCGATCTCTTTTGCTGATACTAATGCTTTTTCCTGTGTGAAGAACGGAGTTCTGAAAAAAATCGGTAATACTTCATAACCGAGTTTTCTCATAAAAACAACACTCAACATGCTGTCCAATCCACCCGAAAAAAGAGAGAAACATCTATATTTTTTTTTCATTTTTTCCTTACAACAAAGGCTCGAAGGCACAAAGGTCTTAAATTTAATATTGAAGATTGAATATTAAGTATGAGACCAGAAATCGTCAATTTTCAATCGAAAATCAAAAATGCCGGAAGGGAGATTCGAACTCCCGACCTATCGATTACGAATCGATTGCTAATACTTTAAATCATTCGAGTATAACGGCATTGACAGGATTTCATATTTTAAGATGCAACAAATATGCAACAAAAAATATTTACTTTTACAAACTAAAATCCCATTAAATCACGTAGTACTTTTTTTAGAAAATTGATTCTTTGTCAACTGAATTGCCTTTTGTTCTATTTCATCATTACTTAATATTTTGTTCTCTTTTTTAAGAACAAAATTATTAAGTTCATTTCTATCAAAATAAATCTTTCGTCTTACTTTTCTGAAAGGAATGATTTTTCGACTTGTATAAGAATACAATGTTGCTTTCTTTAAATCTAAATATTCAGCAGCTTCATCAATAGAAAGAAAAGGCTTCTTCTCATCGGACATATTTATTTTGGATTGCTTTGATCCTCTGCTATGCTCAAGTACTTTTCTGTTAACAGAAACAACTGCTGATGGGATTTTAATATGTTGATCATTTTCTGGTTTAGTTTGTCGAATTAATGCATTTACTATTATCAAAAATGTTTTGAATGCTTCTGAAATATCTGGGAAATATTGCTGATATTTTTTCAAGGAAGAATTCATTTTTGCAGGAAGTTTTGTTTTCAGGTTCGGGACAATATCAACATCCTGCAGAACAGGTTTGATAATTTCAAACCAGGTCTTTTTAAAATCTATCATATCCCATAAAGGTTCTCTCCAGAGTTTTATGTATTTTTCTTTAACGATTCCTTTCGACCCATGTAATTCCCTGTGAGTTGGAGATATATCAAATATCGACACCTAGTTATTCTGATATCTTTCAAAGTCATAAACCAATAGATGAAAAAGTAAATAGAGAACCATGCTGTTTTCTGTTTCTAACCCGGTATTTCTGCTAACATCATTGATCGTACCGATCACATCCAGATATTCCTCTGCAGCCATATCTGACTTATCTAATAACATAATGTAAATTTTCCAGTCAGGTTTTTCAACAAAATCTTCTTTGGGTCGCCAAAATCTACCAAAATATAAATATATTTTTAAATGAATAATGTCGTCCTTATTAACATCTTCTACAAAATGGATATGAAAGTTTATTCTTTCTTTTGCAATTCTATTTATCCACTGCTCAAACCAAACTCTTTCCTGGGCAATTCTATAAATAATGGATTTATTCATAACTATCTCCTCTGCTTGGTAAAAGAATAGATGATTGATTTATTGTAAAGATTTTTTAAAGAATTAAAACTAATCTTTCCGACACGTAAGTCCTTATAAAATAATGGGTAATTTATAGCAAAATACATATAACACCCTTTATTTGAAATAAGTTATGCAGATTTCCTGAATTCCTTATTATCTGCTTCAGTAATCTTATCTATCCATATCTTTCTCTCGAAGAAAGTCTGAAGTAATTTATCAATATTTTTCATTAGATCAAATAAATTAGTGTAACCAATTTCAATTGCATAATATACAAAATCTTTAGCGTAACGGACAAACATAACTTAGATTCCAGGATGGATCGGGAGTAGTGCCCAAACCTAATCCCTGACTCTGGCATTTCATCATTAAGGGATGTGCCACCAAAGTTTCAGAAAATTGGTTACCGGATTGATTTTTATAAACTAATGAAGTCCACCAGTCTTTTGTTGGAATCGGTCCGCTGACATTACCGTTTGTTGCTGGATAAACAATTGAACCGATTTGATTGCGAGGAGGATTAGCTTCTGCTGGAAGATACGTAGTATAACTACCGTTTCAAACAGAAATAATAGCGTTACCGACAATAGCCAGTGTTGCAATTAACATTATTATTATCATGGATATTAAGATTTTTTTTAATTTTTTTTTGTATCATATCATTTTCCTCCAAGATCAAAACTCTTTAAATAAAAAGGCAAATGCATGGTGACTATTGTTCACAATCCAGAAATAATCATTATCTACTTTTGCCGATTAATTAATTATGATTTTTTACTTCTATACTTCAAACCATAACCATACGGGAACATCGGATCATAATTTTCATCTCCGATGTTTTGATTTTGATCATCGTAGCGAGGCCAAGTGAAACTGAGTTTTCCCTGAATATCATAATCACTAAAGATAACATCAGCCACACCTTGTCCTTCCGAACCCGGGAACCAGGCAACTACAAATGCTTTTGATTCTGCCAGTTCCTGCTCTATAACTAAAGGACGTCCACAAACCATGATAGCCACAACAGGAATGCCTTTACTGGTAATATTTTTGATAGTTTCAATATCTTCAGGATGCAGTTCGTGCAGATATAAATGAGTTCCATAAGGCCCCTTTTTAACGATAGGAATATCATCACCAGGAAGTATATCATCAAAGGTTGAGCCTTTACTGATCTTTAAACCTTTTCTCAATCCTTCAATTCGAATATCACCCAGCATTTCTGCGTAAGGAACTTCACCAATGCACACAATTGCTACATCATGTTGTTCAGGATCAGCATCTGAGCCATCTATACTCAATTTTGCATTGGGAGCCACAGCATGAATTCCTTCCCAGATTGATGTTCCTCCTATTATTGATGATCTTTGAGCTATTTCCCTTGTTTTTTTTGTATTTCTTGGTTTTTCTTTTTCAGAATCAGACATGATGTATGATTTATCAGCTGCTTCATCATTATCATCAACACCCTGCCAGGCAACTGTAAATCCACCACATTGATGACCACGGTTATGAGCATTTTTGCCAGCAACCAAGATCTTGGCATCTTTTTTTAGAGGTAGAATATCATCATCATTTTTTAACATTACCAGTGATTTACGTACTGCTTCACGGGCAACTTCACGATGTTCCTGTGAACCAAGGCAAGTATGATCCAGCGACAATTTCCTGTTAGCTGGACGAGGTTTTTCGAACATACCGAATTCAAATTTAACTCGCAGAATCCGACTTGCAGCATCATCAAGGCGTTCCATGGTAATACGACCTGCTTCAACATTCTTTTTCACATATTTTATGAAATCTTGCCACTTTTTGGTGATCATAAACATATCCATTCCTGCATTCATCGACATGATTACAGATTCTTCGTAACTATCGTCTAAATAATCAATGCCGTCCCAATCTGAGATCACAAAACCTTGGAAACCGAGTTCGTTCTTTAAAAGATCAGTAATCAAGTATTTGTGTCCGTGACATTTCTCACCATACCAACTGCTCAGAGAAACCATTACTGAAAGAACACCTGCTTCTATTGCAGCTTTGTACGGCGGTACATGCAGTCTTCTCAATTCTTCGTCGCTGATGCACATATCACCTTGGTCTATTCCGTGAAGAGTTGTGCCGTCTCCGACCCAATGTTTTACACATGCAATTACTTTCTCTTGTCCGAAATCTCCTTGCAGTCCTTTCACAAACCTGGGAGCATAATCACAAACAATTTTTGGATCTTCGGAATAACTTTCGTATGTTCTTCCCCAATGACTGTTACGAGCAACTGCTAATGTGGGAGCAAAGGTCCACTCAACTCCTGTTGCGGTAATTTCTTTAGCGGTTACAGAAGCAATCCGTTCTAATAAGTCAGGATCATTTGCTGCTCCCAAACCTATATTATGAGGAAAAACAACAGCACCTATTACATTTGTATTCCCATGAATTGCATCCACTCCGTAAATTAGAGGAATGGCAAGATGATTTTCATCTTCTTCCATAGAAGCTGCCCAATATTCGTCATTCATTTTGATCCAGTCTGCTGGTTTATTATCACCAGGAACTGAACCACCACCACTTAATACGGAACCAATATGATACTTCTTAACTTCTTCGGGTGTAATAAACTGGCGTTCAGCCTGAACTAACTGCCCGATTTTTTGATCTAAATTCATTTTTCCCATTAATTCAGAAATTCGATGTTCGACATCTTTCATTAATCTATCTCCTAATTTTCTTTATTTCAGTTCAATATCAATTTTACTGATTTTCCTATCACGAATCTTCTCAGCAATCTCACCTGTTAAGACTTCACACTGATAAACAGAAACCTTTCCTTCCTGATCGGTTACTTTGCAGGACGCAGGAGAAGCGCCATTCGAACCAAATGTATCTGCTGAATTTCCGTTATGATAAGTAACGAGGATACTTCCTAAAAACATAAAACTGAAAGTGTTTTCCGGGAACTCAGCTATTTGCCATTTTTCATTGAGGAATAAACGGGTTTCTTGTGATTCTTTTGTAAATAACCAGCTCGGAAGAGCAGGCTTGAAGCTCAGTTGCAATTCACCTTTTTCGTTTACACTAAACGGTTTTGGGCCTACAGTCATCAATAGTAAAATGTGAATAAATTCTGCTGTTGCACCGCTGAGACGTGCAACAAATCCGTTTCCGTGAATTGAAGGATCGGGATTGGCACTGCTAACTATAAACGAAGAGTTTTCCAAAACGCTTCTTCCGTATACTTCCGGCTTAAAGAACGGAACGAATACATTTTTGAAATCACAGTAAAATTCGGTATAAAGTTCATTTCTTATCAGTTCCAGCATATATTTGTATTCCATATGCAGCCAGATCGATTCATTTTCGAACCAACCCGGAGAGAACGTGTGTGCTCTTCCGATTTCCGGAACCTGACTCGCCAATGATTCATTGACTTTATACATTTTCAATTTCGTATCATAGAGTCCGCTCTTTTTAATATTTTCAGCCAGTAATTCAGCATCTTTTCGGGCAGGTTTGCTACGCAGATAATGAACGGGACCTTCTAAGAAAAGCGGTAAATGTTTGTGTTGGAATTTCTCTGCTCTGAAGCACTTAAGACCTTTCGGATTTCGTTTTACATTTGCTTCTCCGTCCGGTGTGGAATACTCGATTTCCTGCAGTTCTTTTACTTCGTTGATGAAGTAAGTGGAAATAACTTTTTCCCCGTTATCCTGAGCTTTTTCGATCCCTTTGTTCAGTTTTTCCAAACAAGCTTTGAAGAAGGTTTTGATCTCGGAAAGTTTAATTGTTTTCTCACTTCCGCTGATTCCAAAGCGAGCTTGTTCACGGTATTTTTCTTTGATAGAAGTAGCTTTATCCCAGAATTCAAACGGAGTTAACTGAACCGTGAAGAGAGAATTCAATTTATCAATAAAATCCTTTAATTCTTCGATGATCAACCATTCTTCGTTTTCCAATTCTAAAGTTCGGAAAGATTCCAGTAGGAATAGGATGTGTCTTTTAATCTCAAGTGACTCACTGATACTTGAACCGATCAGACCCGGAAGTCCGTTAAGTGCATCATACCAATTCGGTTTATCCGATTCCATTTCTACACCGACTCCGTGTGAATCTAACGATGCCATTTTGTTGGTGACCAAGCACAAAAATGTATTTATCAGAGATGTGAAGTAAACTTGTCCTTTACCGAAATCGGTATGAACACGGTTTTTATTGAATCTGCGTCTGGTGATCATCTTTTCTTTTTCATCATCGAAGATCACAGAACTCAACTGCATTGCATTTCCTTCCCAAAGAACATATTTGTCATCTCTTGGTTGAACTCGATGCGGATTATCATAAAATGAAAATGTTTTCTCTTCAAATAAAAGGTAATGAAGTTTTTCGGGATAGATAGCCAGATAATTTTCCAGCAGATCCAGATTATATGTCCAGTGATCCGTCCAGAAACTCTCACCGTATTCAGTTGCATGAACTTTTTCACAATTACAGATCAAGGCGGAAATAAAGGCTTCAGCTTTTCCCTTTATCCTGATATTTTGCTCTTTAAGGAATTTAGTCAATTCTCCCGGAGTGAACGGTTCTTGAAGATAATCTTTAACTGTCTCTAAGTTCCCTTTGTTCAGATATGAAGATAACACACTCTCGAATTGTTTTGTATTTAATGCTTTAAAGCGAGTTTCTTTTATAACAAGCGGATTAAATCCGTCCAACTGCATCAGATTATAGAATTGCTTCACATTATTTTCCATTACATCCGGATTAAAGAAAAGGTCGTTTCGACGATTCTGATTTACATCACGGAAATTGCCGTTCCCTTGCGAGAAGTGAGTCGGCATCAAACGGTAATCATTGTAATCTCTTTCCAGATCACCGTGTTTACGAGAGTAAAGATGCAGAATAACACTTCCATCTTTCCCCTGCAGTGTATGCGGAAATCCTCCTCTGAGTGTATTATCCAAAAAATTCATTCTTGTGTATTGATCCAGAACAGGTGTACTGCTGCAGATAAAATTTTTCTGAGTTAGTTTATCTATTAACTCCTCATTTTCTTTCGCTTTGGTTTTTATATATTCGGTTTTCGTGATTTCGGGAATAATTGAGTTTAAGTATTCTATCGAAGAAGCGTGTCCGATAACAGAAGTATATGTGTAAGTTTCTCCTGCAGGGATGGAAACTCTGAAATGTCCCATACTACACGGTAATCTGTTTTCTAAAATTTGACCGTCACCCATTTTGTCGGAGTTTTTTAAGAAATTTTCGGGATAATTATAATCACTTTGAGAACCGAATATCTTAACGGGATCTACTATCGGAACGATCTGTTTGCTTAGGAAATCACCATTTTCGAAACCGACATAGAAATTCCCTTTATTAATGCGAACGACTTCCGGACTGTCTACAGGTTTAACTTTTCCTCTGAAAAAAGGAACACCGGTTTCATAATTGCTAACTTCCACAAATGCTTCCGTAAGACGACGGATAAATTTCAAACTTGCATTATTTATCCCGAAAGGTATGATTAAAGGTAAACCATCTAAACCTTCCAATTCAGAAGGTTCGGGATTTAGGTTTTGAATACGAAGAGTTCTGACTAAACCAGAATAATCATCTTGAGGAACATTAAAATATTCTACCGTAAACTTTAATCCGAGAGTGTAATTATCTTCTTCTAAAATTAGGCTTGCCGGAGATATTTTCATCTTTTGAGTCCGTTCAATTTCATTTGTATGCAGATGATTTTGAAACGGTTCATAGTATTTGATGGATTTATGTGAAAGCGGATTGATAAACGTTCTGAATCCTTGAGATGTAGTAAGTTGATACGCTCTGTTTGCAGGGAGAAACTCCATTATCGGATTATGTTTACCTTCTATTCCCATACTGCAAACACATTGACCGCGATTCACATAGAACAACCACATCGGAATTCCTTCTTTACCCGCAATTCCGGGAAAGAAGCTGGAAAACAATTTTGCTGAATTGTAATCTGTGATGATAAACTTCCCTGATTTATCTAAATAGTATTGTGTTTTTAGGGAAGGAGCCAATATAACCTCCGTTCTATTCTAATCTTAAATTTAGTGATTTAAGGAAAATAAAAGCCGATACAATAAAAAGTACCGGCTGTTTGTATTTTTTATTTAAGAAGGATCATGCGTTTTGTGTCTATCTCTCTTCCTTCAACAGACAGACGATAGAAATAGATGCCTGATGCAGCTTCAGATGCATTCCAGGTTTGCTGATATGTATCAGGAGTTCTTTCTCCTTCAACAAGCGTTTCAACCAATCGTCCTTTGACATCATAAATTGAGAGAGAAACATTTCCAGCTTTTGTTAATGAATAGCTGATCGTTGTAACCGGATTGAACGGATTTGGATAATTACTGCCCAGAATGTAATGTGAATTTGTTTGATTGTAAGTATCTTCAACAATATATGAATCATCATCATAGAAATAGATATTATCCACGTAAACTGTGTTCGGATCACCGGAAATGATTAGTTGAGCCAGATGTCCGGTAGTTGTTAAACCGACAAAATCCGACAGCTGAATATCCAGACTTACCCAGACTTCCGAATCCATCGTATTTTCATCAAAAATGAGTTCATCTTCTGCATCATCACCACCGCCATATGCACCATCGGCACCAAAATCAACCAGTTTCACTTTGAAAACAGACGGAGCAGAAGTGTTGTCAGGAGTCCAAAGATCCATGTGGTAATGTGTCATTCCGGTAGCATCAATTGTTTGAGAAACAAACTCAATCCCTGCATATACCAGATTTGTATAAAGCTTCACATCGTCACCGTCAATCTGTACATCAGAAACATCTGCCTGATCCCATTCTGCCGACCAGGTATCTACCGGTGCATCTGTATAAGCGTTGCAAAAGAGTGAGATCACATTTTCTTCGGGAATTGTAGGTGTTGGAGCAGGCTCAGTTGGACCCTGTACTGTGCCTTGTGGATGAAATGAAATATTGTCAAAATAACAGATATTATCCTGAGTTCTTCCTGCCAGATCAAAATCGGGGAAGATCACTATTTGATCATATCCATCTGATACTTGAGCAGTAAAGTCAAATGTAAGTTCTTCCCATTCATTTACGACCGTATTTGCAACTTTAATCTCTCCCAGAGACCAGCTGTCAGGTTTCACTAATTTGATGCCAACATCACTGATCACTGGTTTGTGTACCATTATTTTAATAGTACAATTTGTTTCGTCTAAATTAAATGTCCCGATATCAGAACCGTGCAAGGTTTCACATCCAGCCCAGGGCTGTCCTGTCACTAATGCAGTAAATTTAGCCACGGTTGCAGATTCGTTTGGTGCAGAAACATCGGGATTAGCTATGATCTCAACTGGTGGATTTGTATCATTCTCAAAAACTGTCCAAGTCCAGTCGGCCCCATAACCGCCAGCTTCGAAATCAATTGGTGCATTTTGTGCGAACGCACCAGCACTCATCATCACGATGAATATTAAAACAACAAAAAACATAACTGTTCTTTTCATTTTTCCTCCTACATATAACTTTTTATTTTTGGTTTTATATTTACACATATTTGTGTTTTGATCTTTATAGATTTAGTCACACAATGTCCGAAGCCGTAGGCGAAGGACATTGTGTGACTCGCAACAGGGCAAGACAACCACATTTTCCAGGACATAAGAGTCCCTATGGAGTCTGTTGCTTGCTCATTAAATTCCTATCGGTTGATTGGACATAAAAGTCCCCGTTACACAGGAGATTGGATTAGAGCAGCCCTGGAGCAATAAAAAAATATTAACGAGGTGTGATTATGAAAAATTTTCTCTTTGCCGGAATTGATGTTTCGAAAGATTCTTTCGATATTACAATCATCAATAATAACAAAAAAATCCTTATGCAAGACAAATTTGTAATGAACTCAAACGGATTCAAAACTTTGTCGGAAAGCATTGTCGAACTGCAATATGATGAATTATTGTTCGTGATGGAATCAACAGGTATTTACCATCTTAACCTTTACTTCTATCTTATTGATAATAACCTTAAAGCTGCTGTTGTTAATCCTCTTTTAATTCACAACTTTGCCAAATCAATCTCTTTAAGGAAGACCAAAACTGATAAAAAAGATGCTGAAACAATAGCTGATTTTACATTATCAAATCATCAGAAAATTGATTTCACAAATAAAGTTGATAACAGCATCAGAAGCATTTCCAGAGAGCGTGACAATCTGGCTCAAAATGTAGCTCGACTCAAAACCGAAATAAAAAATGTCTTACATGTCCTTTTTCCTGAACTTAGTAAACATACAAATGTTTTCACAAAAACAATGCTCCGGCTTCTGCTTAAAGCTCCCGGTCGTTTTCCAATTATGAAAATGAAATCTCAAAAAATAGCTCGATTCTTTGATAAAACCCGAGGAAACAAAATTCAAATATCTCCGCGTGAACTGAAGACTCTGGCAAAGAACTCTATCGGAATCAAAGATATTTCGCTTGAAGTCGTGCTGATATTAAAGATCAAAAGATTAATCTTCATCATCGAACAAATTGATGATCTGAACGATCTCCTCAGGTCGTTTGTTAAAGAAAATCTTCAACAGGATTTCGATATCATCACTTCTATCAACGGTATCGGAGAAACTACTGCTGAAAAATTCCTGATCGAAATCGTAGATATTGAAAACTTTAAATCTCACAATCAGCTAAGGGCTTATATCGGTACAGATCCTTCAATAAAGCAAAGCGGTTCCTCTGTTAATGTTAGTGGAAGAATATCAAAAAGAGGAAATGCTTATCTTAGAAAAACTATCTGGCAGATGGCTGTTGGTGTTATTCGTTGTTGTCCACATTTTGCTGATTATTTTTATAAAAAAATCAGTGAAGGAAAAAAATATAAACAAGCTGTTATTGCTGTTGCAAATAAGCTGATCAAAACACTCTATGCTATGTTAAAGAACAAAACCTGTTTCAGGTTAAAAACAAAGCCAATCTATTAAAAGTTATTTATAGTTGACTCCTATATTCTTTTTAAAAAAAAGATTAATTTTCATTTCAGTAAAATCATGCGTTTTGTATCAATCCCTTTGTTGTCTACTGAAAGTCGGTAAAAATAGATACCAGATGCAATGTTTGAAGCATCCCAGGTCTCTTGATATGAGTCTTGTATTCTATTTCCCTCTACGAGAGTTTCTACTAATCGTCCTTTTACATCATAGATTGAGAGAGAAACATTTCCTGGTTTTGTTAATGTGTAACTGATTGTAGTTACCGAATTGAACGGATTTGGATAATTACCTCCCAAAATGTAATGAGAATTTAATGGATTTGAATTATCTTCACTAATTCCAGAATCATCATCATAGAAATAGATATTATCCACATAAACAGTGTTCGGATCACCTGAAATTATCAATTGAGCCAGATGTCCGGTAGTTATTAGACCTGCGAAATTCGAAAGCGGAATATCCAAACTGATCCAGACTTCCGAATCCATTGTATTTTCATCGAAGATCAGTTCATCTTCCACATCATCACCACCGCCCCAAACTCCATCAGCTCCGAAATCGACTAATTTTACTTTAAAAACAGATGGTGAGGAAGTATCGTCAGGAGTCCAGAGATCCATATAAAAGTTGGTCACTGCAGATGCATCTATGGTTTGCGATGTAAATTCGATTCCTGCAAAAACAAGGTTTGTATATAATTTTGTATCATTACCCTCAATCTGCATATCAATCACATCAGCTTGATCCCATTCAGCAGACCAGGTATCAACTGGAACATCAATATATGCATTACTGTACAAAGAGACCACATCATCTTCCGGTACTTCCGGAGTTGGTGCTGCAATTTCTGGTTCAGTAGGAGGATTATAATCACCGTCAGGTAATTGAATGTTATCAAAATAGATAGTATTATCCTGGGTTCTTGGTGCAAAATCAGGGATAATAACTAATCTATTGTAGGAATTTCCTGAAAATGCTGAAAAATCAAAAATAATCTCTTCCCATTGATCGGTGACAGAATTCGGGATCAATATCTCAGCAGCTTGACTTGTTCCTTCAAATTTGATACCGATATTACTGATAACCGGTTTGTGAATCATTATCTTAAAAGTTGTATTGGCAGAACTGAATGTAAAATCACCGACATTATCTGTAAAACACAGAGCCCAATCCTGTCCACTATCTCTGGCAATAAACTGCGCAACTTTCGGTGTTGTATTGATTCCGCCACTAACTGGATTGTCGATAAATTCTAAAGGTGGATTATCACCGTTTTCACCAACTGTCCACTCCCAATCGGAACCAATTCCGCCTTCTTCAAAATCGACATTAACATATTGTGCATAAATAAATGCAGTCATCATAATGATGAATAAAAACATTATAACTGTCTTTTTCATTTTTCCTCCTATTATTTAGTATTTTATAGTTTATTAATCAATGAAAAGGGATTTGAATTTGATTAAAGCCCTTTTGATTGATTCCGAAATTCTTTCGATATCTTCAGTTAAGAGAAATCTTGATAACTAACATGATTAAAAAAGATCATTCCATTCTCGAATTTTTAATTATGAAAACCTTCAATCAGGTATCTACCAGATTGAAGGCTTTCATTATGAATTTAGTTGTTGTTTAATTTTGACATTAACGATTTAATAACCTGATTACGATATTAACGATCACTTTTTCTTATGACTATCCCTCTATTTTCTGAAAACACCGGAACTTCCGATGCTCAATCTTAAAAGCTTTATCTTCGGGAAATCCGAGAATCCCCAAAGATAATTAAATCTTTAAATGATAGAATTATGGAGCATCAGTAGATGCAACTACATAATAATACTTCATATCTCCAGGAACCGTATCGCTCCAGCTTGTTCCTGAAATTCCTTCTGCTTCCAGGATCCATATTTCAGGAGCTGCGTATGGATCGCTTGATGAATATAATTTATATGAGTTTGCTCCGGTTACTGCATCCCAGAAAATCGTTATTTCGTTTGAAGAGATCGAGATTGCTACATTCTGCGGAGTTTCAAGTTCAGTGATTTCTGAGTAAAAATATACATTATCAACATAAACTGTATTGGGATCACCGGATAAAAGTAGTTGAGCGAGATGTTCGACAGTTGTCAAATTCGTAAAATCAGACATCGGAATATCCAGACTAATCCATGAAGAAGTGTTCATAGTGTTCTCATCGAAAGTTATTTCGTGTTCCACATCATCTCCTCCACCATAAGTTCCATTTGCTCCAAAATCTACCAATTTTACTTTGAAAACATTTGGTGCGGAAGTGTTGTCCGGAGTCCAGACATCCAGATGGAAAAAATCCATATTTGTCGCATCGATAGTTTGTGAAGTGAACTCAATTCCACAATAATTAAGGTTTGTATAAAGTTTCACATCATCTCCGTCAACCAGCTCATCTGCTACATCAGCTTGATCCCAAATTGCTGACCAAGTGTCGACAGTAACATCAGTATAAGCATTGCTGAAAAGTGAAATAACACTTTCGGAAGGTTCGGTTGGAGTTGGAGCTGCCGTTGTCGGTTCATTCGCTGAAGCAACAGTAAAATTAATACTGTAAGTTAGACTCGTAACTCCATTTTCCGCAGTAACCACAACATCAGTTGTTCCGGGCAGGGAAGCTGCATCATTAACCACATGACCGGCATTGACATCGTTTGTTGTGGCAGTAACTGTCGGCACAATTGTAGTTCCGGAAGGAAGCTCAATATCATATGAGTAGATTTCCGATGAGAATCCATCAACGGTGGAACCGTCAACCTGCAGGTCGCTCAAAGAAGCGTCAGAACTAAGTGAAATTCGATAGAAATAAAAGTTATCAAACCAGACATCTCCATCACCTTCTACTTTGAATTGTCGCGCATCAGAAAGATTCACCGGAGAAAATTCTGATAAAGGAATTTCCACACTTACCCAATTGCCGTTGTTCAAAGTAAAATCATATTTTATTTCCGTATGATTCGGATAAACTCCGCTGATCAGGTAAATTCCCAGATTAGTGGAGGTGTTTGTCCAGAAATCAACATGCAGATATTCGTAGCTGGAAGCATCTTGCGGATTGCCGTTCCAATCGGTTCCCTGATAATTAAGATTTGCATATTTCAGCATCTCATTTCCGTTGATATCTTCTGTTGTGACGATTGTGGTTTGTCCCCAGCTGGGATTATAATCAACTCCGGAAATATCAGAAAATGCATCGCTGTAAATGGAGATAACATCCTGTTGTGCATTGGTTGGAGTCGGAGCAGCAGTTACGGGTCCGTCTCCGGTTATCAATTCATCATCAAATGAAATATTGTCAAAATAGATGATATTGTCCTGATCTCTGGCAGCAAAATCCGGAAAGACAGAAATCTTCGTGTAATAATCACCGATAGAACCGGAGAAGTCATAAATCAGTTCTTCCCATTGTCCGGTAACTGTATTTGCGGTAATAAGTTCTACTGAACTTCCACCGTTTTCGAATTTTATCCCGACATCGCTGATGACAGTTTTGTAAACCATAATTTTAACAGTGCAGTTATCGGAATCAAATGTAAAAGCATCTATATCGGAAGTTTCACATCCAGCCCAGTCCTCTCCGGCATCCAGAGCAGTGAATTTGGCAACAGTTGCAGATGTGTTGGGAGCAGATGAAGAAGGATTGGCAACAAATTCCAAAGGTGGATTCGAGGAATTCTCAAAAACATTCCAGGTCCAGTCCGCTCCATATCCGTCAGGTTCAAAATCTATGGTGGGATCTTCTTCCGGAACATCGACAATTGCACTCGAGGAGTTCATTTCCCCGGCTGGAACATCGAGGGTTTCTCCATCGGAAAATTGGACTGTCAGCCGCGTCATTCCGGGATTATAAGCGACATAAGTTCGGACATTTCCGTTGAGGAAAACAGCATAATTGGGAACATTCGCTGTAACGGTCAGATCGACTTCTCCCATCGACCTGAGGTTGTGCAGCCAATGATATGTATGTGCTCTTGTCTCTCCGCCTTCCACAGGATAATCAGGATAATTATTGAATTTGGAAACTGCCAGATCAGGATCGGACAAAGCCAGAAATTCCCACATGATTTCATACCAGTTATTTTCGGGACCGCCGTTTTCATCAACCATTTCATAATAATTTGCCAGAACATAATCGGGATCTCTCCCCAGATATAAAGAAGCTGCTGTCACTGGCAGAAAATTTATTCCGTGGATCATTTCGGGTTCTCCGGAAAACCAGGTGCTGTGAACGCCTTTTGTTCCCCACACCATTCCCAGGCAATTATGATCAAATTCTTCCGGAAAAACAGCATTATCTACATCAAACCAGTATTGTTCAATGGCGTGCATTTCGTTTGTGTATAAGAATATTCCCAGATCGCGAATTGTATCATCTCCTGTTGCTGATCCCCAAAGTGCAGTTGCAGCAGAAAAGTTCATCGCTTCGGAAGATGATTCCTGATTATTTCCATCCGCGGAAGAACCATGTCCGGAAGCCCAGGAATGACCAGCGTAAATATCATAACAACGCAGGAAAGGAAACATTGTATCGCTTCTATCCCAGGCGGCAACATCGCGGATCAGCAGATTTACCATGCCGCCCCAACTGCTTTCACTTGCCCAGGATGCATCATATTGAGCAACCGTAGCGGCTGCCATAATGAAATAAGCCCAGTGAAAATGATGATCGTTCAGTTGAGAATCAGAACCGAAAGATGCCGGATAACCGATCAGAGTTCCCCAATCATCATTATAATAAAAAAGATTACTTGATTCACCACCGGATGCAGTCAGCCAGTTTTCCAATCTCGATTTGAGGCTGTTCAAAAAATAATCTCTGGCAGTTGTATTTCCGATCTGTTCAGCAATACGGACAACCTGGGCAACTTCTCCCAGATCTTTACCGTTGAAATATGTATCACTATAAGGAATAAGCTGATCTATGGGTGTGTTTGCCAAATCCTGAATATAACCAGCCAGCTGATTCTGGTCATAACCAGCACTACCGGAAAGTTCATCCGGCAATCCCGGCAAAATTCCATGGTGCGTCATTTCAGTGCTGAAGCTGTTTCCGGAGATAACCTTCATTTCTCCTCTTGGAGATCGATATGTATAGCCAGTATAAGTTTCGGAACAATTCAGCCATTGATGACGATAAAGAGCAAGTAAAGTTTGATCTTCTGCTCCTTCTTTAATCTCTGTTGTTATAGTATAATTGGAAGTAAGTTCAGACATGCTTTCATTATAAATCCAGTTTACTTCTGAATCTGTAACAAAAGCATATGCGTGTGTTTTGAAATCATTCAAGGTTGCAGTTACATTATCCGGCAATGTAGCAATCGAAAAGTAATTATTTCCATTCAGGTTGGATTGAAGTATGTCACCTGCGATGCTCCAGCTCGAACCTGTCGGTGCAAAAATTCCATAATGATTTCCATTTATTGTAACACCGAGAACTCCGTTTGAATTATACCAGACCGTTGGTGAGCTGACAAAATCCAGCTTAGCATCTCCACCAGTTTTGGTGAAATAAGCATACGGCAGTCCATGACCAAATGTTGCATGAAGACTATTCCCGCCATTTTCCCATTTGGATGTAACAGTCCAGTCTCCGAATCCATCGAGAAGTGCATTTGAAGAATTCATGCCATTTACTCCAACAACAAGATCCTCGGTATAGGAATAAACATAACCTGGATTCCAGGCAGGATCGGGAGTTGTTCCCAAACCAAGACCCAGACTCTGACATTTCATCATAAAAGGATGTGCCGCCAAAACTTCGGAAAATTGATTTCCAGGATTGTTTTTATAAACGAGTGAAGTCCACCAGTCAGTAGTCGGGATCGGTGCTGAGACATTGTTAGTAACAGCAGGATAAACTGTTTGTCCGTTTTGGTTGTGAGGAGGAGTTGTTCCTCCGGGATTATTTGTTGTGTAACTTCCGCTGCCTACAGGAATGATGTCTGCATATAGTATTACTGAAAAACAGATAACAGTTATTATAACCAATAATGATATTTTTCTACTCACGATCAAGTCTCCTCTAACAATTTTCAATTCGATTTATACATTTTAATGATAACCTTCAACCGAACATCTGTCCGGTCGAAGGCTGTCATTGTGAATTCAGTCTAACTTCAAATACGATAGTAACGATTAAAAACCTTGATTTTGATATTAACGATCACTTTTTCTTATGACAAACAACATATTTCAGTGTAAAAATATATTTATCATTTTTTCAAGATCGGTCTTTGGGAAATCAGAGAATCTCCCAAAAACCAGATAATAGATTATTATGGAGCATCAGTAGATGCAACAACATAATAATATTTCATATCTCCGGGAACCGAATGGTTCCAGCTTGTTCCTGCAATTCCTTCTTCTTCCAGAGTCCATGTTTCAGGTGCTGCGTAAGGATCACTTGAAGAATATACTTTATATGAGTTTGCTCCGATAACTGCATCCCAGGAAATGGTAGCACCAAGAACAGACGCTGTTATTGTAACATTAGCAGGAGCATCAAGAGCAGTTGATTCTTTCCAGAAATAGTAGTTATCAAACCAGACATCACCATTACCTTCAACCTTGAACTGTGTAACATCTGCCAGATCTACTCCATTATCGCTGAAGTAAGAAAGCGGAATATCCACACTGACCCATTGTTCATTAAGAATTGTGAAAACATATTCATACTCAACACTACTTGGCCAGGCTCCGCTGATCAGGTAGATTCCCAGGTCTGATGAATCGCCTGTCCAGTAATCAACATGAAGATAATCACGAGCTGATACATCTTGTGGATTTCCAGCCCAGTCAGTTCCCTGGTAGTTAAGGCTACCATAGAGCAAGGTATTATTTCCATCTAATACTTCTTCTGAAAATTGGGTAGTCTGTCCCCAATTAGGATTCAAAGTAACTCCAGTAATATCAGTATATGAATCACTGTAAATTGAAATCACTTCATTTGCAGTTTCGTCATGAGCAGGGACAGGGGCACCAGAACCAGGAATTACATTGAAGTTCACGGTATATGTTTCAGTATGAATTTCATCATCTGCTGTAACATCTACAGTTGTTGCTCCCGGAAGAGAAGCTGCATCGTTTACAACATGAGTAGCATTCGGATCTGTAGTAGTAGCAGTAACGGTTGGTACAGGTGATCCATATTCTACAGCATAATCGTAACTAAATGTAGTTGGAGCAAATCCATCGACAGTTACTCCATTAACTTTCAGGTCACTCAAAGTTGCATCTTCACCGGCAGCAGTCGGAGTTTTCCAGAAATACCAGTTATCAAAGTAAACAGTTCCATCACCAACAACTTTAAACTGGAAAACATCAGACAGATTAACAGGCGGAACATAATGGCTTAACGGAATATCTACACTAACCCATGTATCCAGAGTTATGGGAAGAGAGTAAAATGTTTCCAGTCCGGGACTGATCAGATAGAAATCAAGAAATGTTGAGCTCGGAGTCCAGAAATCAACATGCAGATATTCATAAGCAGTAACATCCTGATTTGTATATTGCGTTCCCTGATAATTCAAATATGTATATTGTAAAGTATTATTCCCGGCAGCCATGTAATCTACTGTTACAGAAGTTGACTGACCCCAGTTCGGATTAAAGTCTGTTCCTGTTAAGTCTGTATAAACCTCTGTATAGATAGGAATCACATCTACTTCAGCATGAGTAGGAACTGGTGGTGCATCAGTTGGTTCAGGATCAGGATCGGGTACTACACCGTCGGGAACCTGGATGTTATCAAAATAGGATGTCGTAACAACTGTTCTGCTAAAATTGAAATCCGGGAAGACTATCAGTTTATCGTATGTATTACCGATAACACCAGAAAAATCATAAGTCAATAATTCCCAAGCTCCGGTAACTGTGTTTATAGCGTCAACCTCAACTGGAGCACTGGCTCCTTCAAATTTCATTTTAACAGTACTGATCACATCTTTGTAAACTAACATTGTAACTGTGCTGTTAGTTACATCAAAAGTAAATTCACCATCATCCATTGTCCAACATCCTGTCCAAGGTTGATCTGTTGGATTTGCCACAAATTCCATAACTGTAGCGGATGTATTGAGCCCTCCGCTTACTGGATTTGCCATTTCCGTTAAAGTTGGAGAACCTTCGAAAGTTGTCCAGCTCCATCCCTGACCTGTGTCAGGCGTTTCAAAATCTACTGTGTGCGATACTTGCGCAAACAGTGCTACATTCATCATTGCGATGAATACAAAGACTAATAGTTTACTTGTCTTTTTCATTTTTCCTCCATTGAATTTAAAATAATCATTTTGTTTGAACTATCTCAATCCTGAAGGAAAGGAGTTGCAATCCAGAAATCCTTCCCTTCAGGCATTTAAATTATTACATTTAACTATCTCGTCAGGATCATCTTCCCTGTATATTCATTTTGTCCGGATTTGATAATATAAGAATAAATACCGGACGAAACATCATTGCTATTTGCATCTTTACCGTTCCAGAATGCAGAACATTTTGTGCCGTTAAGAACGACAGGTAAAGATTGAATTAATTGTCCCTTCATATTATAAATCGAAACTTCTGTGTTCTGCATTTGATCCGATGTTGCATTGAAGGAAATTGTAGTTGAAGAACTAAATGGATTTGGATAATTGGTGATATTGGAAATGATTTCAGGTTCGTCCGGATTCTGTCCTGGTTCAGGAACGGTGAGTGAAATTGGATTGTGGATTTCAGTCTCACCAGAGAAACTAACACTTTCTAACCAATAGTAGTAAGTGTTGTTCACAACCAGATTCTCTTCATCATAAAATTCATAATCGGTAGGTTCAGAGGTAGTTCCCGAACCTTGAATGAGTTGACCATTGACCTGAATTGCTTCTTCCAATTCAGTTTGAGAACGATAGATATTCCAACCCATATTATTTGATTCTGATTGTGTTGTCCATTCCAGCAAGGATGCGCCATTAGTGTAAACAGCAGTGAAAGTAGAAAGTTCAACCGGAGTGATAGGTTCATGCCAGAAATACCAATTATCGAAATAAACAGTTCCATCACCAACAACTTTAAACTGGAAAACATCAGACAGATTAACAGGCGGAACATAATGGCTTAACGGAATATCTACACTAACCCATGTATCCAGAGTTATGGGAAGAGAGTAAAATGTTTCCAGTCCGGGACTGATCAGATAGAAATCAAGAAATGTTGAGCTCGGAGTCCAGAAATCAACATGCAGATATTCATAAGCAGTAACATCCTGATTTGTATATTGCGTTCCCTGATAATTCAAATATGTATATTGTAAAGTATTATTCCCGGCAGCCATGTAATCTACTGTTACAGAAGTTGACTGACCCCAGTTCGGATTAAAGTCTGTTCCTGTTAAGTCTGTATAAACCTCTGTATAGATAGGAATCACATCTACTTCAGCATGAGTAGGAACTGGTGGTGCATCAGTTGGTTCAGGATCAGGATCGGGTACTACACCGTCGGGAACCTGGATGTTATCAAAATAGGATGTCGTAACAACTGTTCTGCTAAAATTGAAATCCGGGAAGACTATCAGTTTATCGTATGTATTACCGATAACACCAGAAAAATCATAAGTCAATAATTCCCAAGCTCCGGTAACTGTGTTTATAGCGTCAACCTCAACTGGAGCACTGGCTCCTTCAAATTTCATTTTGACAGTACTGATCACATCTTTATAAACCATAATTGTAACTGTGCTGTTTGATGCATCGAAAGTAAATTCACCATCATCTTGTGTCCAGCATCCAGTCCAAGCTTGGTCTGAAGGATCAGCTACAAATTCCATAACTGTAGCAGAAGTATTGATACCTCCACTCACCGGATTTGCCATTTCTGTTAATACTGGAGCGAAATCAAAAACTGTCCAGTCCCAGCCCTGACCGGTATCCGGTGTTTCAAAATCAATTGTGTGTGTTGCTTGAGCAAACACTAAACCATTCATCGCAACGATGAATAAAACAATGAAAAACATGTTTGTCTTTTCCATTTTTCTTCCTCCTTAAGGATTTGTTTTTTTGGATTTTCTTTTTTTATTATGAAATTTTGAAATGATTCTTTTGGAGTGCGGTTTTCATAGAAAACTCCCCAGTTCTTTTCAATTTCATTTGTACCTGAATTTTCGCCACCACCTTTCCAAGGTTCATCAAATGCTTCGAACCAAAAGGTTGTAACTTTGTTTGATCCTACCCAATTATCGAGTTCTGATAGAAACTTCTCCTGGGCTTTCAGACTAACTTCACCCTTGATCAAAGTGCCCTGTTCACCGGGACCTTTTTTATCAGGATTATACTTTGTTGCCCAGCCGATCTCACCCAAAACCAGTTGCTTTTCGGGGTGATTTCTCTTTACATTATTATATGTTTGATCCAACCATTCTATCGATTCATCAAGAGTTTTACCGTTCCAAAGCGGATAAGCGTGAGTAACGATAAAATCAACTTCATCTGCTACTGCTTTGCTTTCGGATTTATTCCAGAAATTGTAATCATCGGCTGTGGTTACCGGAAGAAAAGTATGCTCCCGGGTAACTCGAATATAGCGGATCAGATCATTTGTATCCATATGATGCCACGACCAGAAAACCTGCGTTTCATTACCGACATTTACAGCAGCAATAATGTCAGAGAATTTCTTTGTCAGGTCAAGGCAGCGCATCACATTTGTGATGTTGGCATTCTTCTTTTCGGGTTTATCTGTTTCATTTTCCAACCATACTCCAAGCATTACTTTGATAGGAAAATTATGTTCTTTTATTACTTCTAAAATATGTTCCGTATCGTCGTCTGCGTTGTAAACTCTGATCAGGTTCCAATATTTGGAAATGATAGTTAGATCTTCGAAAATCTCTTCTTTGGAAGGTCCTTCACTCCAGGGAGTTTGTCCATTCCTGTAGCAGCCGTAAGACACTGCTCGCTCTTTTGGATTTTCATCGGAAAACGGAATGAAATTCCGTTCTACGAAAGGTTCTTCTCTTTCAAACTTTTGTTCGAATTCGAGTTGTGTTTGCAATTCGGGCAGGGAAATGTTCTCAACAGATTTGGAATTTCCAGTACAGGAAATCATAAAAGTTGTTAACAGAAAAATTATTACAAAAATGCGTTTTACTGTCATAGTTGAACTCTTACCGTTTGCACTGAATTAGCAGCGATTTTAATTTCAGCAAATTGATCGCCGATCTGCAGTTTATAATCGATTGGTTTTTTAGTTGTATTCAAAATCTGAACACTTAAAACATTGTCGGAATTCAGTGTGGCGCAGGTATGAAGTGCATCTTCATCAAGATTATCCAGCATTTTAGTTGTTTGAACTGCTTTATCTCCGGGTCGAATAGTTCTGCTGAATTGAGCCAGTACATAATAAATGGGAGTGTAATAAACATAATCTGTTTCAGTGTCGATCATGATCGGGGCTCCGCAGAAATTTCCTACATGATTCGGTCCTCCCTGTTTATCCAGTACGATATTCCAATCGATCCAGCCTTTCATCCAATGATCCAAGCTTACTATGATGTTGCGTGCATAGCGATGAACAGGAGTATAAACAGGATGATCTTCTGTTTTTACACCTTGCCAGGTAACGGCATAAGCCCAATCTGTTGCATTGTCGTTCCACCAGAAATCGTCGTTGTCGAACCAACCGGATTCCTTGCGCTTGATAGGTTCATAACAACCTCCGGGAGGTTCTTTCCCAAGATCGTCAATGCAGCCTTCGGTGTGAATGATAGAAAATTCAGGGAATTTTTTATGAATGCGTTCGAAAACATCTTCATAAACTTTGTTCGTGCTTTCATACCAATGAACTGCAATTCCGTAAACATAAGGTGCCGATTCCGGATCAGTAAAAATTACATCTGTCCAGTGTTCTATACCGTCGCGATTTTGGTCGTAAATTAAAAGTTTTAGATCATAGTAGCCGGCTTTGTGCAGTTTTGGTCCCAAATGTTTTTTTATGAACTCATTCTGTGATTCAGGCGTAAAATTCATACTTTCCCATTGTCCGTTGTTACCGTGAGGTTCATTCACGGGTGTCAGTCCCCAAATATTCACGCCTTCCTTTTTGTAACCGTCTAAATATTTTACAATGTAATCTGCATAGGTGGAAACATATTTCGGTTTAAGTGAACCGCCTGTTCCCTGCCAATTATTTTCGGGAGCTCCGGGAATATACCACTCATCGATGTCTTTCATCCAGGCAGGAGCAGTCCAAGCGGAAGCAACGATCCGCAAATCATTGTCTTCTTGAGAATTTTTGATTTCCAAAGCTTCTTTTATCATAGGAAGCAAGTCGTAAGTTTCATCTTCGATGAGAGGATATTTTTCTTTGGAAAATCCTTCGGAATCAGGAGTCAAACTGAAATGTTTGAGTTTAAGGTCATCTTTTACATCTGTGTAAGAGTATCTTCCATCAACGCAAAAATCGCAAGCACCGATATGAGTTCTGGTCAGCGTGAAATTCGCTCCGCTTTTTCCAAAAATGTTTTCCATTACTTCGACTCTTTTATCTTTATTCAGATGAGCCAGAACGAATGCCGATGATTCGGTGAAGGAGGTTCCGATGCCATCTATAGTCTGTTTGGTTTGGTTTGGGAAAATCTGCAGAACTGTTCCTTCCGCTTCACCTTTCTTGAACTCTACATTTTCCTGTTTATCGAGTTTTGCTCCGGCTTCGGAGGTCAATAGAATTTCTGAGGTTATAAGTTTATCTTTGGCATTGCAAGCCGAAATCAATAGAATTAAGATAAATAAAAAGAAAACTTTATTTACATTATTCTTCATCGATAATCTCCTAACTCGCTTTTTCTTCATCATCACCGTTTACGCGGTGTCTTTCTTCTAATTCTGCACGAATTTCGTTGGCTCTTTTTTCTGTAAGATCGTATTTAGACATTATCAGGATGGCGATAAGAGTCCCTGCTATAGGAAGTGCAGAATAAAAAATTCTCATTCCGGTTATCGCTCCCGCAGGTTGAACAGCTGCATCCGGACTGAACTTCACGATAGCCATAATTGAGCCGCTTAACAAACCGGCAATAGCAAATCCGAACTTCACCATCCACCAGAAGATTGCTCCGAATATTCCTTCACGTCTTAAACCTGTATTCAGCTCATCCAAATCGCAAACATCTGCCGTCATCGACATCATCAAAGTGAAGAGTCCGCCGATACCGAAAGAGAAGAAAGGAAGGGCTATGAAAAAGAGGTAGGGTTTTCCCGGCACAAATGTGAACCAGAATAGAATGTATCCGATAATGGAAATGGATTGTGAAATAATGAAAGTTTTTTTCTTACCTATTTTTTGCGCCATTTTAGAAACGATGGGAATTACAATAAAAGTTGTGGATAATGCACCTACACATCCGTGCAGAGGAGCCCAAACTCCGGCTGCGCCTGCATCACCTCCAAACAAGTAATATACTATTATGAAAAAAGAAAAAGCTGCGATTGTGTTGAATGAGTTAAAGATGAAAAATGTGGAAACGCATAATCTTCTGAATTCCACATTTTTAAAAGCATCTACAAATCCCTTAAAAAAAGCACTGACATTGCTTTTGATGTTTTTTCTGCTGAGTTCCTGCAAATGGTCTGCATCTTTTGTAGATTTACTTTTAATAAAGAATCCCGGAACCATAGCTAATCCCATACAGATCAATCCAACCCAGATTGCCAATTGCCGACATCCTGCGGCGGGAGAAGGGAACCATTCCGGTTTGTAAATGATTACCCAAAACCAGGGTGCGATTACCCAAGCCCATTGACCGATCCATTGAGCCACAGCCATTATTCTGGTTCGCTCGTGGAAATCACTGCTCATTTCGTAACCCATAGCTACATACGGTACACTGAAGATGGTTAATCCCAAATAAAACAAAAATGAGAAGATCATAAAATAGACAAAATTGTAGGTTAGGCTGTTTTCTTTATGAAGCTGCCACATTATAACATAACTAATTCCCATCACAAGTGCACCAAGAAGGACATATTGGCGACGCCTTCCCCATTTTGATCTTGTGTTATCCGATATAAAGCCCATGATCGGATCTGTGATCGCATCAAAAATTCTCGGGAAGAAGAAAACGATTCCCCAAAGTAATGGTGGAAAACCCAAATCTCTCACTAATACAACCATAAAGATTCCCAAAGCGGCCGGAAACATCTGGTTTGCCAGCATTCCAATCCCAAAAGCGATCTTTTGTCCTGTGGGAACTTTTTCCAATTGTTCTGTTACAGCTTCATAATGTTCGCTCATTTTATCCTCTTATTAATCATAATTAACTTTTATTGTTCCCAATAAATATCATCGAGCGCAAATTCGCATTGAGCTCCATTTTCTTCTAAAATTGTTAACACATAACTTATATTTTGAAGATTTACACTTCCCTGAATAGTGGAAATCGGGATAACTGCTTGTCCCCATTCTCCGTTTCTTTCTAATCCGAATGCTGTTGTATTGGCTGGAAATTCTACATAATTTTCATTTCCCAGATCGTCAGTTATTCCAATCTTGAAAGTAACATCTGCAGGCATTTTGATCATTAATTTTATATTTCCGTTACTATAGGCAGATAGGTCCAAAGTATTATTCGATTGAATTCCTGCTCCAAACCAACCGGCTCCAGTAGACTGCCAGGAAATTACATTATCGCCTTCATACGCAGGAATAGAGCCACCGGAAAGAGTGTTTTCCCAAACCCAGATATTTGCATCCTCTCCCACGATAATTCCTTCATCAACAGGAGTTGTATCCGTAAAAACTCCAAAGACATATCCAGAACCTGAACCATCTTCAATTATGGCAGTATCAGTTCTCAATTCATCATTATAATCAGTATAGGAAGCTGTGAGTGTAACTCCATCTGCAATGACGATCGTGTCTGTTCCGTCGTTGGTCGGACCGAAATTTAAAGTAGTAGATCCGTTACCGTTTCCATCAAGGTTTACATCCAGATTTATCGTATCGGTTCCGTTTTCTATCTCCACATTAACAGTGGAATTCGCAGCTCCTTCATCAACTATTGAAACAGTCGCAGAAGTAGCGGTTACATCATAAGAATTGGCATCGAAACTGACACTGCTTTCGACTACTCCTTCGATGTTTGCTGTATCTGTTCTGGTAATACTTGCTGCATCTGTGTATGTTGCGGTAAGAACATCGCCATCTGCAATGACGATCGTGTCTGTTCCGTCGTTTGTAGGACCGAAGTTCACAGTTGCCGTTCCGCTTCCGTTGACATCCAAAGTTACATCGATATTTATCGTGTCAGTTCCGTTATCTACTGCTACGGAAACAACAGAATTTGCAGCAGCTTCATCTGCAACCGTGATAGTTGCATCGAGTTCATTTTCATTGTAAACATCAGCATCAAAATTTACACTACTTACAGTTGTGCCGCCGCCGTCCCAGTAAATGTCGTCGATTACAAAATGACATTGAGCTCCACCTTCTTCCAGGATCATAAACGGATAATCAAGAGCTTGCAGGTTTACATCGCCTGTTATATCGGAAATCGGTATGGTAACCTGTCCCCATTCGCCATTTCTTTCGTATCCGTAAACAGTCTGATTGGCAGGAAATTCCACATAATTTTCGTGTCCTTGAACATCGTTTATACCAATCTTAAAAGTAACATTGGCAGGGATCTTCATCATAAACTTCATATTTCCTGCTTCGAATTCTCCCAAATCGAGAGGTAAGTTTGAGGAAATTCCGGCTCCGAACCAGCCCAGACCTGTTGATAAGAACGAAATTACATTATCTCCTTCATAAGGTGTGTAGGGAACACCTGAAAGAGTTTCTTCCCAGACATAAATTTCGGCATCGAGTCCTACGGTTAAACCGGCATCTACAGGAGTAAGATCGGTGAAAATTCCAAAAGTTTCGATATCTTCTTCATCACTTTCCGGCTGATAAACACGGATCCAATCCACCCGCATCTGCTGGGGCCAAACTGTTGATTCATCAGGAGCACCGCCCATATTACCACCGACTGCAATATTCAAGATCAGGAAAAAATCATTTAGGAACTCACTCATTGTAACAGGATCAATTACTTTAACGAAATAGGGAATATCATCAATTTTTCCAACGATTCTCTGCTCATCCCATACAACCTCAAAAATATGAAAGTCGTCCGTAAGCGGACTCACGAACTGCAGATTTTCTCCGAAAGATGTATGAGATTCGCTGTCGTCATCCCACCAATGAACTGTGCATAATGTAGTATTTTCACCAAAAAGCAGCGGACTCATTTCCATTATGTCTATCTCACCGCATTGAGGCCAACCAATATCGTCGAAATTTGCACCCAGCATCCAGAAAGCAGGCCACATTCCGTTTGTCGCAGGAGGTTTAATCCGTGCCTGCACTTTTCCGTATTTGAAAGAAAATTTATCTTTAGTATTTATGCGCGCGGAAGTAACCGAACCATCTCTTTTACCGGGAACTCCTGACGGACATTGAGCGGAAATTACTAAATTTCCATTTTCAATGTGAACATTTGTTGAATCGCTTGTATAATTCTGCCATTCGTCATTTCCCCAACCATTCTCACCATAACCGGTTTCGAAATTCCAGTTGTTCATATCCAGGTCTCTGGAATTCTGGTCAAATTCATCCGACCAGATTAATTCATAAGTTAGTGGATCTGTAGGATCCGGTACTGTATCAGGTTCTGTGATTTGATCACAACTAATAAAGAATAAAGTAATAAATGCAACCAATAAGAGAAAGTTAACTATTTTTCCTTTCATCACTATAACCTCCAGAAACAATTTATACTTGATCGTTTTCTTGCAAAAAACAATCGAATATCATCTGCTATATAGCAACGCATTTTTTTCGGGTAATCGTGTCAAGAATTTTATCAAAAAAAATAAAAAATCAGAATAAACACTTTAACCTTAAACTTTTATTTATTGTTTACTTGACGAAATAGACGGGTATATTTTTTTTACTCCAGTTGCATTATAGCAATGTGACAAATAAAATGAGGATGTGGATTAATAACCGAACAAACTGCTATATATCAATAATTAGTCCACAAAACAAATTCGATCGTAAGATCGGAACATTGCATTATGGATAATAAGATCCCAAAATATGTTCATATAAAACAAAAAATCAAAGAAAACATTAAAAACGGTTCAATCGTTGATAAACTTCCGGGAGAGCGTGTTCTAGCCAAGGAATACGATGTTTCTTATATGACGATCCGAAAAGCAGTAATAGATCTAGTAGAAGAAGGTATTCTGCATAAAAACAAAACAAAAGGAACATTTGTCAGCACCAGCAAAATGAGTCCAAAAGTAACACACAATATCGGTTTTTTTCTGGATGAAGGCATCAGAGAAGGTATTTCCAGCCCATATTATTCACTTATTTTCAAAGCCCTGGAAAAGGAAGTTAAAAAAAATGGTTTCAACTTAATCTTGTTTTCTGATTCTAATGATCTAAATCCATTAAATGGTCAGAAAAAAACTGATGGTGTTATTGTTTGCTGTTTTCCGCGTATAGAAAATAAAATACAGGAAATAAAAAACTTTGTTCCGATAGTGTTATTGGATAATATTGCATCTGATAAATCAATTCCATCAGTGACGATAGACAATTTCAACAGCACCAGTGATGCAACAAATTATCTCTGGTCTCTGGGTCATAAACGAATCGGTTTTATCTCAGGATTATTGGATTCTGACATTTGTAGGGAGCGATTGCTTGGTTATACAAATGCCTTGAATACTCATAAAATAAATTCTAATAAAATATTGATCTACAAAGGTGATTATTCGTATGAATCTGGAGAAACGGGCGCCAAATATTTTTTATCATTGCCGGAACCTCCAACAGCAATCGTGTGTGCTAACGACACTATGGCGATAGGTGCAATGAAGGTGATTCAGGAAAACGGATTCAATATTCCCAAAGATATCAGCGTGATAGGATTCGATGACATTGAAGTTGCCTCGAGAGTTTTTCCTCCACTCACAACAATTGCTGCTCCTATAAAAGAAATCGCGAATAAATCCGTGAAAATGCTTTTGTCTCTGATAAACGGTAATGACCTTGAATATCAGCATCAATTTCTACCCACGAATTTCATAATACGAGGTTCATGTGCCGCTGCTATTAAATAAAATCATTCTAATTTTTTTGTTTAATATCAGGATTTTCTGCTTATAATCCCGCATTCTTGACTTAAAATCTATAATCTTCCAAACTCATTTTCAAATATTTTTAAAGTTCAAATGAATTTTTATAAAATTTTGTATTGACAATAATCAGCGTAAAAATTCGGTTGCTATATAGCAGTGAAGCAGTTTGATTTTCTGCAAAAAAAAACCTATAGCAGGAGATGAATATGAAAAAAACCATTGAGGTTCAAAAAGCAGGCAAAATTTTTATCCTTTCCCTATTAATGCTCATCACCATAGCATTTGCATATGCAGATAGCCCTCACGAAGTTACTACATTTAACGATGAGAACGGATGGAAATTGGTCGTAGACGGAGAAGATCATTTTGTGAAAGGAATGGTGTGGGGTTATTGTCCCGTGGGAGAAAATTACTCTTACAATTTGTGGGGACAAACCGATGAATTCATCAAAAAAGTATTACATCAGGAATTTACACTTCTTAATGAAGCAGGCGTGAATACCATTCGATTATTTGGTATAGTTCCTCCAAGATGGGTTACTTACATCTACGAGAAATACGGTGTTATGACCATCGTAAACCATTTGATGGGAAGATACGGATACAATATCGGTGGAGTATGGATTCCCAAAACAAATTATCAGGATGAACTAACCAGAGAAACATTGATCAGAGATTTCGTGGCGATGGTGGAAGAATTCAAAGATGTAAAAGGCGTAGTGATGTTTGCATTGGGAAATGAGAACAATTACGGTTTGGAATGGTCCAGCTTTGAGATCGAGAATCTTCCTGAAGGAGAAAGACACAAAGGTAAGGCAGAATACCTTTATTCAATGTATAATGAAGCAATCGCGGAAGCTAAGAAGATCGACAAAAATCATCCGTATGTGATCGTTAACGGCGACATCCAATACCTCGACCTTATTGTTGAACATTGCCAAGAAACTGACATCTTAGGTGTAAACTGCTATCGCGGAATCAGTTTTACAGATTTGTGGGAACGAGTAGATAAAGAAGCAAATCTTCCCATAATGTTCACAGAGTTTGGCAGTGATGCTTTTAATGCGATGACTTTGCAGGAAGAACATTTGGGACAAGCCGAGATCGTGAAAGGAAACTGGGAAGAAATTTTCAATAAAAGTTACGGCAAAGGTGAAGAAGGAAACGCTATCGGCGGCTGCCAATTCCAATGGCGCGACGAATGGTGGAAATATAAACAAACCGAAAACCTGGATATTCACGATAAAACTGCTTCCTGGAGTAATGGAGCAGGATATTTCGATTTCGCTCCCGGCTTCAATAATATGAACGAAGAATGGTTTGGAATTTGCGCGATGGGTGAACCGAACGAAGACGGAATTTATGCTACACATCCGCGAATGGCATATAATGTTCTTAAAGAAATGTGGAAGGTTGAACCATATAATACAGATAAAAAAACGATGAATGATAAATTCGCTGAGATAGATATGAATTCTCTCTATTCGCTGGCTCTGATGCGCTCTGCGAAGGTTGATAAACAAAAAAGCGACGCTTTCAAAATGGTTGGCGGTAAACTCGAAGGTGATCTTCTTTTCAGCGGACTTTCTAATAATATAGAAAAGAACGGAAAGAATGGTTTGGATTTCTCACATGGTGAAATGCTGTTTTTGGATTTCGAATTCCAACCAACTACCAAAATAAAAGGTGATTTCACTTTGAACATTCTGGGAAATGTTCCTAACAAACCGATGGAAGAATATTATGGAAAACGTGGTGAAACTTACATCAGTGTAATAACAACAGAAAATGAAGACGGATTGACAGTAACCACCGAAAAAGAGATAAACGATGCAGAAAGGTTGGAAATCTACGATTTCGAATTAACTTACAATTTAAATGATTACCTTGATCTCAAATCTTTCTATCACAAACCACGCTATCATTGGGGCTATTTCGGTGACTTCTATGGGCTGATGTATGAAGCTACTGATATGGATGGAATGGATATTTGGGATGAAAAAGCTCCTTATGGAATCGAATTAGCAGGAAAGAAATCCTGGGATGGATTCAACATTGTTGCAGGACCCGAAGTATATTGGGGAGCCAATCCAAAAGTAATTGGGAAATTACCTTTTCACTTTGGTTCTTTCAATTTTGCTCTGATGCACTCCGAAGACTTTGCCAGAGCAGATGCATCATCTACAGCTACAGAAGCTACTCGTAGAGCCACACGTCAAACATCATTATATATGTTCACAGAAACTATTCCACGAACCAAACTTGAACTTGGTTGTTTATTTGCAGGAAGCGAGAAAATTGGTGAAGATTTTAAGTATTACGAAGATGAAAATATCTATCAAGATGAGATAAAACTGGAAGATACATTCGGTGCAAAAACCAAACTTACTTTCAATACAGGTTTTGGGAATCTGGATATTTCTGCAAAATATTCGGGATTGGTTGCAGACGGTGGAAGTCCACTCCAAGAATTTGATTCTACAATTCCATCTTCCGAAGGTGGAAACAAATATGAATTCGAAGCAGGAATGCTCTTACCAATTGGAAATTGGTGGTTCTTACCTCGCGGCCTATACAGAAAAAATCTGCTGGATGCGAATCCGATAATTGAAGCATATTCAGATGGAACAACGCTGTATCCAGGACTTATGCCCAGAAATACAGATTCAGATCCATTTGCTGTTCTGGGAAACAGAGAAGCAATTTCGGGAGAATTCTTCATTACATATGATGATACTCCTGCCAGCTTCTTCTACGCTTGGGATGCAGACAAAAAAGAAGATGCGGGACTTGCCTTCAGCATTGGCGGTAATTATACAAGCTATCCTACCGAAACTGATGCATATTTGTTCTATTATCAGGAAGGAAAGACAAATGCCTCCTTCGGAATGGGATTACCTGCAGAAGATGTTTGGATGGCAAAAGTCAGAATTATTATGAATCCCAATCCACGATTCAAATTTATATCCAACATCTCAGGTGGAAAGCAGCAATCGTCCGGAGATCCCAGCGAAGACTCTCCTCAATTCATTACGATGGATGCGAAATTCATTTTTAATAAAACATATCATCTTTCAGTTTTCGCAAAGAAAGATGCGTGGGGACCGTTGGATTGGTATCGCCAGTTCAACATTACTTTCCCATATCAATTTGGATTAGATTATTCAATTCTTATCGATAATGCCAAAGAATACTTCAAATCCAGCAGAATCGGATTTAAAACACTATTCAGAACTCTTAATGAAGATTCACCTTCAAATATAGATGGTCTAAGCGATTACGAGTTTCAGTCAGGCATCTATTACAGTGTAAACTTTTAAGCGGAGGAAATTATGAAAAAAAATATAACTTTAATCGGATTAATTCTCGTCATCGCAATCTTTATGGCGAGTTGTGACAGAAAAAACGGCGAACTGTTTACAGGTGTTGATCTTCCTCTGGATTTCAATTTACCTCTGTATTGCGAGAATGAAGGAGTTCATCCCGAAACTTGTATTTTGGATAATCCTGAAAATCCTTATGTAAATGCAAATATCTCGATGGAAACAGTTTGGGATTTTAATGACGAATGTCATTCTTCCAAAGCAAAATTCTACCTTTGGGGAACAATGCTGGCAAATATTCCAATTGGAGAATATCAATATCATACAGCTCAGTCATTGCACGAACTCTACACAGCAGGCGGCAGCGAAAATGCTAAAGCTCAGGCAAAGAAAGCTTATCGCGCAACTTTAGATTATTTCTTTGATTCTGTAACTTGGTGGGAAGCCTGGTGGTTGAACGACGAAACATATTATGCTGTTCTGCTCAAAGATCTCGTCGGAGAAAGTCTTTACGATCCTTCGGAGATGAATATGCTGCCGCTCTACAACGATCCTGCCCAGGCTTTGGCAGATATGAGCGAGTGGGGATATGTTTACGATATCGAAACGAAAACTGTTTCCAAAAGGGATTAGAAATTCGAAATAATATTGAACGATTGTAACAATACTTGTTAAATTTCTAAGTGTGCAATCAGATTTAATTCTTGAATGGATTGTAATAATTTCAAAAATTTTATTGTATTTTACTGCTCATCGAGCAAAGGAGTCAACTATAATTAAATTTCTCTTCTGATTTTAAAATCAGAAGAGAAATATTAGATCATTATAATCTGGAATTTTTATAATTCCTCCATAGAGTGCAGCAAGCACAAATAATCACATTATGTGTTTGTAAAAGAACGATAAACTGTTTATCTAATAGGATTCGCAGTAATAAGTTCTCTTCGTAAGCATTGAGTAGATAACTCTCAATAATTTATTCCCTGTTGCAATTACAGCTTGTTTGTATTTCTTTTTTTCATCTCGTTTCTTATGATAATAAGTATTGAATCTTGTATCTTCTCTAATACAGTTTACGGCCATTTGGAATAGAGTTTTTCTCAGATATTTATTTCCTCTTTTTGATATTCTTCCTTGATACATTATTGAGGTTCCACTTTGTTTCAGGCTCGGATCGGTTCCCATGAATGCTGTCAGTTGCTTATGATTATTGAAATTTTTTATATCATCAACTTCAATCAAAAACTTCTGGGCAGTAATATCTCCAATACCTTTTATTGAGGTGAGTATATCAAAATCTGTATTCCAATTTTGTTCAATAAAGGCAGTAATTTCAAGATCGAATTCTTTGTTTAAATCTTGATATAATTTCAATCGTTGGATCTTTGAGCTGAGAACTTTCTCTAAATATTTATCACCGCTGCCAATAGAATTTCTTGCTAATTTTTTCAATTCAACAGATTTCATTCTTACTTTATTTCCTTTGGTTTTGTTGAATATAGCATCAATCTGAGATGTTCGTAACTTTCGAATAGAATCCGGAGATGAATGTTTTTCCAGGAAAAGCAGCATTGATTTTGTAAAGATATCGATATGCTTTTCAAGTTCCGGAAAAAGGACATTCATATCTGATTTTATTTCTGTTTTCACCTTTGCAATTTCTTCCGAAATTTTATCTCGTTCTCTGCATAATCGTCTCATTGTGCTTGTTTGCTTATTGTGTTTTGGAAGAATCTCAAGATTCTTCAAAGTAAATAAGGCTATAATAAAACTGTCTTTCTTATCGGTTTTTGTTTTCCTCAGGCTCATAGATTTATGAAAGTTATGAACCAACAGCGGATTTATAACACAGATGTCGAAACCGGTATTTAAAAGATAGTTGTATAGACTTACAAAATAAACACCGGTAGATTCTACAGTGATCTGGAGCAATGCTTTATCAAATCTTTCAAGTTTTTGCAAAAATGATTTGAAACCACTTTTGTTCATTTCGAATTTTTGATAGAATAATTTCTTTTGAAATTCGTCGATCAAAGTTGCATCGAACGAATCTTTGGAAATGTCGATACCGACAAAGTACTTTTTTCTTTGTTCTGAGTTCATTAGAATCTCCCTTAAATTTTAGTTTAGGTAAGCACCTTGCTTTTATTCAGTCTCCCGTTTCACGCAGGTTGATCAATAAACATTGATCACCTAATCAACCGATTCGAATTTTAAGCAAGCGACAGACTCCTTAGAGGTTCCAAGACCTTGAAAAAATGAGGTCGTCTTGCTTACCTATTTTTGATCTTTAAAATAACCCTTTATTGGGTACAAAAAAATTATTTAATAGTAGGAGAAAATGGAAAGTTCTTAAAAGCTGAATATGCAACCTATAAAGCCATTTTTCCGCAAGTTTACTTGTTTCCTGTTTCCAATTCTGATGATGGAGAAATGCTTCAAAATGTAATGATCGTGGCATTGAAATCAAATGAAAAACCGATCTTTGAAAATGATGATCCTGTATTAAATGAATATCTTAAACATCTCTGGAAAGAAGAAGTGGAAATCGATGTTCCTATTCTAACTGATGATTATGCACCTGTCGATCATTATAACAGTAAAATGATTTGAGGTAGCACAGAATTGCATTCTTTGGATTATTGTTTCGCAGATCATAAATCTGGACTACAATTTTAATATTTTTAGGTAAATACTAAAGAAGGATATGAATATTGATACTGCCAGATTTGTATTAATGTCCTAAATCCCACGGTTTTGATCTTTCAGATGACGAGATGTTTAATTATGCAATGTTGGATTTAGAAAGCTAAAACATCAAATATGTTTATAATTATTTTGAAAATATTTAGCTTTACTAATTTAATTTTTAAAAGCGTGTTCCAAAGCAGATAATAATTCTTTTCCTTCAAAAGGTTTAGATATTAATGCATCGTAATTATTTATACCTAATTTACTTTGATGCTCAATAGAAATGCCGGTTAAATAAATCACTGGAATATTATACTTGTCTTTTGCTATTTTTGCAATTTCAACACCGTTTTTCCTGCCATCCAGGATTATATCCATTATTATCAAATCAGTATGCTTATTTCGTATTTCTTCGATTACTTTTTCACCATTTGAGATAACAGAACTAATTTGATAACTGTGTTGTTGCAGGTATTTCATTAAATCAAATGCAATAATTGCTTCATCTTCAGCGATCATAATTTTCTTTTTCATCATTGCAAATCTTGAATTATTAAAATTTACTTTTTTAGATATCCTTTTTTCTTACGACGAGTGTTATGCCTTATTTTAAATAAAAAATTTTTACCTTTGCTTGATAAAGAATAGATTGAAAAAATAAAAACTATAACAAATACAATAAATCCAAGTTCTAAAAAAATATGTTTTAAACAATTTATCAACTCCATATCATTAATCCTAATTTCTTTGAACTCGTCGCTTCGCTTATGAATCGAAAAATCATACTTTACGGATAAACACTGATTAGTGTCTGTCCGTAAAGTATGTTTTTCTATTACAAACTCCCCTAACCCCTCTTTGGCAAAGAGGGGAAACACCGATGGATAAAGCGAATTTGAGTTATCGATTCTCCCCTCTCTTCTCAAGAGAGGGGCTGGGGGTGGGTACAAACCGGTCGCATAGGTAACAGAATAAACTTGGCACATAGGTGAC
>CAZFPK010000003.1:0-133228 GCA_964521025.1 uncultured Candidatus Cloacimonadota bacterium | reverse complement strand
GAGTGCATTTTCAAGGAGATTCGTCAATATTTCGGATATGATCAGAGTAAATCATATTTCCTGGCAAAGATTACGCAAATTGTTGAGCACACATACTTCCGTAACGACAATTTTGAAATCAGATTCCGGGAAAAATATGCTGCTCCAACAAGCAGCCGAAGCAGAATATTTTCATAGCGAAATATACAAGGCTCTCGGATTGAAAAATCGTCCGATAGAGAAGATTATTACAAAATATTAATATTATAGTGACCCGGAAAAAGACCGAAGACTTTAGGGACGCTATCTTTTTATGAAAAATGGTAAAGATGGGTTAAAGCAACTTAATAGTATTGTAACCTTTCTTTACATCATAAAAAACTTTGTTGACAGATAATCCTCAAAAATGTTTTTTACACAAAATGTTTCTGGGGAAATTATGAACATAAATGTAAATAAGATTCTCTCAAAATATACGATTGACAACCTGTTCTCATGCGATAATTTTTTTAATCATCTGACGACGGATGAAAGCGGAATTATAGAAATTATTGGTGATCTGGATTCAGGCAGATTTTATGTTCTTCAAAAAATCTTATCCGATTTAAAAGCTAAAAAAATTAAACACGATATTTATCTACCTTCGATTTTTAAAAAAAATCAATTGCAGGAAATTATTCAAATCCTAGCCGGCATCGATCAAGAAAAATATCTCAAACTCGCTGAATATACAAAAGATTTTGACTTTTCCAATAAATACGATTTTTTTTATTATCTTACCGAAAACCTCAATTCCCAAAAATTATTAAAATCAAAAATAATCTTGATTTATGAAAATTTTTACCTCGATAAATACACTCAGGATTTTCTCCAATACTTAACCCATTATTCAAAAGATCTGAACATCAAATTTATCATATTTACCAGGAAAGAAACATTTCCATTCTCGAAAAAAAACCCGATCAGACTTCCTGATCAAAACGATATCCACCATATTTTACAGGAAATATTTCCAAAAAAGGTCAAGAAATATTCAACAGAATCGAAACTGATCAATAATATTTCCGGTGGAAACCTGTTTATCATCGAAGACATTTTAACCGAACTCTTGGAAAAAGGAGAAAAACTCGATTTCAGTTTCTACCTTGATACAAAAATCAGTAGCGAAACTATCTCTTCTCAGCGATTAATGAATTTATCAAAACCCGAAGAAAATTTGTTGATCACTATTTTCCTGTTCGATACAAAAGCGGACGATCAGAAATTGAACAAGATACTCAGTAAGAATTATGCAAAATACCTCACTGGACTCGATAAGAAAGGTTTGATCTGCAAAATAAATAAAAGGTACTTCATAAAAAATGTTTCTGCAGTTCACTCTTTGTTTGATAATTTTCCCAAAACAAAACAGGAAAAATATTTGAATCCGGTTATGGAGAATCTCAATGATGATGCGAAGGAATATTATTGTTATTTTTTTCGGAAATGTGACCTGAAAAAATATGAAAAAATAATAAATTACCTGCTCAAGTTGAAAGATTACGAATCACTAAGGGAAATCTATTTGCATCTGTTAGAAGAAAAAAAAGAAAATCATGAAAAAATCACGATTTTGAAAAACTTCGGTATCATCAATAAAAAACTGAACCGTACTGAAGAATCTACCGATAATTTTCGAAATGCCTTGAAATTGACATTGGAAAATTCCTTACCTGCTGAAGATATCGTCTATCATCTGGCAGAAAACCTGGTAACGACCAATTCTCCGACTTTTGCCCTGGAGATCATTAAAAAATATTCACCAAAAACAATCGACAATTACTGGAAATGGAAATTGATCTTACTGAAGTGCATGATCCTGATCGATCTGGAAGAATTCGTGAAAGCACTCAAAACCATCGATGAAGCATATCAAATAACAGTCCTCCTTGATGATCGTAAAAAAAGAATGCAAATGCAGGGAGATACAAAAAAACAGAAAGGATTGATCTTTTATCATTCCAATGAATGGCAAAAATCGGAATCGGAATTTATCGAAGCGGAAAAGTTATACAAAAATGCCGAAAATATCTCGGGTCTGGCTGCTATTTATAACAACCTGGCCGGATTAGCCATTCAGCAGGGAGAATGGAAAAATGCCGAAACTCTTTATAATAAAAGCCTAAAATTTGAAAAGAAAAAATACAACCTGGATGGGATTTGCATTTGTTACAATAATTTAGGGTATTTATATGAAGAAAAAGGTGATTATAAGAAATCCCTGCAATATCTGAAACAAGCTCTGGAAATTAAAAAACTTCTCGGGGACAGGAATAATATCGCGGAAATTCTGCATAATATCGGCGTTACATATATGGATAATGCGAAATATAAAGAATCTGCAGATTATTTCAATGAAGCCCTGGAAATTTCTATCAAATTCAAAATATACCGAAATGTTATTGCTGCTCTTAATAATCTTGGTGTTCTTTACTTCAAATCAGGCGATTGGATAAAAGCCATCGATTATTATGAAAGTGCAATCAAAAAATCTCAAGAAAATAATTTCTCCGAAGGTTTATGTCAGTCCTATAATAATATCGGGGAATTATACGAAAAAAGAGGTGAATATAACCTCGCTTTCGAATTTTATTCTCACGGATTGGAACTGCTGCCACAACTTTCCGACGATTTCCTGAAAGCAGAACTTTACGGCAATTTGGGAAGTGTTTTAACTTACCAGCATAAATTTAAGGAAGCATACAAATATATCGTAGAAAGTTACGATTTTTTCAACGGTTTGAATGTTAAAAAAGAAATAATAGAAGGTTCTTTGAAACAGGCTTTTTATTTCCTGCAGACGAGAAATCTGGAAAGTGCGAATTATTATCTCGATGCAGCTCTGAAAATTGCGGAAGAAATGGATGATGATTACCAAATCGGGAAGTGTTATTATTTACAGTCATTCCTGGAAAAGAAGGATCCGGAAAAGGCTCTGAAAATCCTCAAATCTGCCATCGAAAAATTTGCCAGCACCAAAAATAATTTTGACCTCGCTCTGGCAAATTATGAGTATGCATCCCTTTTATTTGAAAAAGAAGATTGGGAACAATCGCTGCAAATCCTGAATGAAAATAAGAAGATCGTAAAAAAGTACGGTGCTATCAAATTCCTGGAAAAAAACGATATTCTCATCCAGAAGATCAACAAGAAATATGCAGTTGAATTAAAGGAATCCAAACACCAGGAAACATTGTTGAGCAATTTTTATGACATCACGCAAAATCTGAACGAGATCACTGATTTTGATATTCTGATTGAAACTGCCCTTGATAAGCTGGTTGATTTTGCAGATGCAGACGGCGGGATTTTCTGTCTTTATCATAATCAACTCGTAAAAGATTACTGGGAATACATGATCCTGAACAATTTCTCCAATGAAGATAAAGATTTCGAAAATATGATAAATATTATCATGGAGACCTTTGATCAAAACGAGTCGCAAAATTTCAAACAACCGCATTTCGCTCCCGAATACAATAATATCATTTCTTTTCCTTTGAGCATCAGGAATGAGAAAAAAGGCGTTATCTGCCTATTCACTAAGCACGATACTTATTATTTTACGGAAAAAAAGATCAATCTGCTGAGCGCTTTGTGTAACCAGATAATAGTAATTGTCGAGAATATTTCCTATACCAGCCTGCAGAAATCACACGAAGTGATCAGGGAAGAACTGGCTGCCAAAACCAGCTTCTCAAACATTATCGGGAAAAGTGAAAAGATCCAGAATATTTTTCGTATTATCGAGAAGATCAAAGATACTCCAACTACGATTTTATTGGAGGGTCCGAGCGGAACCGGGAAAGAATTGATCGCACGCGCTATACATTACAACAGCAATCGCAGGAATAAGAAATTCGTGGCTCAATACTGCGGAGCATTGCCGGAAACCCTTTTGGAAAGCGAACTTTTCGGGCATGTTAAAGGTTCCTTTACCGGAGCAACGCACGATAAAAAAGGACTTTTTGAGATCGCTAACGGGGGAACTTTCTTTTTGGACGAAATCGCAGATATCAGTCTTTCTACTCAAGCAAAGTTACTTCGTTTCTTGCAGGAAGGCGAAATTAAAAGAGTAGGCTCGACCAGAACCGAAAAAGTCGATGTGAGAGTAATTTGTGCAACTAATGTTTCGCTCAAGGAAAAAGTCGATCATGGAGATTTCCGGCTCGATCTTTTTTATCGTTTGAATGTCATCAGGATCGAAGTTCCATCCCTGAATGAAAGAAGATCCGATATTCCGCTGCTGGCAATTCACTTCCTCGATAAATATAATAAAAAGGTCGGGAAAAGCGTGAATGGAATTACTGATGAAGCTCTAAAATATATGATAAATTACGAATGGCCCGGAAATATCAGACAACTGGAAAACGAGATCGAAAGAGCTGTAACTCTTGCTGAAAATGACTCGTTTATCCGACCTTCCGACCTTTCGGGAGAGATATTTCATTTCCAGGAAATTTCCGAAACGATCCATCTGTTGGAAACTAAATCTTTGAAGGACGCAGTCGAAAACCTGGAAAAACAGATGATCATCAATGTCCTGGAAAAAACCGGTTGGAATCAAACACAGGCTGCTAAAAAACTCGGTCTGAGCAGGCAGGGATTGATCAAGAAAATCCAGAGATACAGACTTGAGAGATGATTCATCCACGAATTGCACGAATTGCACGAAAAATGTAAAACAAACAATCTTGTTTGTTTCCGTTCACAAGTAGGATCTTTTTGATAAATAATTACATTCATAATCAGGGTATTGGGAACGATAAAAAATATGATTGATTCGAATCTTTATAATAAATTTTATCAAATAATCGAAAGCATACATGATACATCAGACTTTAATGTTTTATTAGATACTACCATAAACAATTTGGTTGATTTCATTAATGCTAAAGGAGGAATTCTTTGTCTATATTATGATCCGAATTATATAAACCATTGGAAGCATGTAATAGTTAATAATATTTCTACAGACGAGAATTGTTTTAACAATATACTTGGAATAGTAAAAAAAACTTACGAAGAAAATAAAATTCAGGTTTTGAACCAAAATGGTTTATTTTCTGATTATAATTACATTGTGTCTTTTCCATTAAATATCCGAAATATTTGCAAAGGAGTTGTATGTTTGTTTATTAATGATTATTTATCTGATCAATTATTTCATATTGTTAGTGCTTTATGCAATCAAATCATGATAAATATTGAAAATGTTTTAATATTCAATATTCAAAAAAAATATGACGTCTTAAAAAAAGAACTTGATGCTCAAAGAAATTATGCTTACATTATTGGTACAAGCGAAAAAATTCAAAAAATAAATAATACAATAGAAAGGATAAAGGATACACCAACGACAGTTCTTATTGAAGGTCCAATTGGAACAGAGAAAGAGTTAATAGCTCGAAAAATCCATTTTAATAGTAATCGAAAAAATAATAAATTTGTTTCTCAATATTGCGGAGATATTCAAGCTTCTATTCTTGAAGGCGAACTTTTCGGTTATGACGAAAATTCATTTTTTGGGATAAAGCAAGGCAAACAAAGTCTATTTGAAATTGCAGAAGGTGGGACATTATTTCTTAACGAAATTACTAATATTAAACCTACAACTCAAGTTAAATTATTGAAATTTATTCAAGATAGAATTATTGTTAAAGAAAACAATAAAAAAGAAAAAGTTAACATTAGAATAATATGCTCAACGACAAGATCATTGAAAGAAGAAATGCAAAACAATAAGTTCCTTCCTGACTTATTTTATCGTCTTAATGTTGTTAAGATTGATATTCCTTCTCTAAAAGAAAGAATATCGGATATTCCATTATTATCTATTCATTTTCTTGAAAAACATACAAAAAAAATAGGCAAAAAAATAATTGGAATTACAGATGAGGTAATGAAATATCTTGAAAATTATTACTGGCCAGGAAATGTTGTACAATTAGAAAATGAGATAGAAAGGATTGTTACATTAGTTGATAATAATACTTTAATCAATACTACTGATCTTCTAAAAGAAATTTTGAACTATAATTATGAACCAGAAAATTTCACTCTTAATAATAATAACTCCCTGAAAGATGCTGTCGAAAACCTGGAAAAACAGATGATCATCAATGTCCTGGATGAAACCGGTTGGAATCAAACACAGGCTGCTAAAAAACTCGGTCTGAGCAGGCAGGGATTGATCAAGAAAATACAGAGATATAAATTGGAGAAATGATATACCCGCGAAACACACGAAAAGACACGAAAAATGTAAAACCAAACAGTCTTGTTTGTTCCTTTTAAATACTCGTTCCTACACAGGACAGGATATGTGAAAACACAACTTATTGGGAAAAAGATTGTCCGTCTGAGCGTAGTCGATGACTCACAATTCTTTGCATAGCAAGAAATTAAAACAAAATCCTTCGACTACGTTCAGTATGACATTTTGTTAAATTTGCCCATAAAAACAGTTTTCACACAGGCTGAGGAGCGTAGGAACAAGTAATAAAAGTAGAATAAAAGTAAAAACAAATAATGACATTTCGTGAAATTAGTGTAATTCGTGGATAAATTGATAATATGGAAAACATGAAAAACCTTTTTAATTTTGTCGTCGTCGATCTTGAAACGACAGGTTTCGATTTCAAAGAAAATGAGATCATCGAGATCGGAGCGGTTCGTTATTTGGAAGGAAATCCGGAAGATAAATTCTCGCTTTTTATCAAGCCAAAAAGAGAAGTTCCGCAATTTATCAAACAATTGACGCACATCACGGATGAGCAATTAGCTTCCGGAACGACGCTCAAGGATGCTTTGCAGAAATTACGGAAATTTATCGGAGATGACATTCTTATCTGTCATAATGCGGATTTCGATATTGGATTTATTAATTCGAAATTAAAGGAAATCGGCTCTTTCAAACTGGAAAACAGGATTTTCGATACGGTCGAGATCAGTAAAATTTACCTGCCTTTTATCTTCAATCATAAACTGGGAACTGTTACCGAATATTTCAGGATCGAATTGGAAAATGCTCATCGTGCTATCTTCGATGCAGAAGCAACCGGACAGGTCTTTCTCAAATTACTGGAATTTATCACTCAGAACATTTCGGTAAAACTGAATTACCGCTTGCTGGAAATTTCACTGATGTCTATCCTGAACACGAACCTGGATTATTTCCTGCAGCAGGTTGTTGCTCATCAAAATAAATATGCATTACTTTCCAAACAAGAACCAAAGATCGATTTCCATAACCGGAATTTCATCGAACATAAACCGGAAAAAGTTGTCGATCCGACCATTTCGGAAGTATTCGAAGCTAAGGGCCTGTTCTCGCAGAAATTTGAGAATTACGAGATCCGCGAGGGTCAGATCGAGATGTCGAGAGCAGTTTTGCATAATTTCCGGGAAGAAGAATATCTGTTGGTCGAAGCCGGAACCGGAATCGGAAAAACCCTGGCATATTTGATCCCGGCGATCAAGCATTCCCATAAAAAAAATACAAAGATCATCATTTCCACGAATACGAAAAATCTGCAGGAGCAACTTTTTTATAAAGACATTCCCACCGTTGAAAACTGCGTCGAAGTTCCGTTCACAGCAACTCTCCTGAAAGGCAGAAGCAATTACATCTGCGAGAAAAAATGGGCGGAATCTTCACTCGAATTTGAAAAACATTTCTCTCCTTATGAAGCCAAAGGTTTTATGAATTTGATCGTCTGGAAAGAATTCACTAAAACAGGTGAAATCTCTGAAAATACTTCTTTCAACCTGAAAAGAGATAACAGCATCTGGAAAAAACTTTCGGCAGACCGTCATTTCTGCCAGGGCAAAAAATGCTCTTTTTTCAGGAAATGTTATTTGATGGATATCCGCAGAAAAGCAGAAGATTCCAACCTGGTCATCATCAATCATCACCTGCTTTTGAACGATATGAAAAGCAAAAATGCGGTGCTGGGAGAATATAAAAATTTGCTCATCGACGAAGCCCACAACCTGCCGCATATAGCTCCTGCCGAACTCGGTTTGAGTCTCTCTTATGCAGATATAAATAATTTCTTTTCCTCCATGTTCGCAACCCGTAAAAAATTCCAGACCGGAGTTCTACCCAAACTGAAAGCAGATACGACCGGAAGTGCCGTCGAAAAAGCGAAAAAGGATTTTCTGATCACGAAATCTCAAGAAGCGATAGATCTTTTGGAAAGAAGGAAATACATCTTTTCCGAACTTTTTAAAAAAATCGGGGAAGTTGTAGAAAAGCAGGGAAGATATGGTAAATTGAGGATCAAGTCAACGGAAGATTTTCCCTTTATAAACAGTTATTTGAGCGAGTTCATCGAGTTCTGGAAAGAGATCAATAAAGTGATGATGGCAATTCGGGAATCGCTTTCCACTATCAGCAGCAAGGTTTTCAAAAATTATATTACGAACCTGGATAATGTCGATGGAGTTCTCAAAAGATTAGGTGAATTCAACGACAATTTCCATCAACTTTATAACCCGGAATTTAAGGACTTTGCATATTGGTTGGAAAATTTTAGAGTTGCGGATGATAAATATCCCAACGGCATCTTGAATTATGCTCCGCTCAATGTTAATCAACTGATGAACGATCTTCTTTATAAAAAGGTAAAATCGATTGTCTTCACTTCGGCAACGATCGCTATTCGCGGAAAATTCAAATACTACGCCAATAGGATGGGATTGGATCTGTTGGACAAAGATTTTGTGCAGGAAAAGATCGTTCCCTCTCCTTTTGATTTTGATAAACAGGCAATCGTTTTGGTTTCCGGTTTTCTACCCGAACCGCGAGACCGTTTCTTCTCTGCTCAAAGTATTGAACTGATCAAGAAAAGTGTGGAAATATCCAAAACCGGAACTATGGTGCTGTTTACTTCCTACAAAGATCTGAATAAAGTTTACGAGGAGATCAGCGAAACTTTTTATAAAGAAGATATCCAACTTCTTACGCAGGGAAAAGGTATCGGCAGAACCGCGATGCTGAAAGAATTTAAACTGAACAAAAGTGCCGTGCTTTTGGGAACGAATTCATTCTGGGAAGGGATCGATGTACCGGGAGAATCTCTCTCGTTATTGATCCTGTATAAACTGCCGTTCCTGGTTCCGACCGAGCCGATCACGGAAGCGTATTTGGAAAAATTGAGGAGCGAAGGAAAAGATTCGTTCATGCATTATATGCTGCCCAATGCATTATTAAAATATCGTCAGGGTTTCGGTCGTCTGATCCGCAATAAAACCGACAAAGGTCTGGTGCTGGTTCTCGATAATCGCATCCTCACTAAATTTTACGGGAAATATTTTAAGGAAACCGTGCCGGCAAAAACTATCATCCCGGCAACTACTATCGAGATCTATGATCATATCGGGAAGTGGTTTATGGCGGTTTAAAAGAGACAATTTTGCTCACGGATTTCACAGATTCACCCCGTTAGATAGATTATTCATTTATCATCATTTACTTCGGTACATATTATCTAACGAGGTAAACACGGATAAAAGATTTATGCATTTAAAAGTAACACAATCATTCTGATAGTGAAAAAAAATTGACAGAAAAACTCTCCTTTTTCAAAAAGTCCTCATTAATAGATTTTGAATATTTTTACCTCGATTTTTTATATTTACCAAATTTCAAAAGAGGAGCGAACTATGAAAAAATTAATGTTTATTCTCATCCCGTTAATTCTGGTAAATCCTTTATCTGCCATCGATCATCTGATCATTGCACCTTCCGAATTCATCCCGCAGGCAAACGAAATAGCAGATTTTTACCAGGATCATTTCGGGATCGAAAGAACTGTTATCGACCAGCAGGACATCTTCGATCTATTTGAAGAATCGCAGGAAGGGATCAAAGATTTTATCCAATCCTGTTTTCCAAATCCCGAAACCTGGTCGGAAAATTCGGTTCTATTAGTTGGCAGCGGTACCGATCAGTGGGAACTGGAAATCGATAAGAACCGGATCATGGTTTTCGACACAGGAAATTATATAACTGATGATGGTTTTGTCGATCTCGATGATGATAATTATCCCGATATTCCGATCGGCAGGATTCCGGCTCAGAATACGGAACAATTGGATTTTTACATCGACAGAATGTTCCAATATATTGAAGAACCAACTATAGGCTGGTGGAGAGATACAATGCTCACCCTGGCTGATGATGAGTATCATGGCGGTCATTTAGAAGGAACATCTCCCGGTTCGGGTTTGAACCATACCTGGCAAGCTCAAGAAACAGGTGAAATAATAAGCAAGGCTGTTTATGTAGATAAAGTTCTTGGAATAGAATATGGGTTTGATCAATACGGATATAAACCGGATGCAACAGCAGATTTATTGGAAAAACTAAATGATGGTGTGTTCATCTGGCATTATATCGGACACGGAAGCGAGTTTGTTTTAGGTGGTGAAAATTATTTTTTATCATCGGAACATTTATCCCTGCTCAATAATCCTGAACATCTTTTCCTGTTCACAACCGCATCGAGTAAGGTTGGAAACTATTCCGACCCAGAATTTGATTGTATGGCTGAACAATTACTTTTTTACGAAAATGGTGGCTCGATAGCTTCGATTTCAGCGACCGTATCTTGCGGAGCAAATGCTAATAACACTCTATTCAGAAGTTTTTATGTTAATATCATAAATGAAAGGATGAACTTAGGAACCGGACTTCTCGATGCAAAATTAAATTCAGGAGCAGCGATTTCTAATAGCAAGAAATACAATATTCTTGGTGACCAGTTAATGTTCATCAATCCGCCGCTATCCGCTAGTACGATCACGATAACCGGAAATCCCGATACTCTTTATGCTGGAGATAATGTTGAAATCTATATTCAATCAGGGAATGGAATAACTTTAGGTTTAGCCGAAACTCATATATACGGATCCGAACTTGATATTCATTATGAGAATAGTCTCGATGATCAATTCTATGAAGTCGATTATACAAAGATCGGATATCCCTTCTTAATTGGTTTGAATTTAATGATTGATGGAAATTTTTTCTTAGATTTTAATGTCCCCGAAGATTTAAATTTCGGTGAACGGGGACGTATTATTTCTTATCATTACAATGAAATAGAAAACAAGGATTTTGTTAGTTATTATTATCCGTTACCGTTTGCAGAACCGACGCAAGTAGATCCCGGAGAAATCGAACTCGATATTATTTCCATCTCCGCTTATCCTAATCCTTTCCATAAAAATACCATTATCAGTTTTTACCTTCCCGAACAAACAGAAGTGGAATTGACGATCTATAATCTCAAAGGTCAGAAGGTCAGGACCCTGGAAAAAGGAATAAAGGAAAATGGAGAACATTTAATTGTTTGGGATGGAAAAGATGATAAACAGCGGATGGTCGCTGCCGGGTTATATTTTTATAAGCTCGAAACCGTTTCACAAAGTTTGCTGAAAAAGATGATTTTTATACAATAGTATCAAATAACAAAAGATGAAAATATATTTGTCCAAATATTTGTTTGGATTTATCTTTCTCTAATTGGATTTTAACATCAAAAATACTCTGATCGCAGGAATTAATTAAAATTCAATTGAAGATATTTTGGAATATAAAATTTTGCCGATCAAACTAAAAGAATTTCAAAAACTATGGTTATGAAACTTAAATAAAAAAGTTGGAAGTTAATTTATAAATACTAATCTTGGTTCAGCGTCAGGTCCTCTCAGCACTAATCTTGCTTTTACCCCCTTTTCTTCGTCCAGTGCAATCTCATTTCCAAAACCGATAACAATAAGTTTCTGCCCTTGATTTTTCACTTTAATTTTTATCTGTCCGTTTTCAGTTACAAGTCTTTTGCCGTTTGGAGTTGTAGGAAAGCTGATATATCTCATTAATTGGTTCTTATACCACCTGCCGTTTCCGCCACCTAAATTTTCAGGAGTTTTATAATATGTAATTGCTAAGGAAGCACAAAAATTCATATCGCATATAATCGCCCGCCTGTTGGCATTCACTATATGCTGCCGAAAAGCCATTAAACCTGTAGTAACCGCGAGTCCGATAATGATTACACTTAAGATCAACATTAAGACTTGCTGTTTACCCATTTTTCCTCTTTAATTATTTTCCGAAATAATTAAAAATCATAATACTATAAAATAACAATATTCATGCGGGTAGCAAAATATTTTAAAGTTGTTTTGTAAAGTAAAAATTATTTTCGATTAAATCTTTTGGATGTTGTTATTTTTTATGTTCGATATTATTTATCGGACTTAAATCATATTTGTGGGATTTTAATAAGGAAATTTTTGATGAAAAGGAAGTTCTTTTGTCTCTAAACATCAACTGTCTTTTTTTAATATATTTGAGTGTAGTCCACTCAATGCTAACTTCCTAAAAATAAAAAAAATACAAAAAAATAAAAAAGAATTGACAGCTGAACAGAAAAAATAATTTTGAGCAACCTATCGAATATTGTGAGGGTAGTAAATCCATAAGCTACTGTAAAATGAAACCTTACAAAGGTTTTTGGTCTTTTTATTAGGAGGTAAAAGATGGCTAAGGCAAAATTTGAGAGAACCAAGCCACATGTTAATATTGGAACGATCGGTCATGTTGACCATGGCAAGACGACACTGACGGCAGCGATCACACTTTTCTTGAGCAAAACCGGAGATGCGGATTTTCGTTCTTTCGACAGCATCGATAATGCTCCCGAAGAAAAAGAAAGAGGGATCACGATCGCCACGGCTCATGTCGAATACGAAACTGAGAATCGGCATTATGCTCATGTCGATTGTCCCGGACATGCGGATTATGTTAAGAACATGATCACCGGAGCTGCTCAAATGGATGGCGCGATCCTGGTCGTTTCCGCAGCGGACGGACCAATGCCGCAAACGCGGGAGCATATCCTTCTTGCCCGTCAGGTTGGAGTTCCGGCAATGGTCGTTTTCCTGAACAAAGCAGACCTGGTCGATGATGAAGAACTCCTGGAACTGGTCGAACTGGAAGTCAGGGAATTATTGACCGAGTATGAATTTCCGGGAGACGATATTCCGATCGTAACCGGTTCTGCTCTGAAGGCTCTGAACGGAGATGCGGAAGGAGAAGCTCAAGTAATCGCTTTGATGAAAGAAGTAGATTCTTATATTCCGCTTCCGGAGCGCGATACGGAGAAACCTTTCCTGATGCCGGTCGAAGATATTTTTTCCATTTCCGGTCGAGGAACGGTGGCGACAGGCAGGATCGAAAGAGGAGTGATCAAGGTTGGAGAGAAAATAGAAAGAGTCGGGATCAAAGAGACCAAAGAAACGACCTGTACCGGAGTAGAGATGTTCCGTAAGATCCTCGATCAGGGACAGGCAGGCGATAATGTCGGGATACTTCTGCGCGGTATGGCAAAAGATGAAGTCGAACGCGGTATGGTACTGGCAAAACCGAAATCGATCACACCACACACTAAATTCAGAGGTGAGACCTATATTCTGACCAAAGACGAAGGCGGAAGGCATAAACCTTTCTTCAGCGGCTATCGACCTCAATTCTATTTCCGGACGACCGATGTTACCGGATCATTGACTTTACCCGATGGAGTCGAGATGGTCATGCCTGGTGATAATGTTACTATTTCAGCAGAATTGATCACACCGATCGCTATGGAAAAAGGTCTGCGTTATGCAATCCGAGAAGGCGGACGCACGATCGGGGCTGGTGTTGTCAGCGAGATTATCGAATAGATCCGGAGGACATAGTGTCAAAAAAAGAAACAGACAACAGGATCAGGATAAAATTAAAAGCTTATGATTTCCGTCTATTGGATAAATCCGTAGCAGAGATCATTAAAAACACGCGAAATACCGGAGCCAAGATAGTCGGTCCGATCCCTCTTCCTACGGAAAGAACCTTATATACGGTTTTAAGATCTCCCCATGTCGATAAAAAAGCACAAGACCAATTTGAAATGTTAGTTCATAAACGCCTGGTCGATATTGTTAATCCGACACCGCAGACTACAGGAGCATTAAAGAAACTCAGTCTTCCGGCAGGTGTTCATGTGGAGATAAAGGCTTAAAGGAGTTTGTTATGATAGGTTTAATCGGTAAGAAACTCGGGATGACACAAATCTTCGGTAAAAACGGAAAAGCAATTCCAGTTACTGTTATTCAAGCAGGTCCGTGCCAGGTCATACATCGTAAAACTGCTGCTAAACACGGCTATGATTCTGTTCAACTCGGTTTTGAAGAGATAGATGAAAAGAAATTGAACAAACCTCAGATCGGACATTTAAAAAAACATAAAAGCAATCTATATCGGTATTTAAGAGAATTCCGGTTGAGAGTCTATAAAGATATCGAAGAAGGCGAGATCTTTGATGTCGGAATGTTCATAGAAAATGAAATGCTCAAAGTTACGGGAACATCGAAGGGCAGGGGTTTTGCCGGAGTTATGAAAAGACATGGATTCCATGGTTTCAAGGCAACTCACGGTGTTCATGAATCATTTCGAGGTCCTGGAGCGATCGGTCAGTGTGCAACTCCTGCCCGTGTTTTCAAAGGTAAAAAACTGCCGGGGCAAATGGGTAACATAAGATCTACTGTCCTGAATATGAAAGTCGTTAAGGTCGATGTCGAGAAAAATCTTGTTTTTATTAAAGGCGCTGTTCCCGGTCATAGAAACAGCTTAGTTCTGCTCAGGAAAGAACTGTAATTGGGAGTTATGGAAATGTTGGAAGCAATCAAATATTCTGCGCAAGGCGAAGAAATAGGAAAAATTACTTTGCCGGAATCACTTTTCGCAGTCGAAACGAAAAATCCCGATGCGTTATTATATGAAGTATTAAATATGTATTTATCTAATCAACGTCAGGGAACTGCTGCGGTGCAAACACGGGCGGAAGCTCATGGCAGCGGCAGAAAATTATTCAGACAAAAAGGTACAGGAAATGCCCGTCCCGGTAATCTTCGAACTCCGCTCAGAGTCGGAGGAGGTCGAGCTTTCGGTCCTAAACCTAAAAGTTGGTATAAACACATTCCCAAAAAGAAAAAGAGGTTGGCTTTGAAACTTGCTCTAACGGAAAGAGCAAAAAATAATCAGGTCGTAATTCTCGAATCACTCGCATTCGATAAACCAAACACTAAATCGGCAAAAGAACTTTTAGCAAAAATATCTCCAGAAAAAAGCAAAAAACTTCTTCTTATCGACGGCAATGACCACAAATTGATCCAATCCTTTAGTAATCTGCCTTATACCAGTCTGGATAAAGCCGATTCGATTTTTGCCTATGAAATCCTCAAATGTAATCATCTGATAATGACCGAAGATGCTCTTAAAAAGATCGTGGAGGTATTTTCATAATGCGGCACGAAAGAGAAATAATTATCGCTCCGATGATGACGGAAAAGACTACTGCTTTGAACAATATCAATAACAGCTATACTTTCAGAGTCAGCATCAATGCGAACAAAATAGAGATAAAAAAAGCAGTCGAAAAAATATTTAATGTAAATGTTCTTTCCGTGAACACGATCAGGCAAAGAGGAAAAATCAAGAGAATGGGTCGTTATTCCGGCAAAAGAGCAGATTGGAAAAAAGCGATCATCAAACTCAAACAGGGTGAAAAAATAGCCGATTTCGAATAGAGACCAAGGGAGCATCGAGATGGGAATTAAAAAATACAAACCAATTACTCCGACCATGAGATTCAAAACAGGTTTCACTTTTGAGGAGATCACCAAAAACGAACCTGAAAAATCTCTACTCAAACCTCTTCCTAAAAAAGCAGGAAGAAATCATCATGGTCGCATTACCTGCAGACATCGTGGTGGAGGTCATAAAAGACATTATCGCATCATCGATTTCAAAAGAAACAAACATGATTTCCCGGCAAAAGTAGCCGCGATCGAATACGATCCTAACAGAAGCGCTCGTATCGCTCTTTTGTATTATATCGATGGAGAAAAAAGATATATCCTTGCACCTCTCGGATTAAAGGTCGGAGATACAGTCAGTTCTGGAGAGAAGGTTGAGATCAAAGTTGGAAATGCTCTTCCCTTGTCAAATATCCCGATGGGAACAACCATCCATAATATCGAATTCAAAGCAGGAAAAGGCGGACAACTTGCCAGAAGTGCCGGAACTTATGGACAACTCGTTGCCAAAGAAGGCGGTTATGTTCACATCAGGATGCCTTCCAATCATGTCCATTTCATCAGGAAAGAATGTTATGCCACGATCGGGCAGGTGGGTAATGTCGAACATAATTCGCTCGTGATCGGGAAAGCAGGTCGTAAAAGATGGATGGGATTTCGTCCAACTGTGCGCGGAGTTGCTATGAATCCTGTTGACCATCCAATGGGAGGAGGAGAAGCTAAAACTTCCGGTGGCGGACATCCTGTTTCTCCCTGGGGAGTCCTGGCAAAAGGCGGAAAAACCAGGAAAAAGCACAAATATTCAGATAAATACATCATTAAATCTAAAAAGAAGTAAAAGGTGAAATATGGCTCGTTCGATCAAAAAAGGACCCTTTGTCGATAAACATCTGGAAAAAAAAGTGGATGAACTAAATGCTCAAAACAAGAAGCAGGTTATCAAAACCTGGTCTCGCAGATCAACAATTATTCCTAAATTCGTGGAACATACATTTGCCGTTCATAACGGACGAAAATTTGTACCGGTTTATATCTCAGAAAACATGGTGGGTCATAAATTAGGAGAATTTTCTCCAACCCGAACATATCGTGGTCATAAAGTAAAAAAATAATTACTGAAAATTAAAAGGGAGCAGAAGTAATGGAAGCAATAGCCCGAGTACGAAATTTGAGAGGTTCGGCACGGAAAGCAAGATTAGTATTAGATTTGATCCGCGGCAAATCCGTACCTGAAGCTCAAAATATATTGCTTTTCTCAAAGAAAAGAGTCGCCACAAATGTTGCCAAACTCCTTAATTCTGCAATTGCGAATGTAACAGTAAAAGAAGGAAAGGCAGACATAGATAATATGGTTGTCAGCAAAGTTTTTGCCGATGATGGTCCCATTATGAAAAGACACAGACCTCGAGCTCATGGTAGAGCAACAGTTATCAGAAGAAGAACATGCCATATAACCCTCGAGATCATGGGTAAGGAATAAGGAGGAAAACTTTGGGACAAAAAGTTAATCCAATAGGTTACCGGCTCGGAGTTAATAAAGATTATGAATCCATCTGGTTTGCAACCAAAGATGAATATATTAGCAATTTTCATGAAGATCTGAAAATAAAAAAATATGTCCGAAATCGGCTGCATGACGCAATGATCTCAAATGTTGTCATTTCCCGGAAAACTAAATCAGTATCGGTTGATATTCATACTGCCAGACCGGGACAGGTCATCGGCAGAAAAGGTGCGGAAATTGAAAAGATCAGGAACGAGTTATCGATCCTCGTCAATAAAACAAGAACTTCACCTTTGAATGTTTTCGTAAATGTCCAGGAAATTAAAAATCTCTGGCTGGATGCTTCCCTGGTCGGACAGGAAATCGGCAGACAACTCAAAAAGAGGGTTTCTTTTAGGAGAGCAATGAAATTTGCCTTACGAAATGCTATCCGGAACGGAGCTCAAGGCATAAAAGTTCAATGTTCGGGCAGATTGGGAGGAGCAGAAATGGCTCGCACCGAAAGATATCATGAAGGTAGAACTCCGCTTCATACTCTTAGGGCTGATATCGATTACAAACTTACTGAAGTTACCACAACTTATGGGATCATTGGAATCAAAATCTGGATTTACAAAGGTGATATCTTAAAATAAGGAGAAAGAATAGATGTTAGCTCCCAAGAAAGTTAAATATAGAAAAAAGCAAAAAGGTCGTAGAAGAGGTTTGGCTTATAAGGGCAGTTCGATTAGTTTTGGGGATTATGCTATCATCACCCTCGATGCTGGTTGGATAACAAGTCGTCAAATTGAATCTGCTCGTGTTGCTATCACTCGAACGATGAAGAGACAAGGAAAACTATGGATCAGAATCTTCCCGGATAAACCGATCACCAAAAAACCTGCTGAAACCCGTATGGGAAAAGGTAAAGGTGCTCCCGAATACTGGGTTGCGGTAGTCAAACCCGGCAGGATCATGTTTGAATTCGAGGGAGTAGAACCGGATGTTGCCAAAGAAGCAGCCAGGCTTGTCGGTCATAAATTACCTGTGCAGACTAAAATAATTTGCAGAGAAGGAATCGAGATATGAAAATGATGGAACTCCGGGAATTAACGAACGATGAAGTTCAGCAAAAGTATGAAGATTCCAAAGAAGAATTGTTTAATTTAAGGTTTCAAAAAGCGATGAACAGGCTGGAAAATCCTCTACGGATCAAAAATGTTCGGCGGGATATTGCCAGGATCAAGACCTTGTTAACAGAAAGACAGAAGAGCGGATCTTCAGCATAAGAGGTATGAATGGCTATCGGAAGAAAAGTTACAAAAACAGGAATCGTGGTCAGCGATAAAATGGAGAAAACGATCGTGGTCAGAGTGCAGCGGCAGTTCAAACACCCGCTCTACAAAAAGATCGTGAGAAGACATAAAAAATTTAAAGCGCATGATGAAAAGAACGAATGCCGAACAGGCGATGTTGTCCGCATCCGGGAAAGCAGACCTCTCAGCAAAGATAAGAGATGGACTCTCGACCAGGTAATCGAAAGAAGAAAATAAGGAGCCTGAAATGATCCAGGTACAAACAATGTTGAATGTGGCAGATAATTCAGGTGCCAAAAAAGCACAATGCATCAAAGTTTTGGGCGGTACTAAACGAAAATATGCCAGTCTCGGTGACATCATCGTTGTCGCTATAAAGTCTGCCGTTCCCAATAGTAATATCAAAAAAGGTTCTGTCGAAAGAGCTGTCATTATCCGCACTCATAAGGAAGTTAGAAGAAAAGACGGTTCTTATATTCGCTTCGAGGATAATGCCGTGGTTATGATAGATGAAAAAGGGGAACCAAAAGCAACTCGTATTTTCGGACCAGTTGCCAGAGAATTAAGAGAACATCATTTTATGAAGATTGTCTCCTTGGCGCCGGAAGTTCTTTAGGAGTTTGAGAAAATGGAGAAGAAGCAAAAAGATACACGCACAAAAAGGAAAACATCCGGACATGTCGGTTATCAAAAATCCGGAAAAGATAAAAGCAAAGGAAGAGGTAAGAAGCTGAGTTTTCACGAAAAAATGCAGCTTCCTCACAGAAACAGTTTGAGGATAAAAAAAGGTGATACTGTCGTAGTTCTCGCCGGTAAATACAAAGGTGTTAAAGGTAAAGTTCTGAAAGCTTTCCCAAAAGATAATAATGTGATCGTTGAAAAAGTGAATTTTATCAAAAAACATACCCGGCCGTCCCAGCAGAATCAACAGGGCGGAATCGTTGAAAAAGAAGCTCCCATCCATGTTTCCAATGTAAAATTATTTAATGAAAAATTGGGAGATGTAACCAGAGCTGTCTTCAAACAGGTCGGGAAAAACCGCATTCGGGTATGCAAAAAAACCGGTGATGAATTATAAAGGAGTTTGGGAATGAGTCGTTTAAAGGATAGATTTAAAAAAGAAACTATTCCCGCTTTAACAAAGCATTTTGGTTATAAAAATATTCACATGGTGCCGAAATTGGAAAAGATATCCGTCAATATGGGAGTCGGAGCTGCTACTCAAAATAAAGCACTTCTCGACAATGCCGTAAAAGATATGATTCAGATAACGGGTCGGAAACCGATCATCACCAAAGCTAAGAAATCGATTTCCAATTTTAAATTGAGAGAAGGAATGCCGATCGGATGCAAGGTTATTCTGCGTGGACAGGTAATGTATGAATTTCTGGATAGATTGATCTCGATCGTTATTCCCCGTATCCGCGATTTCAGGGGTATTTCGCCCAAATCATTCGACGGCAGGGGAAATTATTCTCTGGGAATCACCGAACAAACTGTTTTTCCTGAAATCGAATATGATAAAATCGATGCTGTCAGAGGTATGAATATTTCGATAGTAACAACGGCAAAAACCGATGATGAAGGAAGGGAACTTCTTCGCTCGCTCGGGATGCCTTTCAAAAATAATTAAAAGGAGAGTTATTTTGGCAAAAAAATCTTGGGTTGTAAAACAAAAGAGAACACCTAAATTCCAGGTTAGAAAATACTCTCGTTGTATGATTTGCGGCCGTTCAAGAGCTTATATGCGCGATTTTGGATTATGCCGGATTTGTTTTAGGAAACTTGCCTCCGAAGGTCAAATACCCGGAGTCAAAAAAGCAAGTTGGTAGAGGAGAATAAAATGAGTGTTTCAGATCCAATTGCCGATGCAATCACAAAAATCAGGAATGCCTTCAGGGTAAAACATAAAACAGTTACTATAAATTTCAGTAATTTGAACGAATCTGTCGTCAAATTACTCGCTGCTGAAAATTTTATCAATAGTTATGAAATTGTCAATAGAGACCCTGAGAAGAAAATATACAGAAAAAAAATATTTATTAATCTTCGTTATACCAATAATGGTGAATCGGTTTTGCAGGGGATCGAAAGGGTCAGCAAACCCGGTCTTCGCATCTATATTAATTCTCATAATATCCCATCGGTCTATAATAATACCGGTTGTGCTATTTTATCGACAAATCGAGGTTTGATGGTCGATCGGGATGCACGCAAGCAGAAGATCGGCGGAGAATATATCTGTAAGGTCTGGTAGGAGGATCTCGTGTCAAGAATTGGAAAAACTCCTGTAAATTTGCCTGCTGGTGTGAAAGTAACCGTCGTTGATCAAAAAATTAAGGTTTCAGGAAAAAACGGGGAACTCGATTATATCCTGAAACCCGGAATTTCTGTTGTTCAGGAAGAAAATCTACTTAAGATCAACAGAAAAAATGATACCAGGGAACAGAAATCTCTGCATGGTCTGACGCGCTCTCTCATCAACAATATGGTAATCGGAGTGAGTGAAGGTTATAAAAAAGTTCTACAGGTTATTGGAACAGGATATTCGGCAGAAGTTGTTGGTATCTGGTTAAAACTTAATATTGGATATTCTCACGAAATCCTGCTGGAAATACCGGAAGGTCTAACGGTCACAGCGGAAGCCGTTCCCAGGTCTCAGAAGAGCAAACTGGGAATCCAATCTATTATCAGGATAAACAGTATTCATAAAGAAGATGTCGGGAAATTTGCAGCCGAGATCAGGCATTGCCGACCACCGGAAAATTTCAAAGGCAAGGGTATCAGGTATGAAGGTGAGTATGTTAGGATCAAACCCGGAAAGACTTCGGCTTAATTTTGGAGAAAGAAATGGATAATAATGCAGTAACCAAAAAAAAATACCTGGCTCGCCGGAAACGACGGAAAACGGTCAGGAAAAAAATATTTGGAACTTCCGAAAGACCCAGACTATCTGTTTTCAGAAGTCTGAATAATATCGCTGCTCAAATAATAAACGATGAGCTTGGAAATACTTTGATAACGATGTCGTCAAAATCGAAAGAGATCAAGATAGATAGATCAAAAAAGAAAGTCGAACAGAGTTTTGAAGTCGGTCTTAAACTTGGAGAGAAAGCAACAGCCAAAGGAATTTCAGAAGTAAGTTTTGACCGCGGTGGTTATCTCTATCATGGAAGGGTGAAAGCCCTTGCCGATGGCGCTCGCAAAGCAGGTTTGAAGTTTTAGGGAGGAAAGGCTTGGAAGCAAGAAAAAGTAGTTTTCGACAAAACGAACCGCTATTTGCAGTTGAAAAGATCATCACAACCAACCGGGTAGCAAAAGTAGTTAAAGGCGGGAGAAATTTCAGTTTTAATGCTACGGTCGTGGTTGGAGATAAAAACGGAAAACTCGGAGTAGGGGTCGGTAAAGCAAATGAACTTGTGGATGCTATTAAAAAAGCAAAAGAAAAAGCAGGAAAAAGCATGTTCACCATTCCAATTGTAAACGGTTCTATTCCGCACGAGATAATCGGCAGGTTCGGAGCTAGCAAGATCATGTTGAAACCTGCTTCCCCCGGAACCGGTGTCATTGCCGGAGGTCCTGCTCGGGCAATCCTGGAAGCAGCCGGTGTCGAGAACATCCTGACAAAATCACTCGGTTCAAATACCCAGACGAATGTTGTCAAGGCAACTGTCAATGGTCTTCATAAACTCAGGACAATTTCCGAAGTCGCAAAATTAAGAGGGAAAAGCATCGAAGAATTAACAGGCCGGGAGGTTCCTGATGAAGCTTAAAGTAACCCAGATCAGAAGTACGATCGGCAGGAAGAAAAACCAGAAAAGAACGATTGTAGCTCTCGGTCTCGGTAAGATCGACAGGTCGAGGATCCATGATGATAACCCGGTTATCCGGGGAATGGTAAACAGAGTTTCTCATCTCGTTAAAGTTGAAGAAATCGAAGCAAAAATCGAGGAAAAAAAGGAAACTCCAAAAACAAAACCGGTTAAGTCCAAAACGAAAAAAGTAAAATCCGAAACTATTAAAAAAAAGACAGTAAAAAAAACAGAACCTGCTGCAAAACCTGGAAAAACTGAGGTTAAGAAAAAAACCGGGAAAGTAAAAAAATCAAAACCCGGAACAGGTAAAAAAAAGACTGCTAAAGAAACGAAACCTTCTCCAAAGCCAAAAAAGGTGAAATCTGAAACAGGGAAAAAAACGGTGAAAGAAAAAGAATCCAAACCGGTTAAAAAAGATAAAAAAGATGAAAAGTCAGTAACTCCCGAAAAGAAAAAAACAGAATGACAGTTGAATAGATTTAGAGTTTTATATCGAGGAGAGTTCAATGGAACTTCATAATATTAAAAGACCAAAAATAAAAAAACATAAAAAAAGATTGGGTAAAGGTCATGGAACCGGATTTGGAAAAACAGCAGGAAAAGGACATAAAGGTCAGAAATCCCGTTCCGGCGGAAATATTCCCGCCTGGTTCGAAGGCGGTCAAATGCCATTGCAAAGGCGAATTCCGAAACGGGGATTTAAAAACATTTTCCGGCTTAATTATCGGGTTCTGAATTTAGGAAAGCTGCAGGCTATAGAAGGAACAGAATTCGATATCACAAAATTTGAAGAAATGAGTTTGATCAGGAAACCGAAAGTCGGAGAAAAAGCTCCGGTCAAGATTTTAGCGAAAGGAATCGAAAAATTTGATAAAAAATTAATTATAAAAGCAAATGCTTTCTCCAAAACTGCGAAGGAAACTATTGAAAAATTCGGCGGTACAGCGGAGGTAATTTAGGTGTTACAAAGCATCACAAATATCTTTAAAATACCGGATCTGAAGAAGAAGATCCTGTTCACAGGCTTGATCTTGATTATCTATCGTTTCGGAAGTTTCATTCCAACGCCGGGGATCAAAGCTCAAATCCTGAAAGAATTTTTAGATCCCGGGAAAAGTGCGGGAAACCTGTTCGGATTATTCGATCTTTTTGTCGGGGGCAACCTGCAAAGAGCTTCCGTCTTTGCTTTGGGAATCATGCCTTACATCACAACTTCGATCGTTATCCAGCTTCTCGGCAGTGTCCTGCCTTTCTTTGAAAGATTAAAAAAGGAAGGAGCTGAAGGTCAGAAAAAGATCAATCAATATACGAGATACGGAACCGTTGTTGTTGCTGCATTTCAGGCAATCGGGATCAGTTTTTTCCTGCAAGGTCTGGAAACTGCCAGCGGAAGAGCTGTTCCCCATCCCGGTCCGTTATTTATTCTAACAAGTGTGATCACGATGGTAACCGGTGTGATGTTCATTATGTGGTTAGGCGAGCAGATAACCGAGCGCGGTATTGGAAACGGAATTTCTTTGATCATTTTTGCCGGGATCATTGCCCGTTATCCGCAGGGATTCATTAATATGTTCAATATGGTCAGGATTGGAGCAATGCCGATCTTCCATGCTGTTTTTGTGCTGGTCATTATGGTGTTCGTAACTGCTTCGGTCGTTCTCATCACGGAAGCGATAAGAAAGATCCCGGTGCAGTATGCAAAGAGGATCATCGGCAGGAAAATTTACGGCGGGCAATCGACCCATATTCCTCTGAAAGTAAACACAGCCGGTGTGATACCGATCATTTTTGCATCATCGATCCTGATGTTCCCGCGCACGATCGCTACTTTTTTCAAGGACAGCGATTTTATGAACGGGGTTGTGCAAATGCTTTCACCCGGAGCATTTGTATATACTGTTATTTATGTCGGCTTGATTGTTTTCTTTGCCTATTTTTATACAGCAATGGTGCTAAATCCGATCGAGATGGCTGAGAATATGAAAAAATACGGCGGATTTATCCCGGGCAGGAAACCGGGGAAAAGAACCGCAGAATATATCAATAATGTGTTATTGCGCATAACACTTCCGGGAGCGATCTTTTTTGCTTTTGTTGCTGTTCTTCCGGAATTCATGTCTAAATGGTTCAACCTGCCTTTCTATTTTGGCGGAACAGGCTTGATCATAATAGTGGGTGTTGCCCTCGATACTCTGCAGCAAATCGAATCCCACCTGGTTATGCGTCATTATGAAGGATTTATGAAAAAAGGCAAATTAAGAGGAAGAAGAAGATAGTTCTTTATGTTTTTCAGGATTTTGAAATTCTATCTTTTAGGATATTTAGAATTTTATCTTATATAGAGTTCATCCGTAAAACAAGGATTCGAGTTGTAAGGAACTTGCGACGACGACTCGAAACCGCCTATAATGGTTTTTTTCAACTCGTTGCTTCGCTTACAAGTCGGAAAAAACGACTTTATGAATAGACTCTAAATAGTGTGCAAAATGAAGCAATATGATCCATATTAAGAATGAAAGAGAAATAATGAAGATGCGGGAAAGCAATCGCATCGTTGCTTTATTGCTTCAAAAATTGGAAGATTATATCAAACCCGGGATCAGCACTTATGATATCTGCAGGTTCGCTGAGAACTATATTCTCTCAAAAGGAGCGAAACCAGCCTTCAAAGGTTATGTCCTTCATGGTCTATCTCCTTTTCCGGCTGCTATCTGCACTTCCGTAAATTCCTGTATCGTGCATGGAATTCCTTCTAAAAAAATGATCTTAAAAGAAGGAGATATCATCGGGATCGATATTGGAACCTTCAAAAACGGTTATTGCGGAGACGGGGCCAGAACTTATAAAATCGGCAAGGTTTCCGGCAAGATCGAGCATTTGATGAAAATCGCAAATGAAGCTTTGTATGTCGGTATCGAGCAGGCTAAGAAAGGCGGTCGTATTGGAGACATATCTTCCGCGATCGGTTCTTTCGTAAAAAAGAACGGATATTATGTTGCAGACAATTTAACGGGACACGGAATTGGAAAAAAAATGCATGAAGCACCGGTTGTTCCGAATTTCGGGACTAAAGGAAAAGGTCCGAGACTGAAAAAGGGAATGACCCTGGCAATCGAACCGATGGTCAATATGGGAACTAATCGCGTTCATGAAAAAGGTTGGGAATTTTTTGTGGCAGACGGCTCTTTATCTGCCCACTTTGAACATACGATCTTGATCAGGGACGGAAAACCTGAAATATTAACCGTTTGTTAATAAGGGAAGGTCATCGATGGCAAAAGAAGGTGTGATCGAAGTCGAAGGTATTGTCAAAGAAGCATTGCCAAATACGACTTTTAAGGTAGAATTGGAAAACGGCCATGAGATTCTAGCTCATAGTTCAGGCAAGATGAGAATGCATTATATTCGTATTCTTCCCGGAGATAAGGTCAAGGTCGAATTGTCGCCATATGATCTGAATAGAGGAAGGATCACCTATCGTTATAAATAGATTTACTTATTTGCGAAAATTATCTTTCAGAAATTTCTTCTTCAGGATTTTCGCAAAGCTTATAAGATCAGGAGTAAAAAATGAAAGTGCGAGCATCTGTAAAAAAGATCTGCAAAGATTGTCAAATAGTAAAAAGAAAAGGGGTTATCAGGGTGATCTGTCCCACTAATCCCAAACATAAACAAAGACAGGGTTAATCTTTAACAGGAGGAACTAAGTTGGCTCATATAGCTGGAATCGAACTACCAAAAGATAAAAGAGTTGTTATTGGTCTAACCTATATTTACGGTATAGGCAAGTCAATTTCACAAGAAATATTAGAGAAAGCAGGAATAGACGAAAATAAAAAAGTAAAGGCTCTTTCTATCGAAGAAGAAAAAAAATTGAGAGACATAATTCAAACCGACTACTCGGTCGAAGGTGAATTAAGGACTCAAATAGCCATGGATATCAAACGTTTGATGGAAATCGGATGTTATCGCGGAGTAAGACATAAAAAAGGAATGCCTGTCCGGGGACAACGCACACACACGAATGCCCGTACCAGGAGAGGTCGCAAAAAGGGGTCCGTAACCGGCAGGAAAAAATAAAAAGGGAGCGAAATAGTGGCTAAAAAAACAGTACAAAAAAAAACTAAGAAAAAAAGAATCCGTCTGTCCTCGAATGAAGGAGTTGCTCATATCCACTCCAGTTTTAACAATACTATTGTAAGTCTCTCGGATAAAGCAGGAAATGTTTTTACCTGGTCGAGCGGCGGCAAGATAGGTTATAAAGGTTCGAAAAAAAGTACTCCCTTTGCTGCTCAATTGGCGGCGGCAGAAGTAGCAAAAACTGCTCTGGATATGGGGATCAATAAAATTCAGGTCTTGGTCAAGGGCCCGGGCGGTGGCCGGGAATCGGCGATCAGGTCTTTGGATGCGAACGGTTTGAAAATCGCTTCCATAACCGATGTAACTCCAATTCCTCATAACGGCTGCCGACCGAGAAAAACAAGAAGAATATAAGGAATTCAAGTATGGCAAGATATACCGGATCATCATGTAAATTATGCAGAAGAGAAGGGACAAAATTATTCCTCAAAGGAACGCGCTGCAATACTGATAAATGCGCATTTGAAAGAAGACCTTTCATTCCGGGGGAACACGGCAGTGTAAAAGGTTTTAGAAAACGAGCAAGTGACTATAGAATTCATTTAAGAGAGAAACAGAAAGTCCGCAGGATCTACGGGATCCTGGAAAGACAGTTCAGGAAATACTTTAAGATGGCTGCAAAAAAATCGGGAGTTACAGGTGAGAATTTACTGCAATTCCTGGAAACCCGGCTGGACAATATTGTTTTTCGCATGGGTTTTGCACCTTCGAGGAAATCAGCACGACAAATCATCAATCATGGTCATATTATTGTAAATGATCGGAAAGTGAACATCCCGTCTTTTTTAGTAAAACCGGGAGATGAAGTCATTATCAAAGAAAAAAGTAGAAATATGCCCCTGATCCAGGAAGCTATCGAAGCTTCAACAGATGTTGCTACTTATGAATGGTTCGATGTTAATAAGGATAAGTTCATAGGGAAAATTGTCAGTATTCCGACCCGTGAACAAATCGCCCTGGATGTCGATGAGCGTCTGATCGTAGAATATTATTCAAAATAAGATGTACTTCAAATTTATTAAGGATCATCAAACAAAGTTAATTAGCCGCTAAGTTCATCGAGATGCACTTAGAAATAAAAATATCGCCGCTGCTTCGTGTTCTTACGGCAAAAAAGAGGAGAATTTTATGATGTTTCTTGAACCTTTACAATTACCTGATAAAGTTCAAGTTGATGAGAATACATACAACCCGAAATATGGCTGTTTTGAAATCGGACCGTTAGAACCCGGATTTGGTACAACTATTGGAAATACCTTGAGGAGAGTTCTTTTATCATCGATCCAGGGAGCAGCCATCCGGTTTGTTAAAATCGAAGGTTTACATCATGAATTTACTGCTGTTCCCGGCTCAGATTCTGATTTTGTAGATTTGATCTTAAGATTAAAAAAATTAGTCATAAAGACAGAATCAGTCAAGGAAGAAATGTTAATTTTAGAACACAAAGGTGCTGGTGTTGTTACTGCTGCTGATATTAAGGAAACCCAAAACATCGAAATTATCAACAAAGACCTTGTCCTCCTCGAAATGACGGAAGATGTAGATTTCAGGATGGAACTTTGGGCAGGGATCGGGAGAGGATATTGTTCGGCTGAAAAACACAATATGGAAGATAAACCTGTTGGTGTGATTCCCATAGATTCGATTTATTCTCCCATAACTAAAGTTAATTTTAATGTTTCCAACCAAAGAGTCGATGAAAGAATCGATTATGATAAACTGACAATAGAAATCAGTACAGACGGGAGTATCGATCCTAAAGATGCACTTTACCTGTCTGCCAAGATCTTGCGTGACCTCTATGATAAGGTCGTTCTGTTTGAAAAAGAACCGGAATATATCGAAGAAGTCGAGATGGATCCCGAGTTGGAAAGAATGGAAAAAATTCTAACCACTAATGTCAATGAACTGGAACTTTCCGTTCGCTGCAGTAATTGTCTTTCCGCAGCCAAGATCGATACCATAGGAGAACTGATCGAGAAAACTGAAAATGAGATGCTGAAATACAGAAATTTTGGGAAGAAATCCCTGGAAGAGATCAATGTTCTCTTAGAAAAATACGATCTTCATCTCGGATTTGATGTGAAGGGAAAACAAGGACAAATCAACAAAGCAAAAAATAAAGTAACAGTTAAAAAGGATTAAAGCAATGCGACATAAAGTTAGAGGGAAAAAATTCGGTCGGGTATGTGATCAGCGAAAATTATTGTTAAAAAACCTGGTCGGTTCATTGGTTGAGCACGGTAGAATTAATACAACCGAAGCTAAAGCAAAAGAAATCCGCAGTTTAGCAGAACGGGTAATAACTTATGCCAAAAAAGGAACTGTTCACCATCGCAGGCTTGCTTTCAAGATCTTAAATGACCGCACTCTCGTGAAAAAAGCCTTCGATGAATTAGCTCCAAAATACGAAGACCGGAACGGTGGTTATACACGTGTTTTGAAGAATGGAATCCGCAGAGGTGATTGCGCTCCAATGGCGATCATCGAATTTATCGAAGGTAAGGATATCACTCATCAAGATGAGAAAATAAAGACTAAAGATATTGCAAAATAGAATTATAGAACAATTAAAAAAGGCTGTTCGGTTTATGTCGGGACAGCCTTTTTTTTGTTTATAAAAAATTTCCCCGCTTTTGATTATATCACAATACCCGGGGAATTTTACATGAGATAATTTGGATTCTTTTTCAATAATCAAATGAAAGCAAAAGGATTGAAAAACTTGACTGGATCTTGGGAGATGTTTTTTAAGCAATATTGAAATTCTGGAGATAAAATGTATTCGCAAAAAGATTTTGAATTAATAAGAAAAATCATTCTGAAAAGAATCGAAAACACAAAACAAATCTATCTGTTTGGAAGTTATGCTCAAAGCAACGCAAACAAAAAAAGTGATATTGATATCGTTATCCTGTTAAATAAAGAAATCTGATGGAAAGAGCGAAAAGTATTTTGAATTATCTTTATAGTGAAACAAGTAAAAATGGACTCGAAGTAGATTTTATTTTGAAAACGGAAAGCAGTTTTAATGAAGAAAGGTTTTTACCAACTTTATCAAGGGTAATTTATAATGAAGGCAAAATAATATGGAAGATGCTATAGAATTCTAGATCGAGAAGTGGAAGATCAAAGCAGAGAAAAACCTGAGGATTATTTCCAATGAGTTATCCTCTGCTAATCCAGTTGCTGATACGATTTGCTATCATTCACAGCAGGCTGTGGAAAAGTATTTAAAGCCATATTTAATTGCTAAAAATGTAGAACCAATCAAAACTCATAACATTGCAGTTATTTTAAGAAAATGCCGTGAATTTGATCCTGCCTTCCATGACCTGAAAGGTTTGGAATATTTAACCGATTATGCAGTTGAACTCAGATATCCAGATAGTTTTTATGTTCCTGAAATGGAAGAAGCACTTGAAGATGCAAAAAAAGTGAAAAAAGTTAAATTAGAATTGATTGATAAGAGATAAAGTGATAATCTAAAACCCTTTTTTTAAGTAATCACCACATGTACACGGGCAACCAATTAAAGGTTGCCCCTTTCTATATTCAAACCACTTGGTGTCATCGTGACTATATGGCTCATTTTTCCTTAGCGCCTTTGCGGTAAAAAACTATTTCCCTTCCATCATCGCTTCCACATCGGCTTTTACTTCGCCGGTAGGTTTGATATCAAAGTTTTCCACCAGAACTTTTACTACTTTCGGAGACAGAAAAGCGGGGAGTGTAGGTCCAAGGTGAATTCCTTTCACACCGAGATAAAGCAGAGCCAAAAGAACGGTTACTGCTTTCTGCTCATACCAGGCAATATCGAATGAGATCGGCAGGTCGTTGATATCTTCCAAACCAAAAACTTCTTTCAATTTTAGGGCGATAACGGCGAGAGAATAACTATCGTTGCACTGTCCGGCATCCAGAATTCTGGGGATACCGTCGATAGTACCAAGATCGAGTTTGTTGTAACGATATTTGGCACAACCGGCAGTGAGGATAACAACATCTTTGGGTAGTTCTTGCGCAACTTCCGTGAAATAACTTCTCCCTTTTTGCCTTCCATCGCATCCACCCATTACGACAAATCTTTTGATCGCACCGGATTTAACTGCTTCCACAACTTTATCTGCTAATGCTAAAACCTGATTATGAGCGAATCCGCCGATTATTTTTCCTGTTTCGATCTCGGTTGGTGCGGGAAGTGTTTTTGCCAGTTCGATAACCGGAGAAAAATCTTTTTGCTCGCCTTTTTTTCTGTCTGCAATGTGCTTTACACCCGGGAAGGAAACATTTCCTGTCGTAAACACTCTTTCTTTATACGATTCCTTCGGAGGTATAAGGCAATTAGTTGTCATCAAAACAGCGCCGTTGAATTTCTCGAATTCTGTTTTTTGCTGCCACCAGGCATTTCCGTAATTTCCCACAAAATGTTCATATTTTTTTAACTTGGGATAATAATTTGCAGGCAGCATTTCGCTGTGAGTATAAACATCCACACCGCTTCCTTCTGTTTGTTTTAGAAGTTCTTCCATATCTTTCAGGTCGTGTCCTGAAATCAGGATCGCAGGATTGCTTCTCACTCCGATGTTCACTTCCGTGATCTCAGGATTTCCGTAAGTTTCGGTGTTTGCTTTGTCCAAAAGTGCCATCGCATCCACACTGAATTTTCCTGTTTCCATAACCAGAGCGATGTTTTCATCAACAGTCAAATCGTCATTTGTGAGATTGCAAAGAGCTTTTTGCATGAACGCATCTAAATTTGTATCTTTATAACCCAAAACCGAAGCATGATCGTAATACGCAGCCATTCCTTTCAAACCATATAAAGTAAGAGCCCGCAGAGAGCGAATATCTTCATTCGGGGCATCGATCCTGCCACAGATATCTTCAGCCTTTTTATTTAATTCAGCATCATTTTTCGGAGACCAAACTGCGGTGGTATGAAGTTCATCTTCATTCACTTTTCCACTTGCTGAAATTAGAGATTTCTTTATCACATCCCGCAATTCCAACGCTTTTTGGATGTCTTTATAAAACTCCTCTTTGGTGAAATTCACATTCGTAATAGTCTTGAAAAGTGATTTGATCACAAATTCGTTAACATCGTTATTCTCGATTTTCAATTCCCGTGCTTTTGTGCTGAAAATTGAGATTCCTTTCAGCAGGTGAACAAGGAGATCCTGGTAATGGATCACTTCGTCTTTTACTCCGCAAACACCTGCTTTTCCGGTGCAGGCTACTCCTCCAGCCGCTTCCTGACATTGATAACAGAACATACTCACAGTATGAACCTCCTTTTATTTTATTAAAATCTCATATTTCAATGTTCAAAATTCCAAGCAAAACCAAGTCCTTCACGGTTTGGAATTTAATTTTTTCTTATTGGAATTTATTTGAAATTTGTTATTTGTTATTTGTTATTTGTTATTTGTTATTTTAAATAATCTTCCCATCTATCGAAATAACATTTACCTTCACCATCAGGAATTTTCCTGCTTTTTCCATTGCTTTTTGAATTATCCACTCGATCCCTCCGCAACAGGGAACTTCCATCCTGACAACTGTTAAAGATCTGATATTTTTGTTTTTGAATATTTCCGCTAATTTTTCCACATAAGAATCGATCCCTTTATCAAGTTTCGGGCATAAATTGATCACGATCTTGTTTTTGATAAAGCGACGGTGGAAATCAGCAAAAGCGAATGGTCCGCAATCTGCGGCAATGAGCAGATCAGCATTATCGAGATAAGCAGCATTCGGATTCATCAAATGGAGTTGGACAGGCCACTGCTTTAATTCTGATTTTAATTCCCATTTCAGTTCCATTTTCATCGGAGCCTCCGGTTTTTCTTCTCTTTTGATGGAATGCTCTTTAACTCCAGGACAGGTTCCACTCGGACAGTTGTCTTCATCGATTTTGGGAATGGGAAGACCTTTCTTCAATAAAATAGCAACTGCCTGCCCAAAGAATTCCTTTTGATCATGATCTTTTAAATGCTTGAGATGAGCTTTGATCGTGTTCGGTCCTGCTTTGATGATATTTTCCATGACTTTCGCTTCATCATAGGGTTCGGCTTCTCTCTCTACTGTTTCGATCGCACCTTGCGGACACTCACCGATACATGCTCCCAAACCATCACAAAAAAGATCGCTGATCAATCTTGCCTTGCCGTCAATGATCTGTAAAGCACCTTCCGGACAATTCGGAACGCAAATCCCGCAGCCATCACATTTTGCTTCATCTATTTCGATTATTTGTCTTTTCATTTACTCCTTCCTTTTTGCTCACGGATTACACGGATAAACTCGGATAAAAAGTTTTTTTTATCGGTTCAATCCGGGAAAATCCTTGAACAAGACTGAATTAGATCCGTTTAATCTGAGAAAATCCTTGAACAAAATTGAATTTGATCCATTCAATCCGTGTAATCCGTGTGTCAAATTTTTAAACCAGGATAGTCTTTGCTGTCGGTTTCGGCAGTTTCATTACCAAAACGCGAACTAATTTTTCCGTTTCATTATAAATACAATGTACGATATTTTTGGGACTTTCCACGATATCGTCTTTCTTAACCTTAACTTTTTCTTCTCCAACTAAAATCGAAGGCGTTCCTTCCAGGATGTAAAAAGCAACATCGACCGGAGTTTTGTGCGGTCTCAGGCTTTGTCCCGGTTTTAGATACAAATGCATGATCTGGGCATGTTCTTTGTCATAAAGTCTGAAAGCATCGATCCCGTGCGGATTTGGTGCGACTTCCAAATCTTTGTAGTTTCTGATTTCCATTTTTTTCTCCTGTATCTCCACCCTCCCGGTGGATTTTTTTTTATACTTCCTTGGAAGTAAAGCATCCATGATATTTTTTCATACGAAAACGACTCCTTCGTTTCATAATAACACGGTTATTGAAATCCATAAATTATAAATAATCCGCTAATTTCAAATTAGCAAATGTGGTATAAATATTTTGAGCAAGCGTATCGATGGAACTTTCAAAAACGCAGGATTCATACATACAGTCTAATTTCCCGAACGGACAGATATCCGTATTTACCTTTGCTTCGACAGCTTCATAAATATCCAGTAAACTGATTTCTGCCGGAGGATCGTTTAAACTGTAACCTCCGGTTGGTCCACGTGTCGATCTTACCAGCGCATTTTTGTGAAGACGCTGAAAAACTTTTGCCAGATGTGCTTCCGATGCTTTTAGTTCCAAAGCAAGCTCTTTTACTCTTACTTTTTCCGGAGCAGCTTTCGCGATGACGACCATCCCGTGTAATGCCAGAAAAACACTTTCCGAGACATTGAGTAAACTGCTCATTGCATCCCCTTTTTATTATTTTGGTATTCAAATACCAAAAAGACCGTTTTGCTGTCAATAATTTTTTTGTTTTTTTTCTGAGATAATTCTAACTTCCTGTATCCTGGAAGGTTAGGTACTATCTATTTCAGTGATGTTTTAGTTTCCTTTTCCTAATTTCATCGCAATCTGTTTTAAATATTGACATCAATTTTCATCATTTTTATTTATCCTCATGGTTTTTGAAAAATTGAAAAGGAGTGATGTTAAACGAGGAATAAACGCTATTGTGTTTATTACGCTACATTGGTTTGGTGAGAACAATTGTTTTTATGCATTCGTCAAAGAGCAATTTATCCAAACCATAGATAAATGAATATTTCTTTGGTGGAGAAATTATGGAAATGTGGAAGGAATTAGCAAAAAACAGGAAGAAGTATTTAGATTTAAAGCTGCAAAATAATATCGATTATGAGAAGTTCTGTATGATCTCTATTATCTACCATTCTACCAAAATCGAAGGTTGTTCATTAACAGAAACAGATACGCAAGTTTTGCTGGATAAAGATATTACCGCAAAAGGAAAACCGCTGAAAGATCATTTGATGATAAAAGACCATTTTAATGCTTTCAAATTTTTAAAAGATCAAGCAAAGATAAAAAGACCTTTTTCTAATATTTTTCTGAAGGAAACCGTTTCTATTTTGATGAAAAATACCGGACAAACTGTAAGCTCGGTAAGCGGGACATTCGATACAGCGAAAGGTGATTTGCGATTAGTCCAGGTTTATGTCGATAAAAAGTATTTTCCTGATTTTAAGAAAGTTCCTTCACTTCTGGATCGTCTATTTACTAAAACAAATGAAAAACTTGTTTCCATTTCGGATGAAATTGAAATATTGAAACTTTCTGCCGATGTCCATTATAATTTAGTTAATATTCACCCATTTAGCGATGGGAACGGCAGGTTATCAAGATTATTTACGAATTACATTTTAATGTATCACGAGCAGCCTTATGTGAAAATATTCACCGAAGATAGAGTTGATTATATAAATGCTTTAAATGAAACAGAAGAAAAAGAAGATCTTTCCATTTTCCGGAATTTTATTTGTGAACAGCAAAACAAGTTTTTCAAAGCAGAAATAGAAAAATATAACAAGGCAGGATTAGGGTTCAAAATAATTATTTGAACATCTACTTTTAACAATGCTAAAAGCATAAATGAAAAAAAATCGCTAACACAAAGGATCAAAAATGGATTTCCCGATATTGCATAATGAAAGAATTATTCTAAAGCAATTAACACCTGAAAATAAAGCCGATGTTCTCAGACATTTTGCCAATGAAGAAGTGAATAAATATGTCGATTTTGACAGGATCGGTTCTCTCGAGGAAGCAGCTGAAATTATAACTTGGGCAAACTCACTTTTTAAAAACCAGACTGGAATTTTATGGGGTATTTTCAGAAATCCTGATAATACTTTTATGGGACAGGTAAACTATGTCGTAAAAGCAGATGATAATTTTACCGGACAAAAACATCGAGCAGAGATCGGATTCGATCTGTCCCCGGATTTTTGGGGAAACGGGTATATGACATCGGCGCTCGAACTAACCAATAATTATGTCTTTAATGAAATGAAGATAAACAGGATCGAAGCAATCGTTCATCCGCAAAACAAGCGAGCTCATACAACCCTTGAAAAACTGGGATTTCAGCGAGAAGGCAGGTTAAGAGAATATGTTTTTTATAAGAATGATTTTTGGGATATGATCCTGTTTTCATTATTAAAAAAAGATCGGCAGTAATTATTGAAGAATCCCGAGAGAAATATATCAGTGAACTTCGGAAATTCTATATTACAATAAACAAATATGGTTTTACTCTATAAAGTAGATTTTCTCTATAAACTGTTAAAACAGTTGCATTGTCATTCGATACAGAATAACCACCAACTTAACAGGTTGTGTGAAAAATGCAACTCGGCTTTGCAGGTCGAGAAATTAAATCCATATCTCTACTCTAACAGGTGAAATCGAACCAAGCAGACCATTTTGAGTTCTGAAAATCAACAAAACAAGACTTTTCACACAGCTTGTTCTGTGAATGGTAATAGAAAACAGCAAAATCTTTCCGGATTCGTGCAAATAATTTCTAATAAAGATCAACCTCCGGAAGCAAGATATAATTCAGAAAAAATTTTCACGACTTTGTTTTGTCCTACTTTTTTTATTTCAGAAATTATGTCAATAAGCATAATGCAGATCTGCATAATTTATTTTTGCAAAGATTCAATGATTTCCCTCAAATTTATTCTAACTATCCGAACCTTATGAGGAAAAATTCAAAGAGAAGCTGCGGAAAGTCTATTTTTTTAAGGTTTTTCCCTCAACTTTCTCGACCAGAAATATCCCAACGAAATTATGATGATCATGCCGATAATACTTCCTGCTAAAGCAGCCGGATGAGCCAGGTACATTCCATTTTTTAGATTCCGGAAAAGATAGATAACACTCATCAGGATTGGAATGTAAAACAGGTTATTGCGTGCATAATTCCAATAAACCAAAGTCAAGAAAAGAGTCGTTACGATAATTGAAACGAGCCAGAATAAAATGGCTGGGATCGTAAATATTTCCAGAAATCTATTGCCTGTGTAGATTGCGGAAACAAGGAGAAATAAAAGAGTTCCCATAAACTTCTTCTGCGTCCAATTTCCTGTCATTTTCCCAACCAAAGAGAAAACGAACATTACAAGCAAGGTGAAAGTTATATAACCGATCAGCGGATTTAATGCTGAACCAAGCAGCGGAATACTCGTTCCCCAGGTTTCCATAGACGGTTTGAAAGGCTCCAACGAAGGTGCAGATAATCCGATTACAGCAGCAGCCCCGATCACTATTCCGCCCCAGGCAAAAGCAGGAAGGATATCTTTGGAAGATGTTGATTTTGTCTGCCATTTCGAGATTAAAGCAGCAATAACGGCAAGTCCGAATGACAGGAAAATTGTTTTGACGAAAAAGCTGAGGATGGTCATGAAAACCTGGTTATGAAAAGGTTCGCTCGTTGAAAACATAGCAATTTTTGCCTGCCAGGAATTGATAAATAAAATTGTCCGGATGATGAGCAAAAAGAATAAGAAAAAGAGAAAAGTTTTTGTTGAGAATTTTTGTTTTGTCCATTGGATGATCCCGAGTATGGCAGCGATCACGAAAATTATCAGGATCAGTACATTGAAAAAAGAAGTTAGAGCTTCAGCTGTTCTTTTCTGATTGCGCTCGTCCCGGAGCCAATCTTCCGAAGCATAAACATAACTGCTGACATTGGTTGGAAGATTCCCTGAAATATCTACCGTATATCGCAATTCTCCTCGAGGTAGAGAGTAGTTGATCGTATCCTCGAAAGTGAATTTCCAATCCTTCCTGTTGGGAAGTTTTTGCGGCAAGCAAGACAGTTCTTTTAACTTAAAAGGGTCGATCTCATAAATATCTCTCAAGACACCGTAACAGATCTCTGCGGCTTCTTCTTTCTCTAAAAAAGCCCCCTCCATATCTTCGGGTAAATGATGCCGGAATCTATCTGCTTTTCCCTCCTTCCTGACAAAGATATTGTATTCTTCTGCCCTGGCGGCAACATCTCCTTCAAACCTGACGAAACGAATTTGCCAGCAGGCAGCATTGATATATTTTCCGATAAATTTTTCAAAAATATCTTTCCCTCCTTCCTGCCAGATAAATCTATGTTCACTGGTGGCATGATTCCAGGTTTCTGCCAGGATTTCCCAATCATCGGAGAGTTCGATCCCCTGCCTTTCCAGTTCTGCTTTTGCAGTTGTTATCGCCTGTTTCCTGCTGATTTTTAACGGAAGGTAATAATTTTGGAAGTTGGAAAATCCGAGCCAGAGAAAAATTCCGATCATTCCCAAAATGAGAATCCATTTCAAGCTTTTTTGATCGAATCCTGCTGATTGGATTTGTTCATCGGTGACTTTTACTTTTTCTATTTTTGGTATGGGCTGCCAGGACTCATTTAGATTTTCTTCTTTGATCTCAACTAATTTTTTTGCTTGTAACCAGCGATAAATAACGATGAACAAGGGGACAAAAAAAAGAATTATGAAAACAGTCCTTCCCAGCCAGATACCTTTGGTCGAACTGATCCAGATAGGAAGTGACATCAGGATCGCATCGAAAGAAAAATGCATCAGGATTCCGGTCAGCAGTCCGAAACGAATGTAAAGAAAAGCGAAATATAGAGATGGAATGAACAATTCGACAACTCTGGCGTAAGCAGGTTGAGCAGCATAACTGGCGTGACCCATGCCAAAAATCAAAGCCTGAATAAGCAGACCGATACCGAGAAACAATTTCTTTTTTCCCAATTTAGTTCCGATCAAGATTGCTCCGGCGATCGGAATTGCCCTGAATAGACATTCCTCCCAGAAACCGGCGTGCAAGGAATTGGCAAGAGCAGACAGCCAGGGAAACGGAGTTGCCAGCGTATTCGGTTCGATCAGTAGTCCGGCAGGATTCCACCAGTTGAGATATTTTTTAGTAAAGAAATAAAAAGTTATGATAAAAACCAGCGATAAGATGGAAACAAAATACCCGGAAATGGTATTTCCTAAAACTCTTTTGGAATTTGCCACATCTTTTTTCCAGATATCCCAGAAGCGAATATGATTCGGGAACGCTTTCCTGGTCAGACTTTCCGCAGCAATAAAGGTGAGAGCAAGCAACATGAAATTAGTGATAAAACTTACCAGAGATTGAATTATCTGCTGGAAGAGATAAGCATTTTTAGAGAGAGCAGTATCATACCAGTTCCAGTATAAAGGCAGGTAATTAAAACCGGCAATGAATCCCAAAAAGGCAACGATGAAAGCCCAGAGAATTGCTTTCCTCCAGAGAATCCAGCGTTTTCTAAGAAGGATAAAACTCCCGATAATAATGCCGCCGATCCCGTATAAAATCACCATCGCGATCACACCGCTGCCGGCGATCGTATTATTTGCCGATCTCATTTCCCGGTAGCGTCTTTCAAATGCTTCCGGGATTTTCATAAAATGGCGGATTTCCGTAACTTTGTCTCCACTGACAGTAATTTGCAGGCGATATCTCGCTTTTTCTATCTTCAATTCAGGTCTTTCGTAAACGAAAGTATGATCGATCCGACCGCAAAGAACTTCGTTCTTCTTATCTTCTACCAGCTCGAATTCATTCAGGTTAATATTCCATTTTTTTACGGCAAAAGTTTCCGCAACGATCCTGGCAGAATCAGGCAAGATATTTGTTCCCGGTTCGGTCTCGGGAAGTTTTTCCCGGAAACCATATACTCTTCCGTCCGGAGTAAACCAGATCTTTGCTTCTTTAGTTTCGTTTTCCCGGAAAAGACGAACCTGCCATTTATACGGTTTATAAAGTTCTCCGGAAAGCAGCTCATTAAAAACTTCCTTTCCTCCGCCTTCCAATTCCACATAGATCTGGGTGAAATAATCATTATCAAAAATTACTGCCTGCTCATATTCTTCGGGACCAAGCTCATATTCCTTAGCGATAATAGATGCTTTTTCCATTGCCTGTTTTCGATCCATGGAAATATCGAGATTAACGAATGAAAAAACTTTTGGGAAATTTTTCAACACAAAGAAAATACTCATGATCACTAAAATCGTGAAAATAATCCAGAAAATAGGTTTTTTATACATCTATCTCTCCATTAATAAAACTTGCTCCCGAATATTTTAAGAAAGAATTTTGACAAGTTTTCTTTACGCACGAAGAATTTATTTTCTCGGTAGCCGTTTTGTCTATTCTCTAAAGAGCGGATTTTCAGTCCGAACCATGGAAATAAGTCTTGACAGCAAAACAACCGATTTCAGTTTACCACAGCCTTTCACTAAGAAGGCGAAAAATAAAGAGTTAGGTTTTATAAAATAAATGAACTCGAAGCAGGAGACGGAGAATGAAGAGGACTTATCAACCTCATAACCGGAAAAGAAAAAACAAACACGGATTCCGGTCGAGAATGGAAACAAAAGCCGGAAGAAAGATCCTGGCAAGACGAAGACTAAAAGGAAGAACTCGCCTGACAGTCAGTGATGAATGAGATTCATAATCTCCAATCGAGAATATCAAAGTGTTTATCAAAAGAACACGAAACTTGAAAATGATCATTTCATTTTCCTTATACAAAAGGAAAAACCTGAACAGGAAATACTTGAAGACAAGTTTGCTGTTGGAATTGTAGTAAGCAAAAAAGTAGGAAAATCTGTTATCCGGAATAAGGTCAAGAGGAGGATCAAGGCTTTTCTCCGGGGAAAAAAAAACTTTCCGGTTAAGACAAAAATCGTGATCATCGCTAAAGCAAAAGCCGGAACTGCCGAGTGGTCGGTAATAACGCAGCATTTAACTGATTTGCTCAATAAAATATAATTAATGAAAATTTTTAATAATCTGATTTTATTTATAATTGGAATATACAGGAAAATTATATCTCCGGTTTTACCTCCAACCTGCAGGTTCATTCCATCTTGCAGCCATTATACCTACCAGGCGTTTTCCAGGTACAATTTTTTTAGAGCAACGAAATTATCTATTTTCAGGATTTTGAAATGCCATCCTTTTCATCGAGGTGGATATGATCCGCTGCCATGAATTTAGATAAGACAAATGGAGGTATTATGCCTACAATTTCAATGTTTTATGGAATTATAATTTATCTATATTTTTTGAAAATAAAGAACACAGAACACCTCATATCCATGCGAATTATGGCGAATATGATGCCGTTATTTCCCTACCGGAAGGTAATATCTTGAAAGGAGATATGTCATCCAAAAAACTGAAATTAATCCAAGCTTGGATAGAAATTCATGAAGAAGATTTAATGGCTGATTGGAAACTTGCTGTGGAAGGTCATCAACCGCATAAAATCGAACCATTAAGGTAAAAACATGTTAAAAGTTGTAAAGGTTAAAGCTGAGGATAATTACTGTTTATTTGTCGAGTTATCGGATGGAAGAACCGGTCATTTTGATGTAAAACCTTATCTTGATAAAGGTGTTTTTATAGAATTGAAAAATAAGAATTATTTTAAGCAGGTGAAACCATTCCTCTGTGGAATAGCCTGGCCTCATGAACAAGATTTAAGTGCTGATACAATTGCTTTAGAATTATTTTGAAAAACCAAACACTTGAAAACGTAAGCCAAGCCCGTTAAAGCAAACTTAACTCAAGTTTTATCTTCAAGGAGCTTTATTTAATGGAAAAAAGAACAATGTTAGCCCTGCTCTTGATCATTTTAGTGTTCTGGGCTTTTAACAAATTTATCTGGAAAAGCCAGTCTCAGCCTGTGCAGCAAGAAAAAAATGTACAGCCTGCGGTTACGATCCAAGATTCGATCCCGACTCAGACTATTCTTCCCGAAGAAACAAAAATCGAATTTGAGGAAACAATTTCCGATACCGAGATCAGGAACGATCTAATACTTGAAAATGATCTCATGAAAATCGTTTTCAGCAATAAAGGCGGTATCATCAAATCCGTCCAATTAAAAGACTATTTTTTAAACGATAAGATCACTCCTGTCGATCTCATTCCGAACGGACTGGAAATGTTGAATATCGAACTTGCAGACAGGAAGGGAAATATTTCCAACCTGGCAACCAAAGGATTTCAGTATTTCCTCGATGGAAACAGGCTGCGTTTTACTTTTCAAACCGAGAACAGGAAAATCGAAAAAACCTTCATTCTCGGAAAGGGCTATGAACTGGAATTCAACCTGAATATCGACGGAACTGAAGAAATTTCGGATTATTTTGTCTCGATGGAAAGCGGGATCGCGGAAACGGAAGATTCCAAAGGTGCAAAAAAATCCAAACCGATGGACTTCAAAATTCTGGCGCAAATCGATAATGTAGTTACCAAAAAAGGGAAGTATGCTCTCCGAAAACTGAAAGAACAGGTAATTCTTCCCGGTAAGGTCGATTGGGCTGCTGTTCGTTCCAAATATTTTGTGCTCGGGATTTCCCCTGACGATCTTGTTTTTTCGGATAAATTAACTGCTTCCAGGAATAATTATCTGGAAAATGGAGAGAATAAGATCACTCCGGCAATGAAAATCAGAACCAGGATCAATCGAGCGGAATTCACAAATTCCTACCGTCTTTATTTAGGACCGATCATCGGTCAAAACCTGAAAGCATTTAGTCCCGGATTTGAAAAGATCCAGGAAAGTCCGTTCCTTTTTGGAGAAACACTGCGTCCCTTGAGCAATCTTTTCAACCTGGTTTTCAGAACGCTTCATAAAGGAATTCCTAATTACGGCATCATCATCCTGATCTTTGCTTTGCTTCTGAAAATCGTTCTTTATCCATTAACTCATAAAAGTTTTGAGTCCTCGACGAAAATGCAGAAAGTGCAGCCGTTAATGAAGGAAATTCAAACCAAATACAAAAAAGACCCGAAACAGATGCAGCTTGAATTGAAAAAACTTTATAAAGAACACGGAGTCAGTCCGCTTGGCGGATGTCTGCCGATGTTATTGCAGATGCCGATTTTTTTCGCAATTTATCCGCTTATTAGATATTCGATCGATCTGCGCCAAACCAGTTTTTTGTGGCTTTACGATCTATCCGAACCTGATCCGTATTACATTCTTCCGATCTTGATGGCGGTTTTTATGTTCGTACAGCAGAAATTAATGACTCCTTCCAGGCAGTCTCTCGAAAATATGGATGAAAAGCAGAAAGCACAAATGCAAAGTCAGAAGATGATGATGTACCTGATGCCTGTGATGATGCTTTTCATTTTCAGCGGTCTTTCGTCGGGACTGGTTCTATACTGGACGGTTTTTTCGATCCTGTCATCGGTTCAGCAGATGATCATCAAAAAGAAATTTAAACAGGAAAAAAATGAAAATTATTGAAAAAGAAGGAAAATCAACTTCCAAAATCATCGCGGAATTTATGGAAGAACATAAACTTAAATTGGAAGATTTTAAGTTTGAGGTGATCGAGAAAGGTTCTTCCGGATTTTTAAATCTTTTCGGTTCCAAACCGACGAAGATCAAATTCATTCTCCCGGATATAGCAGATGATATCAGGAATTATACGAAACAACTGCTCGAACATCTCACGGCAGATTATGAAAATCTCGAAGTAAATTTCAAGGATAATACTTATTTTATCAAGATCAGCAGTTCCAAAAATCCGGGTTTTCTCATCGGCAAAGAAGCAAAATTACTCGACAGCATTCAGCATATCATCAACCAGATGATCAACAAAAAAGAAAAAAAACAACTCCGCATCCAGGTCGATGTGAACGATTATCGCAAGCGAAGAAATAATACACTGATCGAGAAAGTGAACTCCCTGAAAGATAAGGTTAAAAAAAGAGGAAAAAGCATAACACTCGAACCGTTGAATGCTGCCAACCGGAAAATCGTGCATAAAATTATCGAAAAAGATAAAGACCTGAAGACAATGACGATCGGAGATGGAGAATTTAAAAGAGTTGTGATCTTACCTCCAAACACTGAAATTAAGGAAAAAAAGAGAAACAATGCACAACGAAGAAAGCCAAGATATAAAAGTCGGAAAAGTTAGATGTATTCCGGTTTCTGCCGGATTTTGGTGGGGAGACGGCGGAGCCGCGATGGGAGTTTTACCGAAATCTCTCTGGCAGAAATTCCTGGAAACCGACGAAAAAAACCGCATCCAATTCGCTCTCAACCTGCTGCTCATCCAAGTAAATGAGAAGAATATTCTGGTCGATACTGGAATCGGCAATAAAATAACTGATAAGAATCGGAAAATCTACAATCCTTCCGAATTTGTTTTGCTGGATAATTTGGAACAAATCGAAGTAAGCAGATTCGATATCAATTTTGTTATATTGACTCATCTGCATTTCGATCATGCCGGTGGAATTGTCTCTATTTTTAATGAAAAAAAAGAACTGACTTTCCCGAATGCAGTTCATATCTTTCAAGAAAAAGAATGGGAAATGGCAAAAAATCCCGATGAATTGAATAAGCCCGGATACAATTTCAAGGATGATCTTCGCCTTTTGGAAGAATCCGGGAAATTCCAAACCATCGACGGCGATTATGAATTATTTCAGGAAATAAAATTGGGACTTGTCGGAGGACATTCGGAAGGTTCGCAAATTGTCAGGATCGAAAGCGAAGGACAACTCGCTTATTATGCCGGAGATATTATCTGCTTCGAGAGTCATCTCCATCCGGGGATCAGTACGACTTACGATATTTGCCGGAAACAGACTTTCAAGACAAAAATGCAGATTTTAGATGAATTAAAAGAACGGAAAGGAATTCTCTTTTTTGACCATGATATGAAGAAGAAGTTTGTGAAATTTTAGCAGCGAACCGGACTTCGCTGCGCTACGATTCGGCAAGCAAAACGAACATAAGATTGACCGGTGAGACGCGAAGGACGCAAAGAAAAACTTTTCAGACTCGACTTGCTACGAAGTGCGAGTTGAAGATGAAAAAACCTAACCACCGTGAGTACCGAAAATCACCGGGAGAAATCTCACCGCAAAGACATGAAGAGCGCAAAGAAAAACTATCACAAACAAATCAATCTTGTTTATTCATCATCGTCCCATTCAGGATACTGCTCAGGAGATTCTCCAACGGATTTTATTATTTGCGGTTTTATTTTATTATTTTTGGATTCCTTAACATCGATTAATTGAGTAATAAATCTCCAGCTATCTCCATAATCAAAAAAGAAAAGCATCTTCTTTTTCATCTGCTTATAAACTTCCTCGACCATTGTATCTTTTACGCCTGGAAACCTGTCCGCATCTCCTGTATCAGCAAAAAGTTCATAACCTTCCCATGATCGATAAATATCTTTCAAATTGTCATAGAATCCAAAACAATGATCCATATCGAAATCAAACGAGTCCACTATAGCTTCTGCAAGTTTATACAAACTGTCACTGCCATCGATCGCAATCACTCGATATGGATATCCTCTAACCTTCAAAGAAAAGTCGGTTAAAATTACTTTGATATGATAGATATTTGTCATATTTTTTCCTCCTTCAACACTCAAACTTCCGATCTTTCAAAAAACTTCGGAAGTTTTTCATATCCAATACTTAACAAATCTCAAAGATTTGTGAAGTTTATTTTTGCATTAACACGGTTGATGCACTCCAAAATTTTCAGACTCGACTTGAGAGCGACTTGTCTTGGCGAAACGAAGTGAAGACAGAAGCGTCGAGTTGAGAATGAAAAGTAATTTACTCGATCTTGAATTTTTCATACTCTTTTTTAGTTAAAGCGAAGGTGGGACCTACTATCTTCACTTCCTCATAAGTTAGATTGTATAATTTATACAACATCAAAATAAAAGATTATTCTCATCTGTGTCCCAATTTTTCGGATTATCCCTGATATATTGCTGAATATTGTTTAATGATGATTCGTCTCGAATAATGTGGTCATAATAAGATTTCTGCCACCCAAAACTTTTATCAATTTTTCGACGAATCAATTTAGTAACGGCAGATTTGAACGAACCAACGATTACAGGCAATTTTTGATGTTGTCGGTTTTCTTTTTCAATCCAATCATTTTTAATCCGATCATTTTTAATCCGATCATTTTTAATCCGTAGGGAACAGGCATGCCTGTTCCCTACGGATTGAACATTTCCAACGGATTGAACATTCCCTACGGATTGAACATTTTTACCGGAATGAACTGGATTTGATACTATAATCACAATTCCGTGAATATGATTGGGCATAACCACAAATTCGTCTGTTTTTACATCTGTAAAATGATCATGAATTTCCAACCAGCATCTTTCTGCGATTTCTCCACATTCATTCAAAATCATTTTATCATCAGAAATATTGCCAAAGAACTGTAATTGACCTTTAGTGCAAATGGTTATGAAATAATATCCTGCTGCTGAATAATTATAATATTTTTTCCTGTTTGGTTTACGGTTCATTTTATGCTCTCATAATACAATTCATAAAGGTTCATGTTTTCGGAATTTAATCCGTTTGTTTTCCTTCTATTCGTTTCATTCGCATTCCGCAGGGAACGGATGTTCATATTGGGATGATTGCCGGGTGTTTTGTTTGCTGTATGGGACAGGTTTGTGCAATAAAAAAAATAATATCCAATTTGTTTGTTGCATGGAATATATGTTCGATAAAAAAATAATATCCAATTTGTTTGTTGTATGGAATATATGTTCGATAAAATAATAATTATCGATATGTTTATTGTAGGGAACAGGCATGCCTGTTCCCTACAATAAACAACCACAAAAACAGGATGGAAATGAAATAAAATCATCATAATTTTAATTTCTCATATTCCTGTTTCGATAAGGCAATTCCCTGATCGATTATTTTCACTTCCTCGTAAGTAAGTTCATATAATTTATAAACCATTAAATCTATCTTATCTTCCAGGATTTGCGTATCTTTGCCTGCTTTTTTATCGATGAGGATTTGATCGACTAATTTTTCAATTACTAATTCATCAATTAATTTAGGTTCTGGAATAGGTAATTTTTCAAGAAAAAGTTTCTTATACCGATATTTACCAACAAGTTCACCTCCAGCATAGAACTTCCTAAATACATAAGTTACTGCTTTTGAATTAAGCATAGCAGTTAAAAATTTTAATTTATCGCCAGTAATAAAAAATACTGTTGCTTCAGGATAAAAACCTGAAGTATCATAATAAAATTGTGGATCACTTACTATTTCTGAAAATATAATTTTAGGTTTTTCAAATTCATCTATATAAGCACAATTTCTAAGATTAGTCCAATGTTTACCTTTATCAAGCCTTTTTATAGCCTGTTCTTTAAATTTTAATAAGTGTTCGTAAATAAATGGAAAATTGTTAGGAACATCAATCCTTTTGATTCTCTTATTTTTTATGCCATTATGCGCATTTATTAACCAATTATCATTAAATATGCAATAATATTTTCGTGTATCTCTTCCTCGTAAAATTGGTTTTAGAATTTCTTTATTTTTTTGATCTTTAGAAATTAATTCATTTCTAATTCCACCTCTAACAATAAAAGCTTTATTCAAACCTGTTAAAATTCCCCTAAAAAAATTAATTTCCCATTTCTTTAGTGGTAACCCAAATTTATCGAATTTATCCTTTATTTTTTTTTCTTGTTTTTCTGATATAGACCAAATTTCACTTGTTTTAATATTATCAATAATTGCGTGTTTTGTTATGTATGAACTTATAGAAATATCCTTTTTGTAAAACTCATTCTTAAATTGGACAGCTAAAATTTTTCTATAATTTTCATTTTTTTGTAAAATTAAAATATTAGAATGAACAATTGCATCTTCAAAAATCATTGCCTGTCCAAAATCAATCAGTATTTTGGGATTCAGATTATTTGAAAAAAACTTTCTTAGACTTTTCCCGTAATTTGCTCTCATCCATTTATTCGAAGTGATATAACAAATATGCCCGTAATCTTCAAGTATATTGCAGCCTTGCTCATAAAAAAGGGAATAGATATCACCTGTTCTATCAAAAGTTATGTAATTTCTATCTTGATACAATGAAGCCAATAATCCATAATCTTTTTGCAGTTGAATGTATGGCGGATTAGCTATCACAATATCAAAGCCACCTTCCTTAAAAATATCGGCAAAATACAGATGCCAGAGGAAGAAGGGTCGATCGGCTGTTTCTCGTAGTTCAGCTATTTTTTCATATTTCTGGCTAAAATTCTCAATTTCAGTTTTTAACTTTTGCAGTTCTTTTGCTTTCCTGCTTTTCCAGAGTTGGGCAATTTGTTTTTCGTTTTGCAGGGCTTTCTCTTTTTGTTTTATTCCTTGCTCAAAAGCATTTGCTTCATTTTCCAGTTTCAGTTTACTTTTATCAATTTTAGTTTCAATATATTCCAGAACATATTTATCGATTTCTTTATGCATCTTTTTTTTGTTTTGAGGATCGGTTACGCTAAAATAACTTTTCATCAGCAAAGAGATAATATCTTTTACTTTCTTATCGGGAATTTTATGATGAAGTTGAACGATTGATTTCTTATGAAAATTTATCTCTTTTCTGATCTGCTTTAATTCATTTTCTGCTTTTATCAATTCTTCGGGAACAGAAATTCCACCGATCGGTTCGGCATTTACATTTATAAATAATAAACTTTCATGTCCTTTTTTGTCAGGAAGAGATTTTACGGATTTCCTGTTTTCCGGCAGTAACCATTTATTTTCAGCATAAAATTTTCCGGTTATTGTTTTTAATCGGTTTTCTTTGGGAGATAGTTCGTTAACTTTTTTTTCGAGATCTTCCATTTCCTTTTTGTAATCTTTTTCATATAATTCTATCCCCTCAAAGCTTTCCAGCAAACTATTTCCCTGCATAATTTTATAATCGAGGTTGGGAAGTGGTTCCGGTTCTTCCGCATCGACGATCAGCGAAAGCCAGAAGCGCAAACGGGCAATATCGATCGCTCCGCTGTCGATATCGACTCCGTAAATGGAATTTTGGATGATCTGTTTTTTTACTTCTGCGGGATTAAGAGTCCAGTCGAGAGTCATTTTTGCCCAGAAAATTTCTTTGAGAATTCCCATTGGAAAAGCACCGGAACCGATAGCAGGATCGCAGATTTTTACATTGTCCAGCAGTTGTTCAATTTTACGAGCATTGTTTTTGATGAAATTGTTTTTAACATCGCTATCACCGGGATTGTGATTGCGGATGAAGTTTTCGAGAGCAGAAACACACTCCGAAACTTCCGACGAAGTTTCATCCTTCTCAAGAGATTTTACACAACCCGTCCCGAAAGTATTCGGGACACCCCTCTCAAGAGGGGATTTTTCCGGAAAAAAATGCGTTTTGAGATATTGAATGAGTGATTCTTTGCACATATAATCAACGATCGGTTTGGGCGTGTAAAAAGCACCTTTATCTTTATTGTCTTCCAGCAGATTCTCGAAGATATGACCCAGCATTTCCGGATCGATTCCAACTTCCTGCTCGAAAGGATCGTTCTCATCGATAGTGAAATTGTATTGTCCAAAAAACTCAAAAAGTTTTTCCCAAAATTCTATTGGGAAATCTATCTGATCTTGTTTGGGAGTTTTATTCTCAAAAAGTCCACCGTTCAAATACGGAATACGGGAATTAGTTATCTCGAATAAATCATTTTCTCTTTTCTTGTTTAAACAATCAAAGAAAAGCGGAACTAAATATTTGCTGTAAAAATGATCTTTACCAGAGCAATTGTAATAATAATTTGAAAGAAATTGTTTATCGCCATTTTCCCATTTAACAGAATTTTCGGGACAACCCATCCAACCTTTCTTTTGCAGGAAATGCAGGAATACGATTCGTCCTAAAGTTTTTTTAATGAAATCACGAGCTTTCTTTTCGTCATTTTCAAAAACACTTTCCAAAAATTCACTCGGTTCATCTTTCCGTTCTTCCTTCCATTTTCCGCTTTTCTTCACAAATCTTTTTCCCGTGATATAATAGACGAATTTCTCATACTGTTCTTTGTATTCATTGAAGAAAAGTTTAGATAGTTTTTCCACGGAGAATGCTTTTATCACATCATCTATTTTTGCAGAATTTTTTATATTAGAAAAATCGAATAATTGATCGGAAGCAGTTCGGCAAGGTTCGTTCGGACCCAAAAGGTAAGTGTATCTTTTGGCATCGGTTTCTTTGGTAACAAATCCTTCGGTTTCAGTAATTTCAGAATCTTTGGAAGTAAAAGTAAATCTATAATCATCTTCGGAAGAATTAAAAATTGCCAGCACTCCGTGATTATCCATCATATCGATATATTTGGCGATCAGGTTACGCATTTCCACCCGATTTCGCGGGAGATTAACCTGCTTGGTTACTTGCAGTTCAAATATCTTTATTCCTTTTCCATCATTTAAACGGATATTTCCCAGTTGGTAAAAACCGGTTATTCTGGTCTGCAGGTTTTCTGAAATCGGAATTTGAAAAGGCTTGGAAAAGATAGAGACATTGGGGAAAATATCCTTGATAATTGATTGCCAGTTTTCGCGTTTATATCTTTGGTTGAAAATAATTTTCAATTCATCTTTAGTCATTTTTGACCCTTCTTTATTTTTTCCAATTCTCCAATCTTTTATTACATTCTGTTTTAGGCAAATACGCTCCTTTAATCAGAATTTCTTTAAGACTACTGCTTGCTTTTTCTTTATTAATTATAGAATGTTCTATTAACTCATCCAGAATCCATAAAATACCTTTGAATTGGATACCTTCATTTCTGGCTGCATTTCGGAGATTACGATCTCCTGTCAGCAATATTGCTTTGTTATCTCTGGCAACAACCAGCGAAAAAAGATCAGGGATCGATGGCTGATTATATTTTCCATTAAGAACATAAACATCTGTAACTGAATCGGTTGATAAAGAATATTCGATTAAGTTTGCCTTTAGAACTTCTTCATAAGAAGGATTTTCCAATTCTGTAAACAAAACATCGGAGAATCCAATCTTATAAGGCAATTTTGAGATCAAATGTAAAATTTTTCCATTATACAAGTCTATCAAAATGCAGGTATCGGTTATCAGTAATTTCATTAGATCTTAGATTCCGATAACGAATTCCTGATCTCCTGAACATTGCAATTTAAAAGTTCTGCTGCTTTGGGTGGCGTGATAATTTTTTCTGCAAGTTCCTGAAAAACTATCTTTCTCAATCTGGTTGGAACTTCTTCCGGAATTTGTTTGCCAGGTTCTATTTTGGTGTTTATTCTTCTGAAATAAATAAACCAGGATTTTGCATGTGATTCGCTAATTATTCCCAGATTTTTCGCGCGATAGATCCATTGCTGCATACTCATCCCATATTTGTGTTTCAGGATAGATAATTCTTCCAGATTAAGATGATTACGATGTTCTCCTAATTCTTTGTAAACTACTTTACGAGGAACAAGGAAGCTGGCTGAAAATCTTTTTGCAGATTTTTCTTCATCAAAATCATCTGCGGTATTCATTAATAAATGTCCGAGTTCGTGAGCTAAATTTGAACGCTGCCGGTCACCACAACATCCTTTCTTACTGATAATTATCGGGATAGTTTTATTTGCCCAACAGGAAAGACCATCAAATTTTTCATCTCCTTCGATCAATGCAACTTTGAAGTTGCTATCTTCCAGAACATCTACCAAACTCTCGATTGGATCATTCCCAAGATTCCATAATTCTCTTAATTTTTCTGCAAGATACTCGATATCATCAAAAGATGAAATATGCCTGGTATCATCTTCCGGTAAAATGACTAATGAGGAATCATCTATAAGATTTTCGGCTTCCAGATAACGTTCGATAAGATCTCGAACATTTTCTCTGATCGTTTCCAGTCTTTTCTTCGACATTGAAGATCTTTTCCTGTAAGCAGGTTCGGATAGTTCAATATTAATCCTGGCAGGACGAAAAAAATATTCTAATTTTACATCGAGAGCTTTGGCGAGAGCAATCATTTTTTTGCTGTCAGGAATTGCTTTGCCTTGTTCATATTTACTTATTGCCTGCTTGGATATGGATTCACTTATTTTATCTGCCAAAGCTTGTAATGATAAACCTGCTTTTAGTCGTGCAGATTTAAATCTTTGAGCAAAAAGATCAGACATAACTTCCTCCTTTGTTGGTTGACAAACTAATTTTTTTTTGTGGTGATGTCAACCAGAAAATTACTTTGCGAATGATTCTGAAATGATTATTTCAGGTTTAATCCGTTCATAATTTCTAATTGTAACTGTTGGAGTTATCTCTTCATAATATTCCCATTCCAGAGGATATTGGTCTATGATCTTAATGATCGCATCCAAAATTGCAATTAATGTGATCGGAGTTTTCTTGATTGAACGCTTAAATTTATTTATTTCTCTTTGCAGCTTTTGGAATTTCCCGAGTTTGATCGCTTGTTTTGCGGATTTTATTTTCAAAGTTTCCACAGAATTGATAAATTGAAATTTCAAAATAGAATCCAGATAAGCTAAAGCAGCTTTTTCTCTAGGACCTTGTGTAACATCGATTGCCTGTTTGCTGGTCGCTTCTTTTTTCAGTTTATCATTAAAATCTGTTATTGCTCTTGTAATTTGTGCGTGATGTTTAGTGTGAAGTTCGATCTTTTTTTCTTTGGCATCGGTTTTGAAAATGTCGGCAGTTTCAATAAAACTTAATTCATTAATTTCATTCTCTGCGGAAATATGATAAAAGACATCTCTGCGATTATTCCTGATAAAGCAAATCGAACTATTATTTTTATCTTTATCTTTTCTTCCGACTCGCGAACGCAAAGGCATTTTTCTTATCATTCTGAAAAGTTCAGGATTTTGCTTTTTAAATTTCCGTAATTCCATCAAATAAACTAATCTTTCATCCCTTTCTTCTTCTACTGATCTATCAAATAACCCAAAAGTCTCTACTGCTTCATCAGGAGAATATATCTGGCTGTCTTCTCCCAAAGCAGAATGAAATGCCTGTAATTTCATAATTGCTTTTTTTTCTAATTCAATGTCGTTATTTACCTGTGCTGTGGGATAAAAATTAAATATATGAATAAAATCCGAAGTGCAGCCAATCCTGTTAATTCTACCGATTCTCTGCATTAATCTGATAGAATTCCAGGGAGTATCATAATTCACGATTATATTTGATCTGTGTAAATTTATTCCTTCTGCCAGAACTTCTGTAGAAATGATAATATTATAATCATCTTTTTGTTCTGCGATCGGTATGTTTCCATCGAAATTTTCAGCAATTGTCTTTTCAAGTTTTTTTCTGTTCTTTGAAGTAACAGCCAGAATATTATTATATCCATTTGATTTCAAATTTTTCTCCAGATAATTAATCGTTTCTGCCGACTCGGAAAATACGACTAATTTCTTCTGATCATTTATTCCCGAAGACATTAAGCGAATATCTAGTTCATCCAGAAATTTATCTAACTTGGGATCATAATCGATCTTTCCCCAACCTTCTACTAATTTTTTCAGGATCTTATCATCACGAGAAAGACCTTCTTCGAATCCTTCCCTAAAATCATCTTTTGTGCAAATTTCAATGGTCGGATCGGTTATCTGACTTTCAAGAATTAAGTTTAGCAGATCTTCTTCTTTATCTTCCATTATGTATTCCGTTACAGGAAGATTCGGGGCAATAAAGATTTTTCCGCTTTCGAACATTTTGATCATTGCTGTGTTTGCTTGGTAGAATCTTTGTAGAGATTTCTTGAAAGCAAAGAAACTGCTGTCGATCCGTTTCACAAGCATTGTTTTCATAATTTTTGCTAATTGGGTCGAGATCAGATCTGCAAATTGATATTTCAATTTCTTTTCCGGAACCAGATGCGAAATCGCTCGATAACGATTATATGTAAGTCCTTCATTTGAATCCGTAAGATATTTCATTGTGCTGTCATACAAGGACTCTAAAACAAAATCCAATTGATAAAAGAGTTTGTTTGGCTTTTTAACTTCAGGGAATTTAATTTCCTGTTTAAGAATGTCTTTCCAATATTCCTCATTTTCTCGCAGGTCTGTTCTCGTTCTGCGAACCGTTAACGGAGAAACAACTTTATTCCTTATTTCTTCATAGATTTCTGCCACTTTTTTCTGAACGATTTTTAAATTAGTTTCATATTTCACTTTTTTATAACTTTCAATTTTCCTGGTAAAGAAATGATTAAGGTTTGAAATTTCCAAAGTGGAATCACGACCATCCTGAAATAAATAAATTAAATTCCTAATATCGCTCGGTCTGTTATTAAGCGGGGTTGCAGACACGAGAATAATTTTTTTACCGGCTTTTGTATTGTCTTTCAAAATATGATTGGTGGGAGTTTTACATAATTTCTGTAAATTTGAATATGCTTCTGCTGTATCATTCCTGAACTTATGTGCTTCATCTACGATTATCAGATCATACTTTTCAGGATGTCTCACTTTGTGAGTACTGCCGTTTGTGATAATATTATAATTTTTTATTTCGAATTGTTCAAAAGTATCCTTCCAATTCTTTTTTATCGCAGGTGGAGTTATAACCAGAATACTTGAAATATGAGAAGGGAAATCATTACTGAAAAAGAATTTCTTGGCAATCAAGGTTGTTACGACTGTTTTTCCTAAACCGACAACATCTGCCAGGAAAAATCCGTTATGTTTCATTAACAGTTCATAACCCTGGCTGACTGCATCGATTTGATAAGAAAGTCGCTTGAAACCGGACGGCAGATCTGTGATCGAATTAGGATCAAATTCAACGCTTTTTCCGAAATATTCGATCAGGAATTTAATATAAATTTCAAATGGAGTCGGTTCATTGTTCAAATAAGTTTCTTTCCTGATTTTTTCAATATCGGTTGGAAGTATCGGCACAGATTCATTCCATAAAATCCCGAATTCATTCGATGCAAAAACTACATCATCATAATCATTCAAGAGAACATTGAATTCATAATTGGAATTGTCGCTATCACCCAATCCCTGAATTGTCAGATTAGAAGAACCTGTAATTACATTTCCTGATTTATGTTCATTAAAACCTTCAGGTTTGAAGATGTAAATTTTTGCGTGAAGTTTTTTGGTTGGATGTGCTCTTACTTCAATTTTCTTTGTAATAATATCGTCCACAAATTGCAGAATTCCTTCCTCGATAACTTTTGTATAATCACAATTTTGGATGTCCGCTTTAGTTTCTGTTAAAAATTCAATCATAGTTTGCTGTTCATCGATTTGAAAAAGTAATCCTCTCGAGTGATATTTAGAAACTAATTTATCGACATTAATACCGACTAAAATTCTGATATACGGAACATCTTCCAGATATGGTCGAATTGCAAAATATCCCGAACTTCTGAAATATCCAACGAGTGCATCAAAAAAGCGAATATCTTTGTTATTTTCGAATACACCCTTGAACTTATTTAAAAGAGTGTTATCATCTTTATTGGTAAAAAATTTTGTTGCCATTCTTTCCCTCTTTTAAGCTTTCACATTTTATTTACGATTATTTCATATCTTCAAAAAAAGAAAAGTAAATCCCGCAGCCCAGATAAAACTCGTTAATGTTCCCACCAGGAAATATTCCGCAAAAGCCTGATCCTTGTTAGCTTCCTGATGACGGATAATCGATTTTGCGGCGATCAGAAATCCAATGATCTCATAACGACCGATAATAATTGCAGATGAAACGATGATCCTTTCTAAAATCCCGATATATTCCCCGGCATTCTCCAAGGAGTTATCATTTTTATTTTTCGGCTCAAATCTTTTGCAGACAGAAGCAGTGAAATAACTTCCGCCGAAGGAGATAAGAAATAAGAAAAATAAAATCTTGAACCAGTTTTCCGATTGGATAATGGAATTGATTTTTATTTGATAAATTAGCCATAATTCATTTTTGAAAACGGAGATAACGAGAAAAATGATCAGAATATGAAATGCCTGATCGATAGAGAAATAATACCATTTGAAGTTTGGTTTATTCTTTTCCAGTCTTGCTTTTAGATAGTCGATTGTTCCGTGCAAAACAGAAATAATAAGGAGCATCGAAAAAATAGAAAAATCGAGAATATCGATCAGGAATATGACTGATAAAACAAATAATATCGAGCAGTGAATAAAATTTGATTTGAACGATAATTTGTTTTCAGCAATATGTTTCGTTTGCAAAACGAAATCCGTCAGAACATGAGCTAACAACAATTTCCATAGCATATAAACTCCCATATTTATTAATTTTGATGGGATCAAAACATTATTCAATTACAACCCTATTAGGTTGTATAATGGAATTACAACCCGTGAGGGTTGAAATTACCGTTTTCAACCCGTTAGGGTTGTAAGAGTCTTTTCTTAATATATTCTATTCCGGAATGGAAAATTTGCCAATTAGCTTTTTTTAAACTTTTCTGAATAGCTTGATATGATACTTTCTTATGTAGAGATGCTTCGGAAAGAGTCTTATATTCGATCTTCGCCAGAATTGAAGATTTATTGACTTCTGACAAGTTACTTTCAATTAAATCTTGATATTTGCAGATCATTTCAAGTTCATTATCTAATTTCTTTTTATTGGTTATGATAGTTGTTAATCGATTTGAATAACTCTTAGATTTCAGCAAGTTTATTCCGTCTCGTGAGCGATGGAAAGCGGATCCGTCCATTTTGTAAGAAACAGGACCGGTAATCGAAATATCTCCGATCCCGATCCCCGTTCTGATTTTTGGTTTCAATTCTGTTTGAGCTAGAATCAGTCGATAAAATATAACAAATTGATATGAATATTGGGGGTTGTTTATTAAAAATTGGAATTCATCTCCCTGCACAATACTGAATGATAAAATATCGGCTTTTGCTTGCGGCAACAGATTACAGCAATCTTTGAAACTTGTTTTAATGTTCCGGTTTAATTCTTTTCTTTCCGAGTTGGAATACTGTCGTGATTTGATTATATCGCAGGTTACTACCGCTTTTATTATGCTCATTGTTGCTCCTTATTTCGAAATTTTTTCAGACTCGACTGGAAAAAGACTTTTCCTGACGAAACGAAGTGAAGACAGATGCTTCGAGTCGAGATTGAAAATTTAGCTGGGTACGATTTAAATGTTTTCCTTTTTTTGAGTTCAAACTTCACAAATCTTTTAGATTTGGTAAGTTTTTCCATTCCTCACTCCCAATATTTCCGATCCAAACTCCGATACTGCACTGCTTCGCTGATGTGATTAGATTTAATGTTTTCGCTTCCTTCGAGATCGGCGATGGTGCGGGAAACTTTAAGGATTCTGTCATAAGCACGCGCAGAAAGTCCCTTTTTCTCCATTGCCATTTTGAGCAGGTCTTTACTTTCCTCATCAAGTTCGCAGTATTTCCTGATCTGCTTAGGATTCATCTGTGAATTGCTGTAGATTCGTTCTTTTCCGAATCTTTTCAATTGAACATCACGCGATCGATTCACTCTTTCCCTGATTATTTCCGATCTTTCTCCGGTCGGTAATGCACTCAATTCATCATACTTTACTGCCGGAACTTCGATATGAATATCGATCCTGTCCAAAAGAGGACCGGAAATGCGGGAACGATAGCGCTGGATATTGGCGATCGGGCAGGAACAGGAATGACCCTGCACATTGCTGCCGTAATAGCCGCAAGGACACGGATTCATGGAAGCGATCATCATGAATTTGGCAGGGAATTCCAGACTTTGCGTAGCGCGGGAAATGGTTACGACTTCATCTTCGAGAGGTTGGCGAAGGACTTCCAATACCGATTTTTTGAATTCGGGAAGTTCATCTAAAAAGAGAACTCCGTTATGGGAAAGCGACACTTCTCCCGGCTTGGGATAACTTCCTCCTCCGATCAAAGCAACATCGCTGATCGTGTGATGCGGAGAGCGGAACGGACGAAAAGTAACGATTCCTTTTTTATCATTCGTGAAACCGGCAACGGAATGGATTTTGGTCGTTTCCAGGGATTCTTCCAAAGTCAGTTCGGGAAGGATGGTCGGTATCCGTTTTGCCAGCATTGTTTTCCCAGAGCCGGGCGGTCCGATCATCAAAACATTATGCGCTCCTGCAGCTGCAACTTCCAAAGCTCTTTTGATTTGAAATTGACCTTTCACATCGAACATATCCTCGGATGTTTCATGAAGTTCACGGAAAATTTCTGCTTTATCAACTTTAAATGCTTCGATCTCGATCTTGCCTTCCAGGAAATTTACTGCTTCATTCAGCGAAGTAACAGGATAAACATTCAGTTCTTCGATAATCGCTGCTTCCCGCGCATTTTCATACGGCAGAACCAAACCGTCGATTCCGTTTTTCCAAACAGCAATAGCTATCGGTAAAATCCCGCGGATCGGTCGTAAATTTCCATCGAGAGATAATTCTCCGACAAAAGCATACTTTTCCAGATCATGGGATTTCATCTGGTTAAGAGCATTAACGAGAGCCAGAGCAGTCGGCAGATCGAGAGCGACTCCATCCTTTTTGATGTCGGCAGGTGCAAGATTGACGGTGTAATTATGGGTCGGGAAACGAAAACCGGAATTTTTGATGGCAGCGGAAACTCGATCCCTGCTTTCTTTTACGGAATTCGAGGGTAAACCGACAATCGTAAATTTCGCTAATCCGCCTTTGACATCTGCTTCGATCGTTACTTTTTGGGCATCGATCCCCTGGATTGCAAAAGAAATTGTTCTACCATACATTCATTTCTCCTTTTTTTTAACAGCGAACTATTACGAACAATAACGAACAGAAACAATTAGAGAAAATTAGACTAATATCAACATCCTGCTATTTTCAGATGTAATTCATCAAACTGCATGTGAAATATTTATAATCAGTAATGATTATGTTATTTTCCTATAACAACCGTTTTTGTTTTGGAATATGTTTTCTCCGATTCTCTGGAAGTTGCTTCCATTAAAATTATATAAACTCCAATTGTCAGCCTTTTCCCGTTATCATTTTTCCCATCAAAGATCAAATCGCCTTTATTTGCCTGCAAAGTTTGATCGACAAGTGTCCTGACCAATCTTCCTTTGAGATCGAAAATGCGAATTATAACTTTACCCAATTTTTCGGGAAGTTCAAAACTAAAGATAGTTCTTTCTCCGCGTGTCGGAGAAAATGGATTGGGATTAATCCGCAAATCAATATTATTGGGAAGCAGCTGCACGAAAATGCTGTTTTGCCTTCCTGGAGTTGCAGAATTAATACATGGTCCCCAATTTGAGGGATCTGCTTCTAATTCAGGATTTACTCTTTCAATGGAAATTCCCTTCATGTCATCATTCCATTCCGGATCATAAAAGAAATTCTCAATATAATACTCGCAGAAACATAAAATCGAAATTTCCTCTCCAGAATTCGATAAAGAACTGATTCCGGTAATGATCGGGATATTTTCCAAATCATAAAGAACCTGTAATGAATCAGCATCTTCTTCCGAACCTGTAATCAACATATATTCAACGTCCTGATTATTTATGGATATTGAATCATTTCCTACAAAAACAATGAACCTATCCAGATTTGGGATAAAATCGTTGATCTTCAGTTCAATCCATTCGGATTCGTTTTCAGGATCATACATGATTTCATTCACTACGAATGGTAAAGAATTGTTGTTATAGAAATTGTAGGAGTTATTATTGAAAGCATTCAAATCTTCATCAGAAACGATTTCATAACGATAAGTCCAGAAACCTGTCGCTGGCGCATCTGTTCCGAAATCATAATAAATTGTATCAGATAAACTCAATTCTTCTGTAAAAATTTCGGTTTCATTTTCATTTCCATTCAAAGAAATAAAACATCTCACAATCCCGGTATCAATATTCTCCAAACCTTTGTTGATGATAATCACTTTATGGTAAATCTGACTTGTATTTACATCATAATAATTAAATCCATTAAAAACTATTTCCAGATCCTTTTCAAATGGTAAGAGACTATTCTGTGCTCCGGGAGTGCATGTATCGATCGATGCTCCCCAATTCCAGGAATCAGGTGGAAGAAACGGATTTATCCTTTCAATGGAAACTCCGTCTATTTCTTCGTTCCAATCAGGATCATAAAAGAAAGTCTCGATCAAGTTACCGGAAACATCGAGGATCGAAATCTGTTCTCCGCTATTAGTAAGATTTCCCAGATCGAGATAGATCGGAACATTCGTCAGCTCATAATTGCTTGCTAAAAACAAAGAATCTTCTGCAGAATCTGTCAGGAGGATAAAATCATTATCGGACATTGGAATTGAAATCGAGTCGTCGCTGATCACCGCATAAATATGCTCGAGAGCGGGGATGTAATTATTTATTTTTATTTCCAGCCATTCCGGTTCATCCGTGAACGGATCATACATGATCTCGTTAATCACGAAAGGTAAAGAATTGTTATTATAGAACCAGAAAGCAGAATTATTTGAAGTATCTAAATCCTCCGGAGAATTGATTTCATATTTAAATGTTGTATATCCGATTGTCGTAAGTTCGCTGAAAAAAGAGAAGGATAAAGAATCATCGATCGTAAGATTTTCCTCGTAAATAATAGTTTCGGGATATTCTCCATTCAAAACAGAAGTACAAACAAGAGAAGCGGAATTAATGTTTTCAAATCCGATATTTTCGATGAGAAGCGAATGTTCGATCTGGTTTCCCTGCACTTCCAGATCAAGAACTGTTAATTTCAGATCTTTTTCCAGAGGAAGAACGCTGTTCGGCAAAGTCGGAGTTCCACCCAGAGTATCCTGACAGATTTTCCAAACGATATCTTCATCATCAAAAGGATTCACTCGTTCGATAGAAAAATCTGTCGGACAAGAACCTCCGGAATAAGCCGTTGAATCCAGAATTGTTCCGTATTCATCTGTGAGTTTTAGAATTTCATCAGTATTATTGAGAGCAGTCCAGTTTTCAGCAACTACTATTTTATCAGGAAAAGCAGAAGGATAAATTTCGAGAATAGAATTCGCATCATCGCGGCAGATGACCAGAAAATCCAGTGACTCGATAGTGCCGGAAAACTCGATATTCCCTCCGGAAGCATCAATAATTTGAAAGTTATCCACAACATATCCACAGGCACCGCGATTGAAGATTTCAAGCCATTCCTGGTTGCTGGAAGCAGGTTTGAACATAATTTCATTAATAATTAAAGGAGAGTCTCCGACGAGGAAAGAAATCGTCTGGGAATTATTTTCTAAATTCAAGTCATATATGAAGATAACTTCTGCTTCTACAATCTGTAAACCAATGGGAAACGAACCTAACTCTATAGTATATTCGATAGTTTCATTGGATTCAATAGCAGGTAAATCGTAACTTCCAAAGAGGGTGTCATTTATGTTGATTTCAAGTGAAGATGCAAGGTTATCCACATCGCTTGTGGATAAGTTTGTGGTGTAGGAAATTAGGCTGTAAATGCTCCCGTTTTCTGCAATTATGATTTCGTCGAGAGATAAATCTATGGGATAAATATTAGGTTCGCCCGGAGTCGGATTTTCACATTCGAACCAGTCGGTTTCGGAATTATCCGTATCTTCTCCGTTTTGAATTCTGGCGAGTGAATTTCCACTGGAAACATCTGGAGCAAAAGTGGTTCCGGGTTCAGTTAGATCATCCGGAAGATCGTTATCATTTGGTTCGTCATAAAGGATTGTGTCCGTGTATTGTCCGTCTGCTGAGACAAGCCGAACTCCATCGGTTGCGCTGCCGCCATTTTGGAAAGCAAGATCTGTCGAAATATCTGTATCAGGAACATTCGATTCTCCAATCAGGATAAAACTATCAGGCTGAATATTGATAGACGGAAAGGTGAAGACATTCTCAAAAGCAGTTCCGGCTTTTTGGATTTTCCATTCCAACAAATTAACAGACTGAGTTCCAGCATTATATAATTCAATCCATTCATAACCACTATCAGAGCCATCCGGGTCATACATTAATTCATTGATGACGATGTCTTGGCCAAAAACGATCGTACATAAAATAATAAAAATGAAGATAAAAATTTTAGTCATAAATTATTCCTTTTGAGAAGATGGTTTGTTAGAGGTTCAACTTCGATTACGGTTCAAATTTTGTGATTTCACACCCAAACAGCAAAAATATCTTTATTATCGCTGGAAATTCTCTCCTGCTTCCATTCTTTCTTTTCGGATTCAAAATCAAAAATGAGTAAATAACCTTTATCTAAATTCTGACTATCGAGATAATCTGCTAATTGTTCGATCCCTTTTTGATGATACTTCTCTCCATACCATTTCTTTAATTCCACGATATATCTTTGTTCCATAAAAGTTACAACAACATCCAATCTTTTTTCCATCGAAATTTGAACTTCTTTGAAATCCCAACCTTTACCTTTGATGATCGGTTTCAGGAAAGCGAGAAAGATCAACCTGCCGTTTCGCTCCAGAAACTTTTTGTCTTTGGCGGAGTATTCTTTTTTCATGAATTCCTGGAATTTTACGAGTATTTTCTCAAAATTTAATTTGTTTTCCGGTTTTATGAAATTCTCCTGAAAATTATAGTCCGATAACGCTGTCAATTTGTTTTTTCGCCACATCTTAAAGGTTATATGATCCGATAACAACATCTCATAAACTAAATTGCTGATTTTACAAATCTCATTTACATTTTTCAAAATACCATAAATTCTGGCTTTGGATATAAGTTCATCCGTTTTAACAAAATTAATGACTTCCGCTTCAATAATGATCATTCTTATCAATTCATAAAGATCGTTGTCATTTTCAATGTTTTTTATTAAACTATCAAAATTCGTATTATCACTTTTTACTAATATTTCTACTGCTGATTCCACATCTTTTATTTCCCATTTTTCCGCATCGATCAATAATTCTTCATCTATAATTTTGCAGATCTTGCTCACCAGGAATGGATGTCCGGAAGTGAAGTAATGTATCCTTTCAGCAATTTGTGGAATATCCATTTGCACATTTTTCGAGTTGGAATAATCCTCTAACATTGTCGATATTTCTGCCGGATTAAAAGCCAGATCGACTTTAAAATCAGCCGCAATGTTCCAGGGACTGTTGAATTTTCTCTCTTCATCAGGACGAAGTTTCAGTTTGAGCGTTTTGACATCGTGAACTCCGGCGAGAATTACCGACTGAAAAGAGAAATCCTTACCTTTATTACGGAGTAGATATTTATCCCGCAGCATCCCGATAAAACTGACAAACAATTGATTATTGCTTGATTTATCAACTTCATCGATGATAAGAACTATTTCTTTATTTGTCTCTTTTACAAAATCAGATATGAAAAAGTTTAAATCTTCCATTTTTACATTTTCAGTTTTTATTGATTGAGATTGAAGTATTTTCTCTTTATTCTGCCATTTAAGAGATTTTTTTATCAGCCGTAAGAAAGATTGAATAAAAACAGTTTCATCCTTGAAAACATCATCGCCAATTCCCTCAAAACTCATTGAAATAACCAGGTAACTCATCTCATCTAATTTCGATTCTAATTCATTAATGATCGTCGTCTTCCCAAATTGACGCGGTCGATTGATCGTGAAATATTCCCCAACTTCAACCATTTTCATTATTTGATCGATTTTTTTATCGACATTGGCCATATAATGCATTTTAGGAACGCATAATCCTGTTGTATTAAATCTTCTCTTCATTTTTCCTCTCTCTGGAAACCTGAAAATTTCATCGTTTCGATAAAAGTTTTTATCCCAAAAAAGTCAATATTTAAAAATATCTTCGATAATATCGGATGGGATAACCGAAGCGGTTTTCCGAATTTTGGAAAGTTTCTCCGCTGTTTTCCCCAACAAAAATGAAGCAGAAACAGCAGCATCTTTCAATGCTAATTTCTGTCCGAGAAACGAAACCATAATTCCAGCGAGGACATCTCCGCTTCCTCCGGTTGCAAGTCCGTCATTGCCGGAAATATCGAAGATCAGGTTCGAGCCGTCCGAAAAAATCGAAGTTGCACTTTTCAGGAGTACATTTGTTTGATGCTGTTTTGTGAATCCTTCCAATTCTTTAAGAGGATGTTCTAATATTACAGAAATCTTTTTATTAGCAAGTCGTGCGAACTCACCGATATGCGGAGTCAATATTATCGGTTTTCCCGAAATAATATTTAGAATTCTGCCGCTGCTTGCCAGGATATTCAATCCGTCCGCATCGATCACTGCAGGTTTTTCCCATCTATTTAGAATTATTTTAAGAAATTCCGTAGTTGTTTCGGAAGTTCCGATCCCCGGACCGAGCAGGAGAACATCCATTGTCGATAATTTCTGCCAGAATTCATCGAATAAAATAATTCCGTTTTCGTCTTCCGGAATGGGATAGGTCATAACTTCCAGCAGTTGCGTTTCGAAGATCAGTTCCATTCCTTTTGGATGGAAAAGCGTGATCAAGCCTGCTCCGGCTCGCAAAGCCGCTCTCGAAGCCATGATCGCTGCTCCGGAAAAACCCAGACTGCCGGCAATGATCCCGATCCTTCCATAATTTCCTTTATGACTGAATGGAGAGCGTTTTGGATATTTCACATTTTTGGTTGTGATCAATTTTGCTTTGGGAGGAAATTTATTATAAACTTCCGCAGGAACTCCAATATCGATGATTTCCACGAAACCGCTATTCAGTCTTCCTTTCTCCAGGAAATGACCGTATTTGTATGCAGCCATTGTATAAGTATGATCTGCTTTTATCGCGATTTCTCCCTGTCCCGTATCTGCATCGATACCGCTGGCAATGTCGATGGCAATAGTTTTCACACATGAATTGTTAATATCTTTGATCAAATCTGCAATCCAGCCACGTACTGTTCCTTTGAATCCAACTCCAAAAATGGCATCGACCAGAAGATCAAAATAAGAAAGTAAAATGTCGAAACTTTTCCATTGTTCGAAATCACTGAATTGGTGTGTTTCGATATTCAGTTCAAGGCAGGAATGATAATTTTCGGATGTTTCGGGACTCATCTTATCGAGGTTTCCGACTAAAAAAATAGTTGGAAAATATCCCCATTTTTTTAAGTAATGCGCGATCACGAATCCGTCTCCGCCATTGTTTCCGTTTCCACAGAAAAACGCAATTTTAGAGCTGGGTTTCAGGAATTTTTCCCTGATTGATTCGCTGCACCCTTTGCCGGCATTTTCCATTAGAGTTTTTCCCGGAATACCGATTTTCTCGATCGTGTATTTATCGATAAAATACATTTCTTCTCTTGATAAAATGATCATTCTAATCCTCCGGTAAAATTATTTCAAAAGTTGTTCCTTCGTTGGTTTTACTTTCCAGAACTCGAATTTTCCCATGATGATAATCTTCGATAATTCTTTTTGCCAGACTTAAACCCAGTCCCCAACCTCTTTCTTTACTTGTAATTCCGGGATAAAATATCCTTTTGTGCATCGATTTCGGAAGTCCTGCTCCTTCATCTTTTATCCTGATAAAGGTTTTATTTTCCTTTTTAAATGCTTCCACGATAATTTTCCCGCTTTTGTTCTGCATGGCATCGATGGCGTTTTTCAGCATGTTTTCCAGTGTCCATTTGATCAGATCCGGATCGAGTTTGATCTCCATATCTTTGATCCGGCTCTCGAATTTCAGTTTAGTTTGAGCAGAAATGTTAGGAAGTCGCCTACGGAAATGCTCTACAGTTTCCAAAATTATCTGATGCAGATCGCAGGGATTATGAGTTATGGAAGAGCCGACTTTTCCAAACCTTGATGCAACATTATGCAGCCTGTCGATATCTGTTTTCATATAATTCAGCATGGTAACCATTTCCGGATTGTCCCCTTTTTCTTCGAATTTCGTGGAAAGAATATCCAGCCAGCCGAGTAGCGAAGAGATTGGAGTTCCGAATTGATGAGCGGTTTCTTTGGCTAATCCAACCCAAAGCAGGTCTCTTTCTGTTCTTCTCATCGAAGTAAGTCCGTAAACTCCGAGGATTACAAAAAACAGCATCAAACCAATTTCCAGGTAAGGCATAACTCGCAACTGTTTCATAGTTTTTGATTCGCCATAATAAACATAGCTGAAAACTTTATCGCTTTCCAGGTTGTATTTTAATGGAATCATGGCTTTTTGGGCTTCCAATTTTTTGATTTTTTTTAGAAGATATTTCTGCTGTTTCTCATCTAATTTAGCGAACGGTTTTTTCTCAACATCGATATTTTCCCAGGAAAAAGGTCTTTTCAGGCTATCGGCGAGAATGATGGGATAATCTATTTTAGGAATGATCTCACTCATAAAATACTGCAGCAGGAAATCTTCCAAATTTACATCATCCGGCAGGCTGATGAATTTCGAGTAAAGGTCGGGAACGATCTGCACATCTTTTTTGATACTATTCAGGAGCGAGTTTGTATAAATTATAAAGAAAAGTAAGATGAGCAGGCTTCCGGCAGCAAAATAAAAAGTTAAAAACCGGTTGTGATTAAAGTTCGCTTTTTTTGGTAAGATTCCAAATTTCATCTAATTTCTCCAAATTACTTTTTTGCATATTTTCATTTTTATTGTTATGATATTCTTCGATTTTTTTGAATCTGCGTTCAAATTTCCTGATCGTTCTTTTCAGGGAGGATTCCGCATCGAAACCTAATTTTCGGGCAATATTGACGATGGAAAAAAGCATATCTCCGAGTTCGTTCTGCATTTCCTCCGGATCGTTCTTCCGATAGGCTTCTTCAAATTCTTTGATCTCTTCATCCAGCTTCTCGATCGCTGGTTCGACCGTTTGCCAGTCAAAACCGACAGCTGCTGCTTTTTCCTGCATCCTTTGAGCAGTTATCAATCCCGGCATACTTTTTGGAATACCATCGATAACCGATTTGCGGGATTTTACTTTTTCTTTTTGTTTGATCTTTTCCCAATTATCCTTCACCTGTTTCGCATTATAATTTTTCTTCTCTTCAAAAACATGCGGATGCCTGCGAACCAGTTTCTTATTTATTCTGGAAAGGACTTCCTCAATAGAAAAATTTCCGCTTTCTTTCGCAATTTGGGATTGCATAACGATATGCAGCAGCAAATCTCCCAATTCTTCTTCCAGATGTTCGTGGTCTTCGTTTTCGATAGCTTCGATAGATTCGTATAATTCTTCGATAAAATTAGGGATCAAAGATCGGTGAGTCTGCTTAAGATCCCAAGGACAACCGTTTTTGGGATGTCTTAATTTCCTGATAATTTTTACTAATTCGTCAAATTCATGCATAATTATTTTGTGAAACAAACATTTTGTTTGTTCCCTTTGTCATTCGGATCATTCAATTTTATTTTTATTATATTCCTTCGATAATAATTTTTGAATTTCTCTATCAAAATCGGAAACATAACTCCGGTCTTGAATAACTCGATATTTTTTATATTCGCTCTCCGCTTTAAGTCTTGCTTCCAACATCGAAATTTTACCCAAGTTCGTAAGTATTGGAGAATCGGAAAGTTCTAAAAATTTTATGAGGAATTCTTCCCAGTCTCTCATATTCATTACTTCTCTATTCATTGCTTTGCTTTCTGCCAGATCGAGATAAGCAGTTACAATGCGTTCTAAGTTTTTAATATGTTCTTCGTTTAAATAGTTTTTGGCAATACTCACAACGCTTTTCAATATTTTGCCTTCAGGAGCTTGCTTCCAGGTTTTGAGTCCCATAAATACTTTTTCAGCATCGGCTTCGGTGTAAATAATTTCAGCAGCTGTTTTGCCTGTAATTGCCCAATGCAATTTATTCTGAACAGTGGCAAAGAAGTGTTTTGTTATTTCGACTTTGCTGTCGTAGTCGGCAGAAAGTGCATAAATATCCGTGATTTTCTGATACAATCTTCTTTCGCTCAAACGAATTTCTCTAATTCGTTCCAGCATTTCTTCAAAGTAATCTATCCCGAAGTGTTTTATTTGTTTGAGTCTTTCATCATCCATTGCAAAACCCTTGATGATATATTCGTGCAGAATTTCGGTAGCCCATTTCCTGAATTCTGTTGCTCTGTGCGAATTTACTCGATATCCTACAGCGGTAATAGCTTTAAGACTGTAATATTTTACCTCTTTTTCTTGTGTTTTACCTTTGATAGCGCCGTGTCGTGTGGTATGTCGGAAATACCGACATACCTGTTTTTCATCTAATTCATCTTCTGCAAATATGTTTTGAAGATGCTCTGTGATTGTAGTTCTGCCTTTTTCAAAAAGTTCGGCAATTAATTTTTGAGTGAGCCAAAGCGTTTCATCTTTAAAAAATACATCGATATTTACTTTGCCATTTTCAGTTTGGAAAATTACAAAGTTTGAGAATAGTTGTAATCCGGATTTTATAATTTCTTTCTTTTTCTTGCTCATTGTTTTGTTCCTCTTTTTTTCCTGAAACTTCCGAATGTGCGCAGCTCTTCGGAATGTTGAAGATTTTTTTCTCCAAACAATCTTGTTTGTTCCCTTTCACAAGCAGGACACTGTCCGGCTTGTGACGGATGCTTGTGTTACATTTTCCTCTTAACTATTTCAATGTAATTTCAGGCAATTCTTCTTTATATTCAGGATCGATCATTGCTAATTGATTTCTTACTATTTGTCTTTTTTCAATTGCGGGTTTAAGACAGAAATTATAGAAATCATTTTTATCTATATCATTTGGACTTTCAACATGTGGAAACAATAATTTTAAATAGGCAGTTGCTAATTTGACAATTGCTTTTTTATCTCTCGTATCAGCACCTAGAGGTATATTTATAAGTTCACCAACAATATATGAATAATTAGAATCATTTCTCAAGATATGTAAAATCTCTGAAAAATATTCAACATTCAGAGTATATCCTTTTACAATTAAATCTTCATTGATTCGAACAAGTTTCCATCCTTCAAGAAAACCATGGAAACGATCCAGAAGAGCAGAAGATTGAAAAAAGAATGGTAGCAATTTAAAATAGTTATTAAAAACCGGTTTTTGATTAGCAGTTAATTGGATATTACCAAGAAGCATCATGCCGGCAGAGGAAACTCCATTATAATCCGCTATTGTGAATTTACCGGATTCAAGATAATTTTTCAGAGCACCTTGCAATTCATTTTCATTCGAGAATTTTATTGTTTCAATTTCATCTAAAGTAACAAAATCATATTTTTCTATTATACCTGAGATTCTTCTTCCAATATCAAAAAATAATTTGGCCCGAGAAACAATACCACCACTAAAAATCCAATTATACTTGCTCAGGTTTCCAAAAATATAAGATTTTCCAGTACCTTTGGGAGCTAACTCTATTAAGTTTAAGTTCGGTTCGAGGAAGATTAACAGTCTTGTTATAAATAATAGTTTCTTTGTAATTGTATCAAATCCTTTTTCTGGATCTTTATAATCAGGATTATATTCCATAGAACGAATTAATAAGTCAATCCACTCCTCAATTGAAAAGTGTTTTCTTGCATTTTTGAAATATGCGAAATCAACCTTATATGGTTTGAATGGTTTGAATTTTATTAATTCAATTACTCCTTTTTCTTTACCTTGAGGAGGAATATAAACCAATGAAATTACTCCCCAGATCTCACCGTCTTTTAAATCTTTATGCTTTTTTGCTACATAATCAGGAATTCGTCCTTCACTGGTTTTGATACCTAAATCGGGAATTGAAAATTTCAATATATCATTACGAATATCATTTTCAACAATGAATCTTGTTAATATCGTTATTTCCTCTCGATGGGTTCTTAATCGATTTTTAATAAAACTTTTTTTATGGGGAATGTGTTCATTCATAAACGAAATAAGTGATTCAGAATCAAGATTACCATTTGAATCGGTATATTTTTTTATTAACCAATCTTTGATGAAAGAAGGTAATGTTTTTCCTGAAAACACACTATATCTACTTGGAATTTTATAAACAGATTCACCTGCAAAATGTTGTTTAATCTTTTGATCTAAATTATTCAAAATAAATCCTCCTCTTGCAAACCACCTAAAATCTTAAAATTAAAAACTGTATATTTATTATCAATTATCAGTTCCATTTTATATTTGCCAGGAACTAGATCACTCAATTTAATTTTCCAAATGTTATCTTCTTTTTTCAAATAATATCTAATATTATTAATTAATATTGAGGGTGTATTAATAGGGTTTGGTTTTATTTCCAGTTTAACAATTGGATTATTAACTGATATTTCTTTGGATATCAAATTTGTTTTATATTTAATGATTTCCGGTAAAGTAGATATCTTCAAGTAGGGGACTAATACTTCTTCAGGAGTAGCACCACCATGGACTTCTCTGAAAGGTGTTTTGAATAATGAAGTGTGACGTAACGAAAGTAGGCAATTTTTATCTTTATTTTTACCTTTTTCTACTTTATGGACTAAAAATTGAGAATCACTTTTGAATTTATCTTCAATCCACATACAACGACCTTCATGCTCAGAACCAGAGTAATTAAATTTCTTGAAATTACCATATTTCTTTTGAGCTAGAAAAGTAAAACCATGATCAGATACAATTGATATAGTTTTCCCAGATTGTTTTATGATAACATCCTTCACAATGTTCTTTATAATATCTATCTGTTCTATTAAGGAAAGTGGATGTTTATATGGATTTTCGTTATGAATATATTTATCCAATTCGATAATATGAGCGGCATCCATGAAATAATTATTATCAGTTGTAGATGGTAAATTAACTTTTACAATTTTTTCATCTATAATTATTTTTTTGTTATCTTTGCTGTATAATTCAATAAAATATTTAAGCAGTGGAAAAAATTCTGCTCCCAAGGCATCTATCCAAATAATTATAGTTTCATTTAAATCCTGTAATGAATCCATATCATAATACCAATTATAAAATGATTTCTCGTTATGATTCTTTTCATTAATTATTTTTAATAATTTTTTAGTCGGTTCGTCTAAACATTTTGAAAGATTATATTCATAGAAATACTCAATAATCCATGATTTCATACTTTCTTTTGATTCAATCAAATAATTCCAATTAAGATAGTTATATAATTCAGGATAAATATTATTAATAATTGGTAATGCTGATGTAAAATAACCAATTCTGTTTAATTGATTTATAATATGACTTCTTTCTGAAATCGTAATATTTGTAAGATATGATTGCTGATCTACAAGTTTTAGGTTTTCAATTTTACTCAACTTTAATTTTATTTTATTTTCAATATCATTAAATGAAATCAGCCGTGTATTATGGATATATTTTAATAATTGTTTTCTCTCATTAAAATATGAGATGCTAAAATTATTTTCAGAAAATATTTTGAACCAAATTATATTAATTAGTTCTTCATTAGAAAATTGATTTACATCTGTAAAAACTAATAAAATGTAACTATGTAGAAATTCATGGTTATTAAGAATAAGGATTTTCAACAACCATTTATCATATTTAGATTTAGAGTCGAGATACATTTTTAATACTTTTAGTAATTCAACTTTAATTATATTTTGAATATTAAAATGATCGCAGATAAATTCTTTAAAATCTAAAGCATATCCTTTTTTAGATTTTAAATCAATATCTTGTCTTAGATGAAACCAATATTCACTTTCTTCATTGTAGAATTCATAAGGAATATTAAAGTTAAGAATTTTCTGTATATATTCTTTATTGTTATTTATTTCTTCCATCTGGAAAATAAAATCTGGAAGAAAGTTTTTATACAGAAATCTTAAAGATCTTGAATTGCTTAGTATTGGCTGAATTCTCTCTCTTTTCCATAAATTCAACCAATCTGATGTTGTTGATATTACGCTGTGTTTAGTTCTTATATTAGAATTCATCTGATATATTGTAACTCTTTCTTCGACTTTTTCATTTAATCTCCAGATTGTTGACCAGTGAAATTTTCTATGGAAATCATTTAAAAATTCTTTTTGAAAACGTTTAAATGAACCCAAAAGTGGAATATAAATTCTATTATTGAGACACGAAGATGAATTTTCGATTTCAAACAATGAAATAAAAAATGATTTAAACTCATCTGAAGGAAAGAATCTTAATATTTCTGACAACGGAACAATGATCTTAGATTTATTTGTTTTTTGAAATAAATCAATCAATGAATCTGGGCTTAACCAACCATCATCATGAGGTAAAATATTTGAGAGCTCCGTAAGCATAACTGTTTTATTTAATTCTTTAACAATTGATAAATAGCTTGAAAAAGTGTTAACAAAGATTAAACGGACTGGATAACGTTGGTCAGTTGATGAATTGCTTAATTTATCAGATTTTATATCCAAAAATAATTCATTTAAAGTATTGATTTCTTTTATCATAATCGATTTATTACTTTTTTAAATATTTATATAATATGTTTAAAAAAACATCATGTTCTTTGACAATTTTAATTAATAATTTTCTTAAATCGCCAGAATAATTCTTTATTTTACTAATAATGTCCTCTTTCTTCTCTTCCGTTGCTGTTGTAAATTTAATTGTAATAACATCCCCATCAATCTCTTCTGTATAACTAGGTTTCTGGGGTTTTCTAATTTGCCATCTTAAAGCAACTTCTCTTACATTATCTTCAGTCCAAGATGCTACTCCAATTTCCTCGGGCATATTTTCCCTAATAAATGCTATTATTTCTTTGAATTCTTTTTCCTTTAGTGAAATATCTTCAACTTGCTTTAACCAATTAATAAAGAGGGATTCACATAAAGTATACTTAGGAATTAATAAGGACAAATCAGTTTTTGCACCATTAATGATTTCCAATGCTTCTTTTATATTTTCTTGAGTAAAATCACGATCAATAGATTCAACTAAAAATACAATTTGCTCAATAGCCATTTTGGTTGTCTCTGAGACACTATCATCTAATTTGAATACCCAAAGAGGAAAAAGTGCAGAGGATTTAATCCATTCTCGAATTGCCCACCTTGTAGAATTTAGACTTTCTTTTTTATTAAATCCAAAAATTTCGCATAATACAGAAATTAATTCCTTTTCTTCCATAGTTCCCAATCTGACTTCAAGTTTATTTCCGCTACTTATTTTATGATTACACCAATATTCAAACATGAAAACTACTTTGTCCCTCATAATTTCTTTTTCTATTGGTTTACCGGTTCCAGCTTCATATAGTTTGCTGATATATTTTCTCATTAAGAAACCTAATGTTGCCATATGAATCATACTGGGATATAAACCAAAAGGAGCTTCTGTAAGAAATTGTAATGTATCACCTAAATTAAAGATCTCTCCGTTTGTTTTATTTATCTTTATATTTATCTCATGAGACATTTTAATCAAAGGATGATCTGAATCAGCATTATGCTGAAAATTTAAATTATTTTGAACAATATACTGCCCTAAATTATTTTTTAAAATCTCTCTATTAAATTTAGAAGGAGCAGAAGAAGTTCTTAGTTCAATATAATCGAGATTAGGAGCAAATAGGAAATTATCAACTGAAGATTTTGCCATTGAGTATTTCCAGACATTGTAATTTCTTTTTGATTCTTTAAGGTTATCAATCCCAGATTTAAAAATTGATAATGATAGATCTTGATTTACAACTTCAGATAAATCTGATAATAATACTTTTCCGGAGCGAAAATTATTCTCATTATCATTTGCAATAAACCATTTAATCATACTTGCTTTTGCGGAATTAATCCATTGATCTATCAATTTTTCTGCATATCGGATATTAGCATGCTGTTCTTCTTTATAATTGTGTCTATTTGCTACAATGGCACTGGCATTGTAATAAAGGTATTTCTCAATTATATCCTGACATAAAATATCATCAAAAACAATATAAATTATATTTTGAAATAAGTTTTCAGTTGTTATATTAGTAATTGTTTTTTTTACTTTTACAATATCTTGTGGTTGCTTTGCAATAAATGCTAAAATATGTAAGCTGAAAGCGCTTTTGAATATCTTACTTAGTTTATTTTTTAACAAATGTTCCGGTAAACAAGCATCTAATATTATAAATTCATTATCCCTTATTATAAGTGATGTTACATTACTAATTAACTCATCTTTTTGTTTATCGCTAAGAATTTTATCAACAGTATCGTATCTTCCTCGAATATTCTCTTTTTCTTGTTCAATATCTCTATGGGGTAATATTGTATTTTCTACTAAAAATAAATTATCAGGATTTCTTGAGATTATTTGATTCTCATTCAAAAAATCTAAACAATTATCAACAAATTGTTCAAATTCTGTTCCAATAAATATGCCTTTTATATTGTCAATATTAGGTGCTACAAAGCTGAATTTTAATTCACCTACACTTATTACTTTATATAAAATATTGAGTAGCAAAACACCCTTAAAAATTCCGATGAAGTTATTTTCTTTTTCTTCTACAGTTTTTTTGTGAAGAATGTATTTATCTAAAACAGATGAAAATCTCTGATCTAATTTTTTTTCAAACTCCGTTATGAAAAAATCAAATAGGTAATTGGATGTTAAAAAAGTGCCATTTCCACCAGTTGGATTGTTTGCAATGAATTTTTTGAAACCATTTTCTTCATCATAAAGAAAATTAAAAATACTTCTTTCTGTTGAACCAATATACCGAGAAATAAATGTAGCAAGATAAGCTGTATAAGGATGAATAGGGAATAATTCTTTTATTGTTTCGATGACAGAGCTTCCTTCATCTCCAGAAATTCGTTTAATAATACTTTCGATCTTTGGATAATTTGTACTACAAATTTCTCTCCATAAACCAATATCTTTTTTTTGAATAGCTGCACTGATTATATGGTAGGTAGTAATGGGTTCCATCGAATAATCCAATTGCTCAAATCTTCCCAGTATGTGTTCCATATCCTCTTGATCAATTTTTGCTTGTTGGGGTCTTCGATGACTTACAACATAAAGGAAGATTCCATGTTTTTCAGATAATTCAGCAATATCCTGTAATTTTGCCAATAATATTCCACTATTTTGAAGTTCTAAAACTGATGTAAATTCATCCCAATAAATAATTAAATGTTTAACGATTTTTTGTTCTTTTAATTCCTGAATAATTTGAATAAGCCAGTCTTCTATTTTTTCATGTGAAAAATGAACTTGAGTTTTTGATGACATATCTTCTAATATCAATAATACTTTTTTATCATAATTTTCAAGAAGAGTTAACAAATTTTTTGTATTTTTTGCATACATTCTCAATTCAGGATTCTCCTGAATATTTTTATCCCAATCAATATTTAATGGATTTTCTTTTATTTGATTTATAACTTTTTCAAAATCCGACTTTGTTTTTACTTGTATTCCATTTTCTTTTAAAGATTTTTTTACTGCTTCTTCAATTACTAATGAAAAAGAACTATTATTTGTGATATTTGATACACCTTTAAGACAAACTGGAAACACGCGATTGTTTCTTCTGAAATTAATTATTCTATGTTTTAACTGCTCATCTTTGAAACCGTTTATAAACTCAGTTACTTCCTCGTCTTTATCAAAGAGCAAGTGTTTTATAACACCAGTAGCATAACTTTTACCTGTACCATAAGTACCTTGTATCCAAAGTGATTTTTTATCCTTTTGAATATTTCCCTCTAATGAGAATAAAACTCCTCGTAATAAATCGTTGAATTTTTCATTTTGAACAAAATATTTCCAAGAATCTTTGCTTTCGTTAGTAATATCAAAGTAAGGCATAAAATATTCATTAAGTCCCACAATTTCATTGTATCGTATCATTTATACTCTCCTGAAATTCATGTTATTCTGTTAATAATTTTAATACTTCAATTGAAGTTACATCTTCACGTAAGAAGATATTGTCAAGATTTGCAGTTAAATCCACTTTAACAATTTGGTTCCTGTTTTCCTGTAAACCCCGAAGTATGTTCTCAAATTTTTCTTTTGAAATACCAAACTGTTTATATGGACCGCCATCACACTCTTTTCGATAAAGCTCAGAAACAGTAAAATTATAGCGTTTTTTATGTTCAGCATATTTATATAAAGAATAAGCAATAGTCGTTTGATGGATTTCATCTGAACCTATTTTAGAAATATATCGAATATTTGATTTTTTATCTAATTTTCCTATTCTAAACTTATCGTTTAAAGGAGAATTAGCAAACATATTCACTAAAGAATTTACTGCATTAGACGTTGTTTTAATTTTACTATTAGAATCATAACTTACTATTAATTCCACTAATTCTCTAGTTGAAAATCTTTCACCCCAATTGATATTTAAAGAAAACCACTTAATGATATTTACTTTATAGGATAGATTAATCCATATAATAGACCACAATATCAACTCATTGTTCTTATATTTTTTATTTAATAAAAGCGATAATTCTGTTAAATTTTTTGTTTTGTCTAACAACCCACAATCTTTTAGCCAAGCAACCATTGATTGTATTTGTCTATTGCCAAGTCCAAGTTTATTCATTTCTATCCATTGCTCTGGCTCATTAATGAAGTTTATCAACCATTCATTTCTCAATCCAAATGTTTGATATTTACTAGTAGCTATCCTTTTTTCATTCATTCTACCTGCTCCTTCAGTAATTGAAATTGATTTTGCCAATAAGCATCCCTTTTCTGTAAATGTAATGCAATTATTACAATGATTACACATTTTCGAGTTAATATTTACAGTAGGATTTACTCTTAAAGCGCCTGTAGGACACTCAACTTCACACGCTCCACAATGTATACAAAATGTTGTCTTATTAAGAATTTTCTTTAGTTTGCTAAATAATAATTTATCTTTTTCATTTACTTGAAATTGAATTTGAAATTTGTTATTTTCTTTTTTAATACTTCTAAAATGTGTGATTTTGTTAGTTGCAATTTCTCCTTTAAATGAATCAGTATCATATTTTATTTTACAATCCCCGATAATTTTTAACCATTCTCTAATGTTCTCTCTTGGATTTTCAATTATTGCTGTTAATAAATTATTATACTCGGTCAGATGTAGATTTACGTTGTTTGATTTAAGGTTTCTTCCACCTGCCCTTATTTTCCATTGTCCCTTTTCTATAAAATCTGTTACTTTATTAATGCCTTTGGCTTCTTCTTCTGCAATGGAAGTTATAATTTTCAAAAAAGGGTTAATTTCTTCTTTTGCAATTTTTGAAAGAATATACTCTGACCAAGGTGATCCAAAGGGACAAATAGAACAACCAACTCTCTTTAATCCATAACGATATCCTCTATTAATTTTTATGCTTCTATACATTAGATATAAATGAGTTTCTATTAAATTCCAATTTAAAATTATTTCTGCATTAATTTGTGAAGTTCCTTTTACATTTTTAGTGATTCTACTATATTCCCTTCTTTTGTTACTTTCTTCACTTCGCACTCCTTCAAAAACGATAATTCTAGCATTATTTAGATTGCTTTCTCTATATAGTTTATTGATAAATCGAGCAAATGGTACAGTCTTGCAAACTGAGCAACACCATCTATGAATTCTACTCGGTGGTCCAAACTCTTTCCAATATTCTTCTGCATTTTTTTCTGGTTTAGCTATAAAAAATTTAAAATCAGGATATTGTCTTTGATATTTTTCTTTTGTACTTGCAATTGTATCATAAGTAAAAAGAATTTCCATATCGGTATCTGTGAAAATTGTAATATATTCATCAGGAGCTAAGACTCTGCTTACCAAATCAAGAATTACTTGAGAATCTTTTCCTCCGCTAAAAGCAACTGAAAAATAATCAATTTTTGATTTATATTTCTTATATGTATCCTGTATAAAATCAATTGCTTCATCTTCAAGAACACTTAATGCAACTTTATTTTTCTTAAGAAGATTTTTAATATTTATTGGTTCTAACACGCCTTTATGTTCAATTTTAAGATTAGGCTTATTATAAATATTGCCACCTTTTGCCTCAGCAACAAATACTCCTTTATAAAAGTATTTTCTTCCTATTGCCCATAACAAAGGTTCTTCAGACTTCGGATATCCCCAATATTTATCAAAACCTAACAAGTCCAGTTCTTCAAAAAAAACAGGTCTTGGTGGAGAAATTACTTGATTATCGGGTATTTTATCTGAAAGAATAATCCCATTATTTTCTTTATCCCATTTTACTTTATACATAACTCTATCTATTTTTTTTTGAAGCAAAATCAAATTTATTTGATTCGCTGTCTATAACTATCTTTAACAATTTATTGCCAACCGAATTTATCAAGAAATCTTTCATTGATTTTTATTGTGCTTTCTTCTGTTATTACAAGCCTTGAATTGAACTCTTTAATAAATTTTTCATTAATACTATTTATTAGTTGTTGACCATTTAATTTGTTAATTCTTGAAAATAACTTTAATCTCATTGTAGAAACTGAAAAATTATTTTCCTGAAATAAACTAATAATTTTCTTCTGATGTTCAGAGAGATTTATATTATTATCTTCGATAAAATTTATAATATTGATTACTGAATTTAGTTTTTTTGAATTAGGCTCAATATAGTATTCTTTAACATTTGATTTAATATGTTCAATTGGTTTAATAATATCAGGTAATAGATTTTTGTGTGTTAACATATTATTAGCAAGTCTTATTATATTTTCATTTTTTATATATCTATAAAACGATCTATTTTTTATACCCACATCTTTGATAAAAAAATCTTTCATTTTCTCATAAAAAACTGGTTCTTTTTTTTCGATTAAATATTTTTCAAGAACTTCAAGTATAGTTTCATTTGAATATTTTTCCGAAAGGAAAATTGTGGGAAATTTGGGTAAGGTAAATTCGTATCTATAATTAATTATTAGAACTGAATAGAGTGCGATTTCGGAAGGTATTAATTCTGATTTACACTCATTATTAAATTTATTAAAAACCTTATGTATAGTAAGAAAAGGGATTTTCCTTTTAAATTCTCTAAAAATATACAAATAAATTGTCTCAATCAAATCTTGTGATATTTTAATATTATCTTTGTGATTATAAATGCCAATATCCCAATTAAAAATATTTTCACATTTTTGGATAACAGGAGCGATATCATATTTAAATATCTTTCCTTTCATTGCTAATATTGATTTAATTTCTTTTTTAGTCATAGATGATGACGCATTTTTTAGAATATCTTCAATTAAAATAAAGGTTGATTCTTTTTCTCTTAATTTCTGTTTTTTTTCTATATCTTTTTTTCTTTCATATTCTTTTATTGAGTACAATAAATCTTTTTCAAATTTGATCTCTTTATTATTTTCATTGCAAAGATAATAATAAATCATTCCCTTGTTGATTCTTTTATCAAACATTTTTTCAGCACAATTCATTCTACAAAAATATAGAATCTTTTCTGTAGCTTTATCAATTGATAATTTACCTTTATCATTTACAAGAATAATTAAGTTATTCCAAAAAAAATTGCATTTTAAACATTCATTTTTTTTAAAACCAATTATCCTGCTTTGGTGATTAATAATATACTCATTATTAAAATAACTAACGAATTCAGCAATAGCATGTCCCTCAATATCTATATTCCAATGTAAAGTTTTGCACATATCTAAAGCAATATCATCATAACTAACTGCACCGATATATTTCTCTAAACTTGAATCTATTACATCCCAAAGTGGTTGGAGCAAACTAATAACTGATTCACTATTAATTTTTTTTGTAATTATGTTTAAAATTTGTCTGGTTCTTTCTCTAGAAATCATAAACTCCTTTCCAGCATCCTCTAAAGTTTGCGGTTTTTCCAATCCAACACCCAAACGATTTTTAAAAATTTTTAAATTTCTATCACTAATATTGATTAAACTTTTTATCATAGAATCAAAAGAATTCCAAGTATTGCTTAAATCTTTATCCAATGTAAGAATATACTTTTTTACCGATTCCTGAAAATCTCTGATTGTATTTTTTCCGCAGTTTCTTACTACCATTAATTGCTTCGGTGTAAAGAAAAGCAACTCTCCCAAAACATTTATTTTCATAATTGTTAAAACATGCTTTGCTCTTATTGAGAGTAGTAAATAATCAACAGGATCGTTCATTTTATATGAAGAATGCAATTCATAATAATTTATTTCGATTTCATTATTTGAGAAAATAGGTAATTGAAATAAAACATTTTCTGATACTTTTTCGGTTTTTAGTTTCGTCATTAAACTTTGTCGTATTTCTGGTTTTTGTTCAAAAGCATTAATTGATTTAATATTAAGTTCTTTAAATCGTTCTTTTATTTTTCTTGCTTTTGTTATATTAAAACCAGTTTTTAATAATTCATAAAAATTAAAATCAACAAGTTCTGTAATATACTCAATATGATTTGTTTTGCAGTATTTTCTGAATAGCTTGAAACTATTTTCAGAGAAGACATTTGATATTTTTCTGAAGTCGTTTTCAGTCTTTTCTTGTGCTTCTTTGCTTTGAGTTTCCATTTACTTTTTTCCAAACTGCTAATTGAGTACAATAATCTTAATTTGTTCTATTGCACAAATAGGATTGTTTGTGTTACTCCTCCAAAACATTCTCCTGCTTCCAATCCCGCTTCATCCTGCGATTCCTGATCTTCCTCCTGATCACTCCGATAATAAAGATCAAAGGTAAAATTCCCCAGATGATACCTGTCGATGCCAGCAAAATTTCTGCCCGGAAATGCGTTTTACTGTACTCCTCGAAAAAATTGGAAAAGTCTTTTGGCGTAAAGTAAAAACTTTTTAGGAAAACTTTATCGAAATCTTTGGAAGGAAGAGCATTATCCCATAAATCGTAAAATTCTCGTCTTTTTTTCACAAAAAGATATTTCACAGCAAGCGCGGATTTGGCATAAAAAGATTCCCATTCGATCCGGTTTTTCGGGTAGCGGAATTTCATTTCTTCGAGAGTCAGAGAATTTCCTAAAATATAGTTTTTGATGAAATTCAATTCTCGATTATAACTCAAATCATCGGAAAAATAGACTGCCATTCCTTCATGGAACCAGAGCGGAGGATTTTTCCAATATTGATTTATGAAAAGGTGAATATACTCGTGCAGCAGAAGTTTTCTGATCTTGGAATAACCTCTTATTTTTTTCGGATTCCTGATATAGATCGTATTCGTTTTGCTGCTGTAAAATCCCTGACTGAACTCCATTATCTTCATATTCTTATTGATCTTTGAAAGATAATCTTTCTGATCTTCGGCAATATAAATTTTTACAGGAATATCAGGATAAAGCCCGATCTTTCTTTGAAATTTTTCAATATCAGATGCAAACTCTCGGATTATTTTTTGAGCAAATATTGTGTCTTTATCTGAAGAGAAGATCGTTATGTTTTCGTAAGTCTGTTGTCTTCCAAAAAGATGAAAAAATACGATAGCTGTGATTATTAAGATAATTTTTTTTGCTGGAATTCGAGAACATTTCTTACTTCTCTCGAATCCCTTTATTTTGATCATCTTATTCCAGCATCCTCTTCTTGACCATCTCGAATAATTTCTGAATATCGAATGGCTTAAAGATCACATCCTGCAAACCCGCTTTCCTGGATTTTACGACTGCATGATTCGGATCGTAACCAAAACCGGTCATCATAATGATCGGAATTTTTTCATTCAGCTCTTTAGTGCGCGAGTACAGTTCATAACCGTCCATATCCGGCATGGCAATATCTGTCAATAGCAGATCGATGTTTCCTTCCATGATCGTTTGTAATGCTTCATAGCCGGAATTTTTGCAGATAACAATTAAATTTGAGCAGCACTCTTTTAACTCAACTTTAAGATATTCCGTAACTTCCTTTTCATCATCCACAACGAGAATTCTTTTCTCCATAAAACCATCTCCATTTTGAAATTATCTGATCCGATTCAGGATAACTCAAAAAATATTTGTCGTTGAAATCGATTCTGAATATATTTTGTCAATTTCTTTTGGATAAGTTTTTTTGAGATGATCAAATATTATCCTCATCTCATCGAGTTGGGTTTTTTCAATTGCTAAAATTTCATTTTCCCGATATTCGGGATCTGCAGATTCGATATATTGAATCCTGCCATCCTCATTCAATTCCACTAATTTCCCCTTCCTGATTTTACATGAAATATTATTTTCGGAAAAATCCATCTCGATCGATTTTGTAGTATAAAAAAATTCCAACATGCGATAATATTTTTTAATCATCCTTCCCTGTTTTTCCACTAGATATGCTTTCTTAAATTCCAGATTTTGAAATAAATTTTTCCGCTTTTGTTCGATTTCTTCAAGAATATTTTTATTGGGAAGTAAATATGATTTTTGAATTATTCCGTTTATTTCTTTCGCATCATTCAAACAAAATCCTGCACAGATCTTTTTCCGATAAAATTCACACGGATAATTTTCATCCTCGCAAGCCGGATATTGAAAAAGAAGCATCATTGTATAAATAAGATCATGCAGAAAAAAACGATCCCGGAACGGACCGAGATAGAAAAATTCCCCTTGAGTATTTTCCGTTATTCTGAAATACGACGGTTTATAAAAATCGATACCGAGATAAACATAATCTTCATAAGGTTTTATCTGATAATTAAATTCCGGATTTTTGGTGTTAAGAATCTTCTTTTCTTTGATCAGAGCAGCAAAAAGTGTCGGTGAAATTTCCCATTCGATGAATTCTGTTAAAGATATTAACTGCAGGATGGTTTTGTTGTTTTTGACATTATTTTGAAAGAACTCGATCCTTTTTTTCAGATTGGATGTTTTTGAGACATACAATATTTTCTCTTTATCGGAAAATATGAAAACCCCTTTTTGTTCGGGAACTTCTTCTTTCCTTTCAGATAGTTCTCTTTTTTTTATTTTATTCATCGGTGCAATGTTTGGCAATTAATTTGAATGTCAATAAAAATGGTTTTTATTTTAGATTTGACAAATTCGAGGATTTTGGGGATAGAGTCCGAAAAATATAGATCGCATCTGAATTTGAGGATAAATGATGAAAAGAGATAAAAAACTGAGTACGGAAAAGATCACACAAGAATTGATTGATTATGTCATCAAAAAAATAGTTAAAGCCATCGATCCTGAAAAAATCATTTTATTCGGTTCTTATGCCAGGGGAGATTTCAAAAAAGATAGCGATCTCGATCTTTTCATCATCAAAGACGGTGAAAAATCCAATCGGGAATTGAGGAGATATATCGACAGTCTCTTGCGAGGAAGGAGATTTGCTCTCGATCTAATAGTTAGAAAAACAAGAGATGTGGAATGGAATTTCCAGGCTGAAAATCCGTTTTATTTACATCATATTTTTAAATACGGGAAAGTACTTTATGAAAAATCCTGAAAATATCAGACTTATTAAAGAGTGGCTTTCATTTGCCCGGGAAAACATTCTATATGCAAAATCAGGAATGAAAGAAGAATTTTCTCCTTATCGCTCCATTTGTTTTATGTGTCAGGGAAGTGCGGAAAAATATTTAAAAGCCTTTTTAATATTTAATGGATGGGAATTGCAATAATAATATTTTTAATAATTGCGATATTTGTCTATAAATTATGTTATACAAACAGCTAAAACCCATCCTCGACAAATCCGATTTTATCCGGCAATTCGATGCGGTCCTTTCTGCAAAAATACCCGGAACTTTATTCTTTAAACTGAACCGTTCGGCAAAATCCCTGCTTTTAGCACGAACATTCGAGCAAACTCAAAAAAATATCATTTTCATCACTGCCGACGATAAACTCGCAGAAGATTACCTCGACGATCTCGATCTTCTAATTGGAAAAGACAATTCTTTTTTTCTACCGGATTATGAAGTCTTGCCGTATGAACAGCGATCTCCTCATTACACGATCCGGGCGCAGAGAATAACAACTCTTTCGCGAGTTGTTTCGGGAAGACCGGCAATTTACAGCATCTCACTTCGCTCTCTTTTGAGGAAGATCGTTTCCTTCAAAATCTTCAAAAAGAACATCATTCAACTGCAGAAAAATTCCGAATACAATCCTGATGTTTTGATTTCCAATCTTGTCGGAATGGGTTATCAGAATGAATATCAAGTCTCGAAAGTCGGAGATGTTGCCCGTCGCGGCGGGATCATCGATGTGTTCAGTCCAGATTCGATCAAACCTGTCCGGCTCGAATTTTTTGGAGATGAGATCGAGTCCATGCGCGTGTTTTCAGTCAATTCACAGCGTTCAACCGGGGAAGAACTCGAATCAATCACTTTAATTCCAGCGCGTGAATTTTCCCTGCACGATATCGATGCGGACGAAAAATTATGGGAAAAAATCCATAAGAATGGATTTTATGAGGGGATCGAGCTGGATGTTTCGTTGTTATTGCCGCAAACCGAGAGTTTTCTAAAATATTTTTCTGCTGAAAATTGTTTTCTTTTCTGGGATGAATTTCAATTCTTTTCTTCTTATTTGAAAGAACTTGCGGAAGAAACTACCGATTTCTGGCAAAAAGCGCTTCTCAAAAATAAAAAGGCAATTTTACCTCGTCCTGAAAATCTTTTTGAGAACGAGTTATTCCTGAAAAAAATATTCAATGAATTTAAAACCATTTTCTTATCATCATCTTTTCATGAACATACGGAAATTACACAAAAGATCGAAACTACTTTTATCCCGCAAACAAACCTGTATGGAGAACTGGAAATATTGGAGAAAGAGATTTCCAAAAAGTTGGACGAAAATTATACAATTTTTATCCAATCCGATAATAAAAGCCAGAGTAAGAGAATGTCCGATCTTCTACCTAATTTTGAAGACAAAATTCACTTCTCGATTGGAGTCTTTCAAAAAGGTTTTGTTCTGGAAGATGTCAAACTGGCAATTTATACAGACCACGAAATTTTCAGCAGGTATAAACGCAAACGCAGGCATGCCCGTTTTTCCAAAGAAGAAGCACTCATCGATTACGAATCACTCAAACCGGGAGATTATATCGTTCATATCGATCACGGGATCGGAATTTACGAAGGTCTGAAAAAACTTACCATCGACGGAAATACGCTCGAATGTCTTTCCTTGAAATACGCTCAAAACGATGCGGTTTATGTTCCGACTTTCCAACTTACGCTCGTTTCCAAATTTGTCTCGGAAGAAGGAATTGCTCCCACCATCCATAAACTCGGTGGTAAAAGATGGGAGCAAACAAAATCCCGGGCAAGGCGGCAGATCGAATTGATCGCAAAAGACCTGGTCAAACTTTATGCGGAAAGGAAACTGCGCAAAGGAATTGCTTTCGATCCCGATACAGCCTGGCAAAGAGAAATGGAAGATTCATTTATTTATGAAGATACACCGGATCAAAAATTCTCTTCCCGCCAGATAAAAGACGATATGGAAGCAGAAATTCCGATGGAACGACTACTCTGCGGAGATGTGGGCTTCGGAAAGACAGAAGTTGCTGTGCGTGTTGCTTTTAAATCTGTAATGAGCGGCTGGCAGGTCGCGATCCTGGTTCCGACCACTTTGCTTGCCGAACAGCATTTCCTGGTTTTCAAAGAGAGATTGGCGCAATATCCGATCAGGATCGCGATGTTCAGCCGGTTTCGTTCCAAAGCAAATTTGAAGAAAGATGTTTCCAGACTTATTACCGGAGAAATCGATATGGCGATTGGAACCCATCGTCTGCTTTCGGAAGATGTGAAATATAAACGGTTAGGATTACTCATTATCGACGAAGAACATCGCTTCGGAGTGCGGCACAAAGATAAACTCAGAAAACTGAAATCGAATGTCGATACGCTTTATATGTCCGCAACTCCAATACCAAGAACAATGTATATGGCTCTTTCCAAACTGAAAGAACTTTCGTTGATCAGAACCTCGCCCAAAGCCCGTTTACCGATCAGAACCGTGATCGTTCCGTATGATGAGGAAGTGATCAAAGATGCGATCAACCGCGAGATCGATCGTGGCGGACAGGCTTTCTTTGTGCATAATCGCGTGCAGACGATTGAGAGTGTCGCTTCCAATTTAAGAAAATTGCTGCCGCATGTTAGATTTTGCGTTGGGCACGGACAACTTCCGGAAAAGCAGCTGGAAGCCATAACTCTCGATTTTGCCCATCATAAATACGATGTTCTGATCGCAACCACCATCATCGAGTCCGGCATCGATATTCCAAACGCAAACACCATTATCGTCAATCGCTCCGATATGTTCGGTCTGGCTCAACTTTACCAGATCCGCGGTCGGGTCGGAAGAAGCAATCGTCGTGCTTATGCTTATCTGATCATTCCCGCAAAATTAACGGAAGAAGCCAGGAAAAGGCTGGAAACCCTGACGGAATACGAATCTCTTGGAAGCGGCTATCAAATTGCGATGCGCGATATGGAATTGCGCGGAGCAGGAACTTTACTCGGCACCAAACAAAGCGGATTGATCAACACGATCGGATTCAATTATTATAATAGACTTTTGGAAAGAGCTGTGGAAAGTATTCAGTCGGATGATATGCAAAACATTTGGGAAGAAGAAAAACCGAAAAAGGAAAATCTGATCCGGCTGGAAAGTGATAATTATCTCCCGGAAGATTATATTTCCGACGAAAAAGAAAGACTTAAAATCTATAAAAAAATGCTTTCATTCCAGAATGAAAAAGAGTTTATCGAGCTTGAAAATGAATTGATCGATCGTTTCGGAAAAATACCGGAAACTGCAGCCTTATCTCTAATTTACCATAAAATAAAACTTTACACAGAAAAAGCCGGGTTAAAATCATTCAATATCAGGAAAAGAAAAATAATCCTGGAATTTGATAATAAAAAATTAATCTCAAGAAAGAGCATTTCAATGCTGATCGAAAAATTCAAATACTCTGTAAGCTTTGATTCAACAGTAAATTTAAAAATTATTTTCGAAATTGCTCAAACGGAACCAATCCCAAAAATGAAAATATTTGAAACAAGCCTCAGAATTTTAAAATTTTTACAGAATCTATCATAATTCTTGCTGAAATTAATAACCTGTTGAATATCAGGAAATCAAGCAGGAATAAATTGACAAAAAACTCGATATTCAGATTTTTTCCCAACCTTTATTTGGAATGTTATTTGCTACATTTCAAAGTAGGTTTGGTCAGTAAAATAGGAGAAAAGTTGAAAAAAATAAATAACATGAAAAAAATCACTAATGCTGGTTTAAAGAATAACAACCGTTTGAAAAAAATGATTAATAGTTCTCTTACAATAATATTGTTGTTATTGATAGTAACTCCTTTTTTGAAATCTCAAGTGCAGGTCGATGTTACGATTTACAATGTCTCGGTTGTTGGATCTGTAAAAAATCCCGGAGTTTATCAATTACCTCCAACAAGCAGGATTTCACAAGCAATTGAACAAGCAAATTTCATCCCTGATATCGAATCAGAAATGAAAGATAAATCCAAAGAGATTCTTGAACCGTCGAAACGAAATATAGTTCTGAAAAGAAATAATGAAGAAATTCTACTCGACCTGGAAAAATATTATATTTTGGGAGAAGATAAAAATAATCCATATATCAGGGATGGAGATATTATCATTGTTCCTGCTTTGCTGGAACAGGTTTCGATCGAAGGAGCTGTCAATAATCCCAGTGATATTGAACTTGTTATTGGTGATAAAATAACGGATATCATCGCGCTGGCTTTAGGGTTGAAAAAAGACGCATATTTGCAGGAAGCAGAAATCGTTCGTTTTCATGAAAACGGCATCGATACGGAAACCATTACATTCAATTTACATGAAATAATCGCATCTCCTCAAAGTCGGGAAAATTTATTGCTGAAAGATGATGACAGGATATATATTCGCTCACTTCCTGATTTTCATGAAAAAAAAATGATTACTATTTTTGGAGAAGTGAAATTTCCGGGAGATTATTCAATCATCGAAAACAAGACGACATTACTCGAAATCCTTGAAAAATGCGGAGGAGCAACGGTCAAAGCAGACCTGCAAAATGCTTTTATTCAAAGAAAAAGCCAGGAAGATATTATCGATCCTGAATTTGAACGGCTGAAATTGATGCTTATCAACGATATGAATGAATTGGAGTATGAATATTTCAAAACAAAATCCAGGGAATTACGGGGAAAGTTTTCTGTTGACTTTGAAAAACTTTGTCGCAATAAAGATGAAAACCTGAATGTTATTTTAAAAGATAATGATTATATCTACTTTCCGAGCAAGATTGTAACGGTTTCGGTTTCCGGTCAGGTTAAAAATCCGGGATTGATCACTTATATTCCTAATAAAAATTATCTGTACTACATCGAACAAGCAGGTGGTTTTTCCTGGCATCCTCGTAAGAGCAAGATCAGGATCATCAGGGCAAGATCCGGTGAATGGCTGAAACCCGGTAAAGATACGATCATCGAAGTCGGAGACATGATCTTTATCCCGGAAAAACCGGAATTCGATTACTGGGAATTTTTCAAAGAATTTATGGCTGTCGCAGCTCAGGTAGCAACAGTTTATGTAGTAATGAAAAATGCAACTCAATAAGTGAGGTTTAATCATGAAAATATTAATTACAGGCGGAGCGGGATTTATTGGTTCACATCTTGCCGAGAAACTTTTAGCTGAAGGAAATGAAATTTCTGTTATCGATAATCTCTCGACCGGCAGATTTTCCAATATTCGACATCTGGTCAAAAATCCCCACTTTCAATATACGATCAATTCAGTTTTGAACAGGAACATTCTTAAAAAACTGATCTCCGAAACCGAACAGATCTACCATTTAGCCGCTGCTGTGGGAGTAAAATATATCATCGATAATCCATTGCTATCTTTAAGAACCAATATCGTGGGAACGGAAAATGTCCTGGAATTTGCCAATAAATTCAAAAAAAAGGTGCTGGTCGCTTCGACTTCCGAGATTTATGGAAAAGCAAATAAAGTTCCGTTCAAAGAAGAAGATGACCGTCTCTTAGGTTCAACCCATATTTCCCGCTGGAGTTACAGTTCTGCTAAAGCTATCGACGAATTCTTAGCTCTTGCTTATTATCGTGAGAAAAAACTACCGGTTGTGATAGTCAGGTGTTTCAATACGGTTGGACCGCGCCAAACAGGGCAGTACGGAATGGTCATTCCGAAATTCGTGAAAAGTGCTTTATTGAATCATCCGATCACGGTTTACGGAGACGGAAAACAATCCCGTTGTTTTACGGATATCGAAGATGTTGTTGAAGGATTGATAAAACTTATGAACGAGAAAAAAGCCCAAGGACATATCTTTAATATCGGCAGCAATGAAGAAATAACCATCGAAGAACTTGCTCACAAGATCAAGAAAATGACAGGAAGCCGTTCCAAAATCGATTTTATCAAATATGAAGATGCTTATGAAGAAGGCTTTGAAGATATGATCAGAAGAGTTCCGGATCTGACCAAGATCAAAGATATGATCGGGTATAAAACCAGATACAATTTAGATAAGATATTAAAAAAGATCATCGATTATTTTGAAGAATAAAAAGGAGTTTAAATGAATGTTCCACTTTTGGATCTGAACGCTCAATATGAGCCGCTCTTGAACGATATAAGAAAAGGGATGGAAGAAGTATTTGCGTCTCATAAATACATTTTAGGACCGCAAGTCAAAGAACTGGAAGAAAAGATCGCAAATTATTGTGAAGCAAAATTTGCTGTCGGTTGTGCATCCGGAACCGATGCTCTCGTTTTAGCATTAAAAGCACTCGAAATTGGAAAAGATGACGAAGTGATTACAACTCCCTTCACTTTTTTTGCGACCGCCGGATCGATCGATCGTGTCGGAGCAAAACCTGTTTTTGTCGATATCGATGCGGAAACTTTTAATATCGATACCGATAAGATCGAAGCAGCGATAACTGATAAAACGCGAGCCATTATGGTCGTTCATCTTTTCGGGCAACCGGCTGAGATGGACAAGATCACGGCTATCGCTCAAAAGAACATTCTTTCCATCATCGAAGATAATGCACAAGGTATCGGAGCGAGATTCGATAACAAAGTTGCCGGGACAATCGGAGATATTGGAACATTGTCGTTTTTCCCGAGCAAAAATCTGGGAGCAATGGGCGACGGCGGCATGTGTTTGAGTAATAATGAAGAATTAGCAGCAAAATTAAGACAACTGCGTGTCCACGGCGAAAATCCCAAATATTTTCATAAGTGGGTCGGATTGAACAGCCGTCTCGATACACTGCAAGCAGCTGTTTTACTGGCGAAACTTCCACACCTGGAGAACTGGTCGGAAGCGCGTCGCCGGAACGCTGAATATTATTACGAAAATATGAATGATATTCCGCAGGTCAAACTTCCGATCATTCATAAAAAAGCAAAAACAATTTATAATCAATTTACTTTGATTGCTGAAAATAGAGATGAACTCCTTAATCATTTAAGAGAGAAAAATATCGGATGTGCTGTTTATTACCCGAGACCGCTTCATCTTCAGGAATGTTTTTCTTATTTGAATTACAAAGAAGGTGATCTGCCGGTTTCGGAAGAAATATCCAAAAAAGTCATTTCCATCCCAGTATTTTCAGAGATCACGAACAAACAACAGGATTATGTGATCGAAACTATCAGAGAGTTTTATCGGAAATAATAACTTTTGAAATGTCATCATGAGAAATTCTATTTGCTTTTGTCCCGACTGTGTCCTGCTTTTGACGGAAAGAACTTTCATTAAATAAACAGATTCTTCGGAAGAAAACCTTTGTAAGAAACCTCAGAATGACAATGTAGATTTATTATATTGAGGAAATATGAATATAATCGTCTGTATAAAACAAGTTCCGGATACTGCCGACATTAAGATCGATCCGACTACAAATACTTTGATCAGGGAAGGAGTTGACAGTATTCTCAATCCTTTCGACCTTTATGCGATCGAGGAAGCGATCCGGATCAAAGAAAAATACGGCGGGAATATAACTGCGCTCAGTATGGGACCTCCGCAAGTCGATGCAGCTCTGCGGGAAGCCGTTTCTATCGGAGTCGATGAAATCATTTTGCTGACGGATCGAAAATTTGCCGGAGCAGATACCTGGGCAACCAGTTTGAGCCTGGCAGCAGCGATCAAAAAAATCGAAGAGTATGATCTTCTCTTTTTCGGTCAGCAAGCAATCGATGGTGATACGGCTCAAGTTGGTCCCGGTGTCGCAACGCACCTGCAAATCCCGCAAACCTGTTTCGTGAAAAAAATCGAGAAGATCGAAAATAACAAAATTACTGTGCAGAGATTGATGGAAGACGGTTATGACAGGATCGAGATGACACTTCCAGCAGCATTGACCGTGATCAAGGAAATCAATATTCCCCGGCTTCCGTCTTTAAGGGGAAAACGAAATGCAAAAAAAACAGAACTCAAAATATGGACTGCCGAAGATCTTGGTTTAAATGAAAATGACATCGGCTTGAACGGTTCTCCAACGCAAGTCGTGAAAATATTTTCTCCTGAAATGAAAAAAGACGGAGAAAAATATGAACTTCCCCCGGATGAATTGGTCGATATCATTTATCAAAAAATAAAAGAACTGGGCAGATGATCTTGCTCTTGTTTTAATTAAACTTGTTGATAATTTGAGATTCTTAAAACCCTTTATATTCCCTCCGGTAACTGCCGAGAGATGCAATGGGATTATTGAATGTTAAAATTCCCCGAAATCAATCCAACTATCGTCAATCTCGGTTTTCTTGAAATCCGCTGGTATGGACTTTTATATATCGTTGGATTTGTTGTAGGCTATATCTTTTTGAAAAAACTTTTCGTTCAAAAAAAAGTATTCCTGAAAAAAGATGAATACGAAAACCTGCTCTTCCAGATCATGCTGGGAGTTGTGATCGGGGGACGACTCGGTTATGTCCTTTTCTACAAACTTTCTTATTATCTTTATCATCCGCTTAATATTTTCGCAGTTTGGGAAGGCGGAATGTCTTTTCACGGAGGAGCGGTCGGAGTAATTATTGCAGGTCTTTTGTTCAGTAAAAAGCATAATTACAATTTCTACCGGTTGGCAGACCCTACTATGCCGTTAGTTGCGGTTGGTTTAGGTTTGGGAAGGATCGGAAATTTCATTAATGCAGAACTTTACGGGCGCGTAACTACTCTACCCTGGGGAATGGTTTTCCCGAATTCGGACGGACAACCGCGCCATCCCTCTCAAATTTATGAAGCATTCCTCGAAGGTTTTCTCTTATTTATGATAACTTTTATCATCCTCAAAAAGACAAATAAACCGGGATTGGTTTTCTGGTCGTTTATCGGGCTTTACGGACTTTTCCGGTTTTTGGTGGAATTCGTGCGCGAACCCGATGAGCATCTCGGTTTCCTTATCGGTTTTATGACCATGGGACAAATTTTGAGCTCGATCATGTTCATTTTCAGCGTAATCGCGATTTTTCTCATATTTTCAAAGAAAGATGAAAATCCTTCTTAAAATTTCCTTTTTTATTTTAATCATTTTTTTATGGAGTTGTGCTTCCGTATCGACCGGAGACTATTCCAAAAAAGAAAAACTTTTATTAAAACATCTCGAAAACTGGAAAAATTTTCGTATCGACGGAATAATCGAACTGAACTATAAAAGTTTCTCATTTAGAAAAAATATCTCGCTCAGGAAAAATGAGCAGGCATTTAGGCTGGATATTTTCGATGCCGGAATTATGGGCATGCATCCGACTCCTTTTATTACTGTTTATATTGATACAATTCTCGTTATCAGACTGCCTTTCCAAACTGAAAATAGCAAACTTGACTCTCTTCTCGACATGGAAAAAATTCCGGATTTTTCCGAAATACTTGATGTTCAGGAATTAGACGATAATAAAGAAAAGCTAATTAAATCTCAAAAGCATCAAAAAGAAAATTATACACTGTTATTTTCCGATAAAATGTTGATCGAAAAAATCCTTTTTAATGCGCACGATTCTCATATAAACCTGAAATATGATAGAAATAATGAAGTTACTGATCTTTCGATTTATTTAGATGGGAAGGATATCGCGAACATACTGGTTGATGAAGTGATTCACGAGAAAATCGAGATAAAAAGGATCGAGTAATTAACTTAGGAAAAATATACTTTCCGAAGCTTCTCCTGAAGGAATTCTCAAAAATAAGATTCGGAAAGTTTTCGTTGATTAGTTGAACTGGTCGAATCGGTAAAATCAGTGAAAAAAGAACCTAACGGATGTTTTAGGAGTGAAAACTGCCTTGTTAATCGACTGACTAACAAGATTCATCCGCGAAAATCCGCAGCTAAAAAGAGGAAAAAATGATAGCAAGATACTCCAGACCGGAAATGACAAAGATCTGGGAATTGCAGAACCGCTTTCAATGTATGCTCGATGTCGAGATCGCAGCCTGTAAAGCTATGCATGAAACCGGGATCATACCTGCTGAAGATTTGAAAAACATAATTGAAAAGGCAGATTTCGATGTTGATCGGATCGAAGAGATCGAGCAGACAACCAAGCACGATGTGGTCGCTTTCCTGTCGAATATCGCCGAATATGTCGGAGCATCTTCCCGCTGGATCCACTTTGGTATGACTTCTTCCGATGTACTCGATACCGCTACTTCGATCCAACTAAAACAAGCCGGTGAACTTATCCTGCGAGATCTGGAAACTTTATCTGAAGTGCTCAAAATCAAAGCTCGTGAATATAAACACACTCTCTGCATCGGCAGATCACACGGCATTCATGCGGAACCGACAACCTTCGGGCTGAAATTCGTACTCTGGTTCGATGAAATGCAGAGAAATATCCTGCGGATGAAAACATCTATTAAAACTGTTTCTGTCGGACAAATCTCCGGAGCTGTCGGAAATTATGCACATCTCTCTCCTCAAATCGAAGAAATCGCCTGTGAACTGCTCGATCTGAAACCGGTAAATATTTCCACGCAGGTAATTCAAAGAGATCGAATTTCCGAATTTTTAAACACGGTTGCCATCACCGGTTCGACACTTGAGAAAATCGCTCTCGAGATCAGGCATTTGCAGCGAACGGAAGTTCTGGAAGCTGAAGAAAATTTTTCCAAAGGACAGAAAGGTTCGTCCGCGATGCCGCACAAACGAAATCCCGTTGTGTCCGAGCAGATGTGCGGATTGGCTCGCTTGCTGCGCACAAATGCTGCTGCATCTGTAGAAAATAACGCTTTATGGCACGAGCGGGATATCAGTCATTCTTCAGTTGAGAGAATAATTCTGCCGGACTCGACCATTCTTATCAATTACATGCTGAATAAAATGATAACCCTGATCGAGGACCTGCTTGTTTATCCGGAAAATATGAAGAAAAATCTGGAAATGACCAATGGGTTGGTTTTCTCACAAGTCTTGCTTCTCGAACTTTCCAAAAAAGGAATTTCCAGGGAGCGATCTTACGAGTTGGTTCAACGAAATGCAATGGAATGCTGGAAAACGAAAAGACCATTTAAGGAACTGGTTTTGCTGGATGAAGATATTCTCGAAATAATATCAACGGAAGAAATCGAAGAAGTATTTTCTTATAAAAGATATGTTAAAAATGTTAATTATATATTTCAGCGAGTTGGGATTTAATCACATAAAAATCTTTACAGACAGAAGGTTAATTTGAGATTGGTTCGTTAGCAAGGCTTATTCGTTGTATTTGCCTTGTGATCGAACCGGAAATAGTTATGATAAACATCGAAACATATTTCACAGATCATCGAGGTTATGCGCGGATGAAAGACCTTAAAGATCGGGGATTTCATACCCGTATTATCGCAAAAGCAGTTGAAAAAGGTATTATCGAAAAAATTAAGCCCGGTCTTTATAAACTTACTGATTACGCCTGGGATGAACACTCTGGTTTTGTTGATATCTCCAAAGCAAAGAATAGTGCTGTTATTTGTCTCACATCCGCTTTATCTTATTATGAACTATCATCGATAAATCCAGGAACTATAACAGTTGCCGTTCCAAAGAACACAGATAAATTCCATCTCAATTTTCCACCGATAAGAGTTTTTTATTTCCGAAACAATCTCTATTCTTCTGGTATAATAGAAAAGAACACGATTTCAGGTAAGTTTAAGATCTACAATATAGAAAAGACGATTTGCGATATGTTTCGTTACCGCAAAAAACTGGGAGAAGACCTGGCTCTGGAAGGTCTGAAAAATTACCTGAAGCGCAAAGATGCTGATCTCGTAAAACTGCAAGATTATGCTATTAAATGCTGTGTTAAAACAGTTCTGCTTCCCTACCTGAAAGCGATGGTGGTCGATTGAAAAACAAGAAAAATATTGCAGCTTCTGTAAAAAGCAGACTTTTAAGAATAGCAAAAGGAACGGATCGTGATTTTACTGCTATTTTGCTTCAATATTTCCAGGAAAGATTCCTCTATCGGCTATCGATTTCATTATATCGGCAAAACTTTATTTTAAAAGAGGCTCTTCTTTTCCTGGTTTATGAAATGCCAGATTCCAGACCTACTAAAGATATTGTTTTTTTGGGAATTGGAATATCTAATACAGAAAAGAACATCATAAAAAAAGTGAACGAAGTGATTTCCATCAAAGCCGATGATGGAGTAAAATTTGATCCCTATAGCCATAAATCGGAAATCATAAAAGAAGGAACTAATTATCAAGGTGTTAGGATTTATTGCCAAGATAATCTAGATCGAGCAAAGATAAGAATTCATTTTGACGTCGGATTAGGTGATGAAGTTGTACCTGTACCCGTTTCTATGAATTTTCCTGTTTTATTGCCCGAGATGCCGAGTCCTGAACTATTTGCTTATACTCCCGAATCTGCTGTCGCAGAAAAATTTGAAGCAATCGTATCGTTGGGTTTTGCCACCAGCAGAATGAAGGATTTTTATGATATTTACTCTTTAGTAAACCATTATCATTTTAATGCGAACATTCTTAAAGATGCAATATCAGCAACTTTCAAAAAAAGAAAAACAGATATAAATAATCGAGATCATATCTTCTCTATTGATTATAAGAATGATGTATCAAAGCAACGACAATGGATTGCTTTTCTGGAAAGGATAAATGTCGAAACTAAAATATCTTTTCCGGAATGTATAAAATATATAGAGAATTTCATAGAACCTCTGTTTAAATGTGATAATCATGAAAACCATTAACCTGAAAATCCTCATCCCGAACTTTTTTACTGCGTTAAGTCTGACCTCCGGTCTGGTCTCTCTTTATTTCACGAATGAAGGAGATTTCGTCACCGCTTCCTGGTTGATCCCATTTTCCATGCTCTGCGATGGTCTGGATGGAAAACTCGCCAGACTCTTGCATGCCAGTTCAAAATTCGGATTCCTGTTCGACACACTTTCCGACTTCGTTGTCTTTGGAGTTGTTCCGGGATTTTTAGCCTACAAAGTTTCATTATTTAATTTCCATCTTTTTGGTGCGATAATCTCCATATTTTATGTTTTCTGCGGTGGTTACCGTTTAGTCCGTTTCACTCTAAAAAGTTCGGAAACTTTCGGGAAACACGCTTTTACCGGATTACCGATTCCAGCCGGTGCCGGAATTATATCTTCGTTCATAATCATCAATTTTTATTTTTATGAGAATATCTATTTGAATGAACTTTTTGCTGTTTTGATCTTGATCACTTCTGCATTGATGATCAGTACGATCGAATACCTGCCGATCGAAAAACGGAAGAAATTGACCAAAGAAGCGAAATTCTTCATTTTACTGGCATTGATCAGTGTGTTTCTGGCAATCAAGTTTTCCTATCTTATTTTCGGGATCTGGGTTTTGATTTACATTTTGTATGGAATCGTCCGGCAGATCATTATCAAAATCAGAACCGCTAATGAAAGGAATAAACGCTAATTCTAAGCAAAATAATGTTTCGTCTAATTAAAACCTACCTGAATTATGTGATCGATTTGATCTTACCGAAAACTTGTTTGCATTGTCAAATTCGCATCGGGAAGGATGAAAATTTTATCTGTAAAAAATGCGAGAATTCTCTTGAATTCCTGGTTGAAAATATTTGTGAATTCTGCGGGAAACCATTGGAAAATGAAAAATGCAAAGCATGTAATAACGAGGATTTCAAATTTGATAAAGTCCGCTCTGTCTTTCCTTTTAACGATATTTTGCGGAATATTATCCATAGTTTGAAATACGAAGAAATGACTTCGATCGGAACTTTTCTCGGAAAATTTGCTGCTGTTTATTTAAAGAAATTCACTCCTTTTGAAAGAGTCGATATCATTGCTCCGGTGCCGCTTCACAAAGTAAAGAAAAGTATCCGCGGTTTTAATCAATCAGCATATCTTTCGCGAAAAATTGCGGAAGAAATGAATTGGGATCATATCCCGAAACTGGTTTTGAGAAAGAAATTCACCGATTCTCAAACCAGGCTTTCCGCAGCAGGCAGGCAGAAAAATGTTTCCAATGCTTTCCTCTTAAATAAAAAATACGAAGTGAAGGCTAAAAATATTTTGCTCATCGACGATGTTTTTACAACCGGCTCGACCGTGAACTCCATCAGTAAACATCTCAAAGAAAGAGCAGCAAATAAAGTTTTTGTTCTAACAATTGCCAGAGCGTAATTCAAATCATGTAGTTCAGAACTTGTTCTGATACTATTTGAATAAAATCTTCACTCAGTTTGATAGATGTTTGATAGTAAACGGCACAATTCAAGCGTATTTTTTTACATATCGTAACTCAACTTGTCAAACTGAGAAAAAAATTAAAATTAAAGGGTACAAATGATCGTAGAAATAAACGAAGAACGGGCAATCGAGATAGTTGAGAAAATTTCTCGTTATATCGTCAAAAAACGAATGGCTGCACCGGCTTTGATGGCTATCGAATCGCTCCGTCCTTTGAATTTCATTGCCAGCCAGATCTTATATTTTCTCGCTCCTTTTGCCGAAGTGATCTTTAACGCTAAAGAATACCAGGAATTTGCTGCTCTTTTGGAAAAAGACGAATACATCAAACTGCTGCTTAAAAGAATCGACGAGTTGGATGAAAAAATGTATAGAGAAGAACGGGAAAAGAAGAAGATCTTGCGGATGAGAAGGATGAATAAGATCAAGGTTTTTTTGGGTCTAAAAAAGAAAATGTAACAAGCTATATTTATAATAGAAAGCGGTTTTTCCTTTATATAGAAATAACTTGCAAAAAAAACCGTTTCCAAAAATTTGTATCAAAAATTCCTGCGGAGGATAAATATGAGCAATGCTCGACATTTAAAGAGAATCGTAGCCACGGATTGCGGCAGTACGACCACCAAATCGATTCTCATCGAATATATCGACGGTGAATACCGTCAGACCGTGCGCGGAGAAGCTCCGACAACCGTTGAAAAACCTCTCAACGATGTTACCAAAGGAGTGATCAACGCGGTTACGGAATTGGAAGAACTGGCTCGTTTAAAATATAATGATCCGAACATAAAATTCACCAAAGATGAAACCATTTGGATTTCGGAAAAAGAAGGTGAAGGTGTCGATGCTTATGTTTCAACCAGTAGTGCCGGCGGCGGATTGCAGATGATGGTAACCGGAGTTGTGGCTAAAATGACCGGAGAAAGTGCTGAAAGAGCTGCTCTTGGAGCAGGTGCGATCGTGATGGACTTGATCGCCAGCAATGACCAGCGCCCGAATTATGAAAAGATCGAAAGAATTCGACAGTTGCGTCCGGATATGATCCTGATGGCTGGCGGCGTCGATGGCGGAACAACCAAACATGTAGCGGAAATGGGAGAACTGGTTGGAGCAGCCGATCCGAAACCGCGTCTCGGATCGAGTTATAAACTGCCGATCATTTATGCCGGAAATACCAAAGCACGCGACATTATCAATGATACACTCGCCGAAAAGACTGATTTGATAGTTACCGACAATATTCGTCCAACTTTGGAAGTTGAAAATCTCGGTCCTGCTCGTGATAAAATTCATGATCTTTTTATGGAACATGTGATGGCTCAAGCTCCGGGATACAACAAACTAATGAGCTGGACGGTCGGTCCTAAAAACGGCAAACTGGAAAATATCCCGATCATGCCGACTCCGGCTGCGGTTGGGAACATCATGCAGACCATTGCCAAAAGACATAACATCGAAGTTCTGGGAGTCGATATTGGTGGCGCTACAACTGATATTTTCTCGGTTTTTACTAAAGACCGTGTTTTCAATCGAACCGTGAGCGCTAATCTCGGAATGAGTTACAGTATTTCCAATGTGCTGGCAACAGCGGGAATAAAGGAAATTTTACGCTGGATTCCGTTCGATATGGATGAATCCGAATTGCGGAATATGATCAAAAACAAGATGATCCGTCCAACTACGATTCCGCAGCAATTGGAAGAATTAGTTCTGGAGCAGGCAATAGCGAATGAAGCTCTTAAATATGCTTTTCTGCAGCATAAAGAATTTGCCGTCGGTCTTAAGGGAGGACAGAAAAAGCGGGAAATTGCGGATGCCTTTGCTCAATCCATATCCGGTGAAAGCATCGTTAATATGATGTCCCTGGATCTGCTGGTTGGAAGCGGAGGTGTAGTTTCTCATGCTCCCAGAAGGAATCAGTCGGTAATGATGATGCTGAACGGATTCCTTCCAGAAGGAATTACGAGATTAGCAGTCGATAGCATTTTTATGATGCCTCATCTCGGTGTGCTGGCGGAAATAAGCGAACAGGCTGCTACCGAAGTTTTTGAGAAAGATTGTATGATCTATCTCGGCACATGCGTTGCTCCGGTCGGTAAGATCAAACCCGATAAAGTTGCTCTAACTGCAAAAATCGATCTTCCTAACGGAGAAAAATTCGAGGAAGAAATCAAATTCGGTGAGATCAGGTTGATTCCTCTCGGAGTCGGAGAAAAGGCAAAAGCGTATCTCAAACCGGGAAAAGGACTCGATATTGGAAATGGAAAAAACCAGGAGATAGAAACCGAATTACACGGTGGAGTTGTCGGACTGGTTCTCGATACCCGCGGCAGGCAACCATTCGTGCTCCCGGTCGATGCATCTGAAAGAGTTCCACTTCTCAAAAAATGGATGAAAGCATTAGATGCTTATCCTGAAGAAATATGGAAATAGTCGCGAAAAGGCACAAGGATTCACAAGAAAAAAATTATGTCAAAATAGACGCAAATTTTTTTGGCTTTTGTGAGTTTTGGGTATCTTTGTGGTGAAGAGATATTTTATAGACTTGGAAAACACAAAATAAACAAATGATACAGATTTTTATAAAAAAATATTTTGTGAATCTTGTGCATCTTCGTGGCAATTGAGGTTAAGAAATGAAAGATATAATGAAGTTGTGTGATACAATTCGTGAAACAAGTTTCGCTCTTCATAAATATCTTAAAAATGGTCATCTGGAAAAAGTTTATGAAAATGGATCAGCTCATCTCCTGACAAAAATCGGATTAAATGTAAAACAGCAAGTTCCGTTGAAAGTATATGACGAAGACGACACTTTAATAGGTGAATTTTTTGCAGATCTTTTTGTGGAGAACTGCCTGATTATCGAAATTATAGCATGTCGGACTTTAATAAATGAACATACTGCTCAAATTTTAGGATATTTGAGAGCATCCCGCATTGAACACGGTTTGCTGATCAATTTCGGAAGTTCCCGAATACAAATAAAAAAATACATAATGAATAGAAGATAGCTGAGAAAAGGCACATAACTTCATGGATGGATTGATTCAAGCCCTTCAAAGTTATGTAAACCTTGAAGGTTTATAAAAAGACTATTGTAAATTTTCTTTTTGTGATTTTTGTGCATCTTTAAGACAATTATGGAGGTTTTTAATGGCACAAGCATATTCCCCCGGATTATCCGTAACCGATAATATCGTTTTGAAAAAGGAAAGGATCTTACCTTTGAAGGGAACTGTTCTCGTTAAAAAAAGTGATAAAGTCAAAGCAGAAGACCTGGTAGCCGAGACCTTGCTTCCCGGGAAAGTAGTTCCTATCAATGTAGCAAATAAATTAGGTGTTACCGGAGACATGGTCAACCAGTTCGTAAAAGTAAAAGCCGGTGATAATATCAAAAAAGGAGATTTGCTTGCTCAAACCAACGGTTTTTTAGGTCTATTCAAAACAACCGTAAAATCCCCGATCGATGGTGAGATCGAGAGTATTTCAAAGTTAACCGGACAGGTATTACTGCGCGAGCCGAGAATTCCGGTCCAGGTGAAAGCATTTCTCGATGGTCTGGTCGTCGATATAATCCCGGAAGAAGGTGTTGTTGTGGAGAACAAATCCGCTTATGTGCAGGGAATTTTTGGAATAGGCGGAGAAACAACTGGTGAGATCAAAATCCTGGCATCATCTCCCGATGAAGTTATTTCAGCTGCCAAAATCGATGACACCTGTAAAAATAAGATCGTTGTCTGCGGAGCAATGGTGAATTACGATTTCATCAAAAAAGCAATCGCAACCGGAGTTAATGGTATTATCTCCGGAGGAGTGGATGACAATGATTTGAAAAAATTACTCGGTTATAATATTGGAGTTGCTATTACGGGACATGAAGATATCGGTTTGACCATAGTGGCCACCGAAGGTTTTGGCAAAATCAATATGGCAAAGAAAACTTTTGAATTACTCAAAAGATTCGAAGGACACAAATCTTCTATTCATGGCAAAACTCAAATCAGAGCCGGAGTTATGCGGCCGGAGATCATCATTCCACTCGAATTTAAAGAAGAAGATCTGGAAGAACCGGAAGCAAAAATGTCCTTGCTCGAGATCGGAACAACTGTTCGCGTTATCCGGCAGCCTAATTTCGGAGTGATCGGAAAAGTAACAGGTTTACCGGAAAAACTGACCGCTGTTGAAAGTGAAACTCTTGTTCGCATCCTGGAAGCAGAACTGGAGAACGGTCAGAAAGTTACGATCCCGCGCGCGAATGTGGAAGTTATTGAAGATTAAAATGTATTCTCAAAACGATATTAAAAAAGTAACAGATATAATCTTAGCCACTATCCGGCCTGAAGAAATTATTTTAAAAAGCAAGAAAAATTTTATATTAAAAAATTGAATGAATTAATATATTAGATGAGAAGCAGAGATGTCTGCTGCTTTCCTTTTTTGAAAAATCTCTATCTATAATAACCAGCGTTAATTTTCACCTGCTCATCGACAAATAATTCTGTAATCCCTAAAATTTCAACATAATCATTTTCACCTTCAAACTTGAACTTGAAATCATAGGTCAATGGATTTAGGACAGTCGAAGCTTCTAATTGTGTATAAACCGAATCCCCGATTGCAAGTGTATTTTCTAAAACTGAAAAATCATCGATATCATTATTTGTATATCGGAACTCGATAATATTTTTATCGGAATCGTTGATCAATTTTACGCTCGCATGGGTCGGGTCTGTAAAGATGTTCAAAGTTTCGCCGGCTTTTACATTTATTTCCGTATCTGTAAAATAGATCCCTGTTGGAATTCCATAGTCATCTGCTTCCTGCATCATAAAAGTTTCACCTTCGAGATGCAGGTTCAATGTTTTCTCGCCGGGTCCGAAAAAGAGGAATTTCTTTCCGATCTTTACATCGATCGTTCTGGTTGGTCCTGTTTCCTGGATTATTTGAGCATCCGTTGCTCCGAGCAAAATGTAATCGCTTTCCAGGATTGTGAAATAAAGCAAATGTCCGGTTCTGTTGACGAATTTGATCTCCCCTTTGCTCGTGCAGCCGAGTAAAAGAAAAATGATCAAAAGTAAAAATATTATTTTTTTCATTGTCGAACTCCTCTGACCGCTCTTTGTCAAAGAGGGAACTATTTTGTTTCCTCGAGATTTTTACTTATTTTCTTCTTGCATCTCTAAATCTCCTTCTCTTTCCAAATTCTCAAAAAATCCTTATAATTTCCCCTTTTAGAAAGAGGAAACATAAAGGAGTTAAGAGAAGGACGGGGTGAGTTATATAAACTTCCTGAATTCCTTCAAATTAAAGAAAATATTTTTCCCGTGAAACCTGGCTGTATTACCGAGTTCTTCTTCAATTCGCAAAAGCTGGTTGTATTTTGTGATCCTTTCCTGCCGGCAGATCGAGCCGGTTTTGATCTGTCCGGAACCTACGGCAACTGCCAGATCGGAGATAAAGGAATCGCTCGTTTCTCCGCTACGGTGTGATATTACGGAAGTAAATTTCGCAGTTTTTGCCATTTCGATCGTATCGAGAGTTTCGGAGAGAGTTCCAATCTGGTTAAGTTTGATCAAGATTGAATTTGCAGACCTTTCCTTGATCCCTCTTTTAAGCCTGTTCACATTGGTCACAAAAAGATCGTCTCCCACGACCTGAACATCTTTTCCAATTTTTTCTGTTAATAATTTCCAGCCTTTCCAATCATTCTCGTCCAATCCGTCTTCAATTGATACAATAGGATAATTTTTTACCAGTTTGACATAATAATCCACCATCTCTTCGGAAGATAATTCAATGTTTCCCTTTCCTGATTTTAGAATATATTTACCTTTTTTATAGAAACAGGAAGCAGCAGGATCGAGAGCAAGGAAGATGTCTCTTCCGGCTTTGAACCTGGTAGAATCGATAGCTCTCATGATCGCTTGTAAAGCTTCTTCATTCGATTTCATATCAGGAGCATAACCCCCTTCATCTCCGACTGAAGTTTTATACCCGTCTTTTTTTAGAATATCTCCTAAAGAATGGAATACTTCGGCAATCATCTGCAGACCCTGTTTAAAAGCTTTCGCTCCGATCGGCATGACCATGAATTCCTGTAGATCTACATTATTATTGGCATGCCTTCCTCCGTTCAAGATATTTGCCATGGGAACAGGCAGAACTCTCGAATTGGTACCTCCAAGATATCTATACAAAGGTAAACCTAAGTCTTGAGCTGCTGCTCTTGCCGAAGCGAGCGATACGGCAAGAATCGCATTAGAACCGAGCTGCCTTTTATTAGGAGTTCCGTCCAGTTCTCTCATCGTATTATCGATCAAAGCCTGGTCGATAACATTGATCCCGATCAGGTGAGATGCAATTATCTCATTCACATTTTTGACGGCATTTAAAACTCCGTGCCCTTTATACCTGTTTTTGTCTCCATCGATAACTTCGACTGCTTCATGCTCGCCAACGGAAGCACCGCTTGGAACTGCATCTCTGCCAACAACTCCCGTATCGAGATGTACTTCTGCTTCGACCGTCGGATATCCTCTCGAATTTAAGATCTCTCTTGCTTTTACTTTAACTATTTTTGCCATATTTTCTCCTTGATAAAGTTGATCATTTTAAGGTTCGATAATGATTTAAATTGTCATTGCGAGGTTTCTTATCTATGAATTCTCTCGAAGCAATCTAAATCTCTAACTTGCTGATAGTGGAAAATCTATGTGAAGTTTACGCTTGTATGACGATTTATCGAGTCAAAAAAAATCAACAAATCATCAAATCATTAAATCAACAAATTTATTAATCGATCTTATAAACAGGCAGCTGTTTTCTCAAAATCTCGTAAATCGGAATTTCCTCTTTTTTGTTTTCTTCCAATATTTTAAGACCCAAGCTCAAATTCTCAAAAGACAGTTCTGCGGTCAATATTTTCCATAATTCTTTCTCCTGCTCACAGCTTTTTATTTTCTCCAGAACAAGATCGATGTTGGAAAAATCCTGGTTGTCGGAAATTTGCTTTTCCTTTATTTTTTGTAAGATTTGGATACTGTCGTTTTGTATTATCAGTTCTGAAATTGAAACTATCATTTGTTCTTTCAACACTTCAAACAGATCTTTACCCTTGATAGAACTGATCAATCTTGCTAATGAAAGCGATTGGGAAAGGATAGCATTCATCCCGAGATTACCCTTTCCCTGCATAATATCGATCAGATCAGTATCTTTTGCATCGGAATTTAACTGTCCCCTTTTTTTGGATAATTCCAGTTCCAGAGAAAGCAGCAGCCGATCGATTTCCGCTAAACTCGATAATTCCGTAACCTTCTTTCCAATAAATGCTTTGGAAAAGATCGTATTCACATGATCGACAACATGCAGACAGCCCTTGCCGCCGTAACGCTGCGAACGACGATAAAGTTCACTTAATTCCGGATCATTAAATTCTGCTATTTGGCTGGATGTTACTTCCTTTTTAAAGCGATAACTACTGTCCGCTGTTTTATCAAATAACGAAAAATATTCCGGTTTAGGAACTTGATCTCCATAAATAACGCTGTCAACAAGATGAATTGCTTCCCCTGTTCCAGCCGATGTTCCGAGTGGAGTCGAACCTTTGAAAGTGAAAAAGTTATGGAAACGCTTACTCCCGCGAATACCGAAAGATAGTTCGATCCCTACTGTCGGAATTCCGGCATTGGTCGCTTCTTCCCAGGCAAAAATTCCGGTGATCTCCATGCCGTTCACAAGTTCTTCTGCCGACTGTTCGAGTTTTCTATCCGATTCTCTCATCTGGATCAAAACCTCTTGCGATTCTTTTACCGCGCGTGCCATGATCTTCATAATCGAACCATATTTGAACAATCTTTCCGTATTGGCTCCACCTCCGGCTTTCAAACCGAGAGTCGCTGCAGATAAAGCAATTTGTGCTTCCATATCGTCATTGGGTGATTTGGAGCGATGGGAAACAACAATATCGAGTCCTTTGCCCAAGGCGACCATGATTGCCAGCAAAGTTTCGGATAATGTGCCGATCTGGTTCGCCTTGCATAAGAAGGTGTTATTCAGGTTGTTATCCGCGGCATATTCGATGGAGGAATCTTTGGTCGTTACGGAATCATCGCCGATGATAAAAAGTTTTTCCCCGAGTTTGTCCATTAATAAAGACCAGCCGGCATCGTCATCTTCAGCAAAACCATCTTCAATGGAGATGATCGGAACATCGTCTTCTTCTATCGTTTTACGATATAGTTCGAATAATTCATCGCGTGACATATCTACTTTTTCCGTTGCCCGCCAGAATCTATACATACCGACTGTTTCTATTCCAAGCTCATACTCTTCACGATAAGCGATCTCCAGCTCGCTCGCAGCAGGATCCAAAGCAATGACCACATCCTTGCCCGGAACATAACCGCACTCTTCGATGGTCTGTTTTACCATCCGCCATAATCGCTGTTCAGGAACGACATCTCCTTCCAATTTGCTGATATAAGGTGCTAAACCGCCTTCCAGACCGATTCCCATAACCCGGCAACCTTCCGCATTTTCGATGACCTCTTTCAGTCTGGTCTGCAGTTTGATCGTCATCTCTTGTGCGTCTTCATAATTGCGCACACTCAAAGGAATGAACATCGTTTCCTGCATTGAGATATTGCTTTCAGGATATTCTTTCTCAGTATGACGACCGCCCATACCGGAATTACGGAATTGCCAGGGAACGCGAATTAATTGTCCTTTCCTTGTTACTTCCTGGATGCGGCTGTTCTGCAAAAGTGATTTCACTTTCGCTGCTTCTTCGATCCAGGCTCCAGCCGGCTTGACTTCTCCTGCAAGTTGATGAGCAAGTCTTTCGCGCTCTCGAAATTCCTTCCATTTGCCGGGATCTGCAAAAAAGGAATCGAGGGTTCCCATTTCTCCAAAAGATAAAAAGAATCTTCCTGCTATAATAAAACCGGGAAGATGAAATATTAATCCAATCGGAACTGTGATCAAAGCGGCACCTAATCCGAAAAGTCCGAGAAATCTGCTTTTCCGGGGTCCTTCTGCTGCTACACCAAGATCGAAGGGAGCATCGACATAATAAGTAAAACTTTTTTTCACGATTCCCGGGCATAAACCGAAAGGTCCGAAGATCACGACTTTAATATTAAAAAAGAAATACCTGAAACTCCAACCTGGATTTTTGATAAAATCGATCTTTCCGGATTTGACAATATCGTCCCGAAGCTCGGTCAAATCCGATAACAGGTTATCCTTGATCTTCATCCCGAATGCGAAGAAAAATTTCCTCACAAAATTATGCTTCTGTTCATCGAACCTCTGCCTGATGATCTCCAGGTCATTAAAAAGCCCGATATTTTTTTTCAGAACCGTGGCTTTTATCGCTTTGATGAAATGTGCTTTCTCATGCCAGCCGATAGCGATCACAACCCCGCTGAACCAGATCGCAACCGTCAGGATCGTATTGTAGGAATAAAAGATAAACTTCAAAACATCGAGAGCAGAATGCTGCCCGTGCGGAAGACTTAAAACAGAAAAAATGAAGGCTTCACAAAATGAATCGGTTACATGGTTCGCCAATACCCAGACTTTTTCCAATTTGGCTTTTGTTTCCTCGATTTTATGGGAAAACTCCGTTTTGAGATCTTCAATCTTTGAATTTTTATTTTGAGGTTTTCCCGTGGTCTCATAAATTGGTAGATTTTTTCGTAATAGTTCGAAAAGTTTTACATCTTTTGCTTTTTTATGGTTTACCTGCTGAATTCCCGAAACCAATTCTCCAAAATCGAGTTGCTCAGATAAATTTTGCCAGATGGGAATATTTTCTTTCAGTTTTAATTTTTGGATGATCTCTTTAGAAAAAATCTTGATTCCGCCGTTATTTGCAATGGTTTTAGCCAGTGTTTCCTTGATCGTTTCGCGTAAGATCTCCCACAATTCCCTACCTTGCATATGAGAAATCAACCTTGCCAAAGCCAAAGACTGGGAAAGAATGGCGTTCATGCCGAGATTGCCTTTTCGCTGCATGATACCGATCAGGTCTTTGCTCTTTGAACCGGAATTTCGCTGTCCTCGTTTTTCAGCCAGTTCCAATTCCAGAGAAAGCAGCATGCTGTCGATCTTTGCTAAACTAGATAATTCCCGGATTGTTTTACCGACAAATGCTCTGGTAAAGATCGTGTTTACATGATCGACCACATGCCAGCAGCCTTTACCTCCATAACGACCGGAACGACGATACAATTCGCTTAACTCGCGATCATTAAAACCTGCGATATGATTTGATGTAACCTCTTTCTTAAACCGATAACTACCATCTGAAACCTTGTTGAACAACTCAAAATAATCCGGATTTGGAATCTGGTCAGCATAAATGACACTGTCAACTAAATGGATTGCTTCGTCTGTTCCTGCGGAAGTTCCAAGCGGAGTCGAACCTTTGAAAGTGAAAAAGTCATGGAAGCGTTTACTCCCGCGAATACCGAAAGAAAGTTCGATCCCTACTGTCGGAATTCCGGCATTGGTCGCTTCTTCCCAGGCAAAAATACCGGTGATCTCCATACCGCTGACAAGTTCTTCTGCCGATTGTTCCAGAGTTTTATCTTCTGCTTTTATCTTGATTATATTTTCTTGTGCTTCTTTTACGGCTCGCGCCATGATCTTCATAATGGAACCGTATTTGAACAATCTTTCCGTATTGGCTCCGCCACCGGCTTTTAGACCAAGGGTCATCGCTGCCAGTGATATCTGGGCTTCAATGTCATCGTTGGGTGATTTGGAACGGTGAGATACAACAATATCGAGTCCTTTACCCAAGGCGACCATGATTGCCAGCAAAGTTTCGGATAATGTGCCGATCTGATTCGCTTTACATAAGAAGGTGTTATTCAGGTTGTTATCCGCGGCATATTCGATGGAGGAATCTTTGGTCGTTACGGAATCATCGCCGATGATAAAAAGTTTTTCCCCGAGTTTGTCCATTAATAAAGACCAGCCGGCATCGTCATCTTCAGCAAAACCATCTTCAATGGAGATGATCGGAACATCGTCTTCTTCTATCGTTTTACGATATAGTTCGAATAATTCATCGCGTGACATATCTACTTTTTCCGTTGCCCGCCAGAATCTATACATACCGACTGTTTCTATTCCAAGCTCATACTCTTCACGATAAGCGATCTCCAGCTCGCTCGCAGCAGGATCCAAAGCAATGACCACATCCTTGCCCGGAACATAACCGCACTCTTCGATGGTCTGTTTTACCATCCGCCATAATCGCTGTTCAGGAACGACATCTCCTTCCAATTTGCTGATATAAGGTGCTAAACCGCCTTCCAGACCGATTCCCATAACCCGGCAACCTTCCGCATTTTCGATGACCTCTTTCAGTCTGGTCTGCAGTTTGATCGTCATCTCTTGTGCGTCTTCATAATTGCGCACACTCAAAGGAATGAACATCGTTTCCTGCATTGAGATATTGCTTTCAGGATATTCTTTCTCAGTATGACGACCGCCCATACCGGAATTACGGAATTGCCAGGGAACGCGAATTAATTGTCCTTTCCTTGTTACTTCCTGGATGCGGCTGTTCTGCAAAAGTGATTTCACTTTCGCTGCTTCTTCGATCCAGGCACCTACAGGTTTGACTTCGCCTGCAAGTTGATGTGCAAGTTTTTCCCGCTCACGATATTCCTTCCATTTGCCGGGATCTGCAAAAAAGGAATCGAGCATACCGACCACACCGAGTCCGAGAAATAATCTTCCGAAATTGACGATCAAAGGGATAAAATATATTCTTCCCAAAGGTATCAAAATAATGGCTAAAATCACTCCGATAAAACCTAATGTACGGCTCGTTTTCGGACCTTCTGCTGCCACCCCGAGATCGAAAGGAGCATCGATATAATAATTTAATCCTTTACGAATAATGCCGGGACATAATCCTAAAGGACTCAAAAAAATTATTTTCAGATTATAAAAAAAATACCTGATATTCCAAACCGGATTCTTAAAGAAATTTCTCTTTTCTCCGGTTATGATTCCAGCACGAAGTACGATCAAATCCTGGAGTAGGTTGTTCTTTATTTTAAATCCGATCTTAAACAAAATTTTCCTGAAAAAACTGTTTTTTCTTCCAGCAAACTTATTTTCCAAAGCAGACAGATCGTTTTTTAATCCGGCATTTTTCTTCAAAACCGTGGCTTTTATGGATTTGATGAAGTGACCGCGTTCGTGCCAACCGGTTGAAATGAGGAAAGAAAAAAACCAGATCGTGATGGATATCAAAGTAGCGGTCGAAGCAAAGATAAATCTTAATACTTCCCAAGTCGAGTATCCTCCCGTTGGTAAGGTGAATAGTGAAAAAATATTTGCAAGATATAACGGAACGAGGATATGATCGGCGAGAACCCGACCCCTATCTAAAAAGGAACCGATGTAATTATTTCTTTTTATTGAAATTAACAATTTATAACTCCTATAAACTTTGTTTCAAAAATTTTTATGCCAATAAATTGTCAATTCGATATTCTTCCATAAAAAGAAATCTTAAACACAAAACCCTTATAATGCATAAAACAGGTTTTTATTTATATTATCTCTTTCTAATAATTATGATTTTAGCCGCGACATAAAAAAAAGACGCCGTAAAAAAATTCAGCGTCTTTTTTTTGAAATTCTTAAATTTATCAACTTTTAAAGATCTTCTCCAAAGCTTTAACAGACCCGAGCATAGCAGATGATTCATAAGGAACAACTATGGTTTTATCATTGTTCTTGATAACTTCATTGAACGCCATGATATATTTGACCGCAAGCAGGTATTGAGCAGGATCCGTACCGGTTGTTTCGACAGCTTCCGCAACTTTTTTGATGGCTTCCGCTTCCGCATCGGCTACTAATATTTTTGCTTTTGCTTCACCTTCCGCGCGGGCTATCTTTGCTTCTTTTTCACCTTCTGCTTCCAATATTTGGGATCTTTTAGTTCCTTCGGCTTCCAGGATCTTTGCCCGCCGGTCTCTCTCGGCTCGCATCTGTTTTTCCATCGCGGTCTTGATCTCTTGCGGCGGATTGATATCCTGCAATTCGACGCGATTGACTTTTACGCCCCATTTGTCGGTCGCTTCATCGAGAATATCCCGCAGCTTTGAATTGATCGTATCGCGGGAAGTCAGAGTTTTATCCAATTCCAATTCACCGATGACATTACGCAAAGTCGTCTGGGTCAGTTTCTCAATAGCATTCGGCAGGTTGTTGATCTCATAAACCGCTTTCACGGGATCCGTTACCTGGAAATACAAAAGTGCATCGATCTCGATCGAGACATTATCGCTGGTGATCACATTCTGGCGGGGAAAATCATAAACAGTTTCTCGCAGATCGATCCTGCTCTCTGTCTTGATCTGAACATATTTATTCCCTTTAAAATCGGTTTTTACATAACGCCAGTTAATGGTTCGAGCTTTGTCAACTATTGGCCAGATAATATGCAAACCGCTATCCAGTGAGCGGTTGTATTTTCCCAACCTTTCGATAATGATCACCTGTGCCTGTTTGACGATAACCAGACCTTTGGAAATCAAGACGATGACAAAAACGGCGATCACGATAAATATTACAGCTTCCAATTAGACCTCCTTTTTGATCGAAACAACAACCTTATTCCCTTCCACTGCTACGATCAAAACTTTCTCACCTTTTTTGATTTGAGTATTATCTTGAGAAACTGCAGACCATTCCTCACCCTCGATCTTGACATAACCTCTGCTATCGATAAGAATCTCTTTGGTAACTATTCCTGTTTTACCTTTTAAGGCAAAAATATTGGTTTCCTGTGAAACTTTCGATATCAGTTTTTTGCTGAACTTCCTCATACTGATAAAAACAAGAAAAGTTACAATGGCAAAAACCAATATCTGAAAAGGAAGTTTTACAAAAGGAATCAAAGAGAACAATCCCGTAATAATTGCACCAGCTCCAAAACTCATGAAAAGAAAACCCGGCGTAAAGATCTCAATGATCATACATATCACACCGATCGCGATCCAAACCATCCAGGGTTCCATAATTAACCTCTATGTTTGGAGTTATCTCTGCTGCCGGGATTAATTCTTTTTCTATTTCTGCTGTAAGGTCTGCGATACCGGCCATGTCCTTTCCTGTAATAACGATAGTTGTAATACGAGGAACTCGATTCCTTGGCGGTTCTTATTCCCAAAAGCGTTATCAGTTTGAAAAGAAGGAGCAATAGAAAATAGAGGATTACCATTCCGGCTGTAAATATCAACAGGAACAGAGCCGTTGTTGTTATAAATACTTTGACTTTATTCTGGATACTCTCGCTCGACTTGATGTTCCTGATTACGGTAAGATAAATTAGATCATTATCGGTATTGTGCTTATCGAGAGATATCTGGTTATTCAAACTGTCTATCGATGTCTGAACGCTATTCAGCTGGCTCATCAGTCTTTCTCTTGTATCCGGAGAAATCCTGGTGCTTTTCATTGCTTCTTGTATCTGCACTTTTGCCAGTTTCTTATTGGCAATGTGATCTGCCACATTAAAATCGAAAATCGAAGCTTTTTTTGTTTTGATAACATCTTCGGTCAAACCATTGATCTTTCTCAGCTTCCCGATAATTTCCTGGTATTGCTTGCCCGGGATCTCGGTGAGAGTAGCGTAATACCCACTTTTTGATTCGGAAAATTTAATAACAACATCTTCATATCTCAAATTTTCATTGATTCGTGTAACTGCCTGGGGAACATTATTTGCATAGTAAACCAGCCGAATCTTTTTGTAGTTCAGTTCTTCCTTGAACATCTTGTCTGTTTTGGAGGTGTCTGTTCGGATGATTTTTCCCGTGTCTTTTAATAAGTTTGAATTTCTCAATCCAATATAGATGGAAAGAGCAAATATCCCGATTATAATAATGTATTGTGTGTTTTTTCTTAAACTGATCATTAATTAAATCTCCTTTTGATTTTTTTAACTGGCATTTCTGCAATAAAATGATTGTAATTCTGAGGTTTCTTTCATATGTAATCTTCCAAAGAATCTCATCTTTAGTTGAAGTTCCTTCCGTCAAAAGACGGACACAGTCGAGAGAAAAGCAATCCAGTAGTTGCCGGTTCAGACTGACAGAATTTTCAAATCAGGCAGAATTCACTTTTTTTAAGATTTCTTCAGCATATTTTAATGCTGTTATAGAGCCGTTTCCGGCTAACATTCGGGCAATCTCTTCTTTCTTTTCCTTTTCATTCAATTTTTTTATCTCTATGGTGGGGAATTTTTTGCCCTTTCTTTTTTTTATGGCATAATTTATATCCGCATAAGACGCTATCTGCGGCAAATGCGTAATGCAGATCACCTGGTGGAATTTGCCGATATTGGCAATGAATTCACCGAGTAGCCTTGCTGTATTCCCCCCGATGCCCGTATCGATTTCATCGAAAATGATCGTTTTCTTATCCATTTTAGCAGACAAGATTTTTTTGATTGTTAAAAGCACACGAGAAAATTCACCTCCGGATGCAGCATCTTTAAGCGGCTGCATCTTGACACCCCTATTCGCTGAAAAAAAGAACTCGATTTCATCCTGACCTCTACGGGTCAAATATTCCAAATCCGGGGTAAAATCTTTTTGGGCATTTACTTTGTCAAATCTTATCTTGATTTTCGCATCAGGAATTGCTAATTTCTTAATATTGTGCTCGATATCTTTTTCGAATTTCAGTGCATTTTTCCGGCGGTTTTCGCTTAATATTACTGCTGATTTTTTCAGCTCGTCCTTTTTCCCGGAACAAACTTTTCCCAAAATTTCGCTCTTTTTTTTCCCTTCAGAATAGGAATCCAAATTCCCTTTTATTTTTTTTAAATAAGCAAGGATCTCCGGAATTTCCATTTTATATTTGTTTTTGATCAAATTCAGTGTGTCGAGCCTGTTTTCAACTTCTTTCAGTCTGCTTTTATCAACATCTAAAAATTCTTTTATCTGCCTGATCTCGGAAATTGCTTCATCCAGATTCGCTAAAGAACCATGTAAATGTTCAATCGTATTTTTCAGATGGATATTGTCCTCAGAAAATTTTCCCAGACGAATAATAAAAGAATTAATGGTATCGTAAACTGAATTTTCCTGCTCGAAAATCCGGTTTTCGATTTCCTGCGATTGCTTGATAATTTCTTCGGTATGTGTTAGCAGGTTCAGTTCATTTTGCAGGTTTTCATCTTCTTTTTCTTTAAGATCGAGATCTTCCAATTCATCAACCTGATATTGAAAAAGTTTTACCTTCTCTGCTCGTTCATGCTCCAGCTTTCGTAAGTTTTGAAGTTCGGTGAGTTTTGTTCTGACCTCAAAGAACTTCTCCTCATATCTTTTTCTTTGAGAAACAAGGCCTCCGAAACTATCGAGAATTTCTAATTGATATGAATTATCCAGCAGTTTCTGTTCATCTTTCTGGCTGTGAAAATCGAGTAATACTTCCCGAAATTCTTTGATGATGGGATTGCTGATCCGTCTTCCGTTCAGAAAACATTTCGATCTTAAATTCGGATAAATTTCCTTTGCCATAAAAACTTCTTTTTCGGAAATATCAACCTCGTTTTTGGAAAGCAATTCCAGAAATTTCTTATTCGCTTTTTCAATACTGAAAACAACTTCCAAAGTTGCCGATTTTTCCTCGTCAAAAACCATTCCGGAACGAACTTTCCCTCCCAAAATAACATCGATCGCACCCACGATTATCGATTTTCCGGCTCCTGTTTCCCCAGTCAAAACCTGCAACCCATCTTCAAAATCTAATTCCAGATTTCTAACGATGATGAAATTTTTTAGCGACAAACTTTTGATCATTTTTTTCCCATGTGTAACTTTTTCCGTAAAATCTGATAAAAAGTTTTATTGGAAAGTTTTATGAAATCCACTTTTTGGGAAGCTGCTGTAACGACTATCTCATCTTCTACTTGAAGGGTATGAATATTTTGACCATCGAGCTGCAGGATCGTCTTGTAGGGAATTTCTTTTACTTTAAAAATTAAAATATCATGAGAAGAAAAAACCATCGGGCGAACAGATAGAACATGCGGATTCAAAGGAGAAACAACGATCGCATCCATAACAGGAGAAAGAATAGGACCACCAGCTGAAAGAGAATATGCGGTCGAACCTGTCGGGGTTGCAGCAATAATTCCATCACAGCGGGTCTCGACCACAAAACGGCGATTGCTGAAAACGCGAATATCTATCAATTTCGGCACCTGACCTTTATAGACAACCGCATCATTGAGCGCCAGAGCGGAAAAGATCATTTTTCCTTCTCTTTTGATATTTACTTTGAGCAGCATGCGCGCCTGCACTTTGAACTTATTTTTCTTTAAGTCCTCGATCGATTTTTCCAGTTCCGTGATCCTGCTTTCTGATAAAAAACCGAGTTTTCCCAGGTTAATTCCTAAAATCGGAGCGCCCGATCTTAATGCAAAATTCAAAGCCCGCAAAATCGTTCCATCGCCACCGAAAACCAGGATGCAATCCAATTTAATGCCTTTTAATGATGCTACAGTTTCCATAAAACCGGGCAGGAATTTACTTTGCACGGGTAACTTATAAAAATTGAAATTCTTATGGTCGTGCAGGTTTTTCAAAGAATCAAAAACCGGTTTTTTATTTGCATAATGCGGATTAAAAAATATACCGAAATTTTTCATGATTTATTTCCTTTAAAAACTTCACAAACGACTGGACGGCTGGGCTTCATCCGGCTTTTGACGGATGGAGTTCAGTCGGGATACAATTCAAATCCAAATAAGAAAGTTTTTTCTCCAAGTTGTTCTCAACTCCACGCTTCGCTTTACTTCGTTTCGCCTTGACAAGTCGCTTTGAAGTCGAGTCCGACCTTACAATGATTCCCGAATCCTCAAATACGAATTATATCGTTCTTGCGGGTAAAGACCATTTTCGACAGCATCTTTCACGGCACAACCGGTTTCATGCGAATGTGAACAATTATAAAATTTGCAGCCTTTGGAAAATTCTGCTAATCCCGGGAAAATCAGCGGAATATTACCCTTATCTTTTCGATGCAGTCCAAATGTCCTGATGCCCGGAGTATCAACCAAATAACCCCCGAAATTCCAGGAGAGTAATTTACTACTCGATGTTGTATGCACTCCTTTCTTACTGTAATCGCTGATTTCCATGACTTTCAGGTTAAGTTCCGGCTGGATTTTGTTGATCAAAGAAGATTTCCCGGTTCCCGAATGTCCCGAAAAAACAGTTTCTTTATCTTTCAAGATTTTTTTCAGGTTTGATAGACCTTCGCCGGTTTTTGCTGATGTGAACAAAACACTGTAACCGTTTTCCTGATAAAATCCTGCCTTTTTTTTGATATTTTCTCGATTCTCAGTCAGATCGATTTTATTAACACAAATAACAGGAGTTATCTCATATATTTCTGCTGCACAAATATACCTGTCTATCAGCCCGAATTTTATTTCCGGTTCGAGATAGGAAGAAACAATGATCAATTGATCGACATTAGCTGCAATTATGATCTCGGTTTGAAAGGAAGTTTCGGAAAAACGGGAGAGTGAATTTTTGCGGGGAAGGATTTCTTCAATGCGCGGGTTTTCTGAAAGATCGACCTGTACAAAATCACCGACCGCAACCAGGGACCTGGTTTCATAATTCAACTGTTTTAAACGACCGCTCAAAGTACAGAGCAATTCTTTTTCCCCGGTTTTCACCACACATCTGTAATTTGTTTTAACTTCCAGAACTCTTCCTTTTCTAAGTTTCAGTCCTGATTTATCAGAAGTTTCTGCTTTTTGAGGAATTTTCTTTTCAGCACGCTTTTCTTCGACAATTTCATCCTCTTCAAATTTGTCGATGTCTCCAAGTTCTATATTTTGAAATTTAATATTTTGCCGAACAAATTTCTTTTTATCTCGCTTTTTATTCATCGACTCACTCTAGCCCTCTCTTGAAAATAGAGGGAATTAAAGAATTCTTCCTGCATTCCTCAAATTTTTTCTCTTTTTAGAGACAGTATCCGGCTAATGACGGAAGGACAGCAGGATGAGTTATTGAAGTAAAATCTTTTCCAAGGCATTTTCGATCTTCTCAACAGCCACGCGTGTATTGATGCACGGACCTTCCGGTCTTTCATTCAAAACTCCGTAAACCGGAATGGGAAAAACATCGTGCAGACCATCGACCAGATCCCTTTCACAGGCAACGGCAATGATAAATTTCGGATGATTTTTGACGATGATCCTTCGCGCCAGAGTTCCGCCTGTTGCAATTGCGATCGGGATTTTGTGCTTAACTGCTAATTTCGTTAGGTCCCCGATATCGCACTTGCCGCATTCAGCACATTTATTGATGTCAATCGTTATCCTGATCCCGCAATCGGTATTTTGCAGACAGTGCGGTAATAACATCAAGACTTCGGAATTTTTAAATTTCCTTTTTATTACCTTGATAAATGAATTATTCACATGAACATAAGATTCCCGGATTTTTTCTTTGGAAATTCCAACGATTTTTCCCAATAATATTGTGATAGGAAATAAGAATTGGATAGAAATACGCACGGCAAAAGGGAAGATCAAAAAATTCCTTTTCGAGAATGAAGTCAGGTAAACGAGAGTTATTCCGATAATTACGAGAAGATAAAAAATCCGCAAAATCGTTAAAGAAAATGGCCGTAATAATTCATGAATATCTTCCAGTCGAGGAGCGACAAACCACCATAAAACAGTAGTGAGGATCATCATCAGGAGCAGGCTGATTGTGGATAATGATAAAAAGAGATTTTTCCCTTTTGTGTTGATATCAAAATCCATTATAGAATCTTTCTCCGGTCCTGATCAAGGCTCCGATATAATACGCATAAGCGTTCATGATCTTTTTCCCTTCTGGCTGAACTCTTTTTATCAACAGATCAAAATCGACAGTTGCCACTATAATCCCAACATTTTTCATAATATCGATAACCGTTCCCGGTTTGGAAATCGATGTAGTTTCCAGTATTTCCGTAGCGATTATTTTCATTCTTTTATTGCGGAATGATGCTGTTGCTCCCGGTCGCTCGGCTAAACCTCTGACTTTGTTTCTTATTTTTTCAGCAGGCAAGGTCCAATCCAGCATCATATCCTTTTTTTCTATCTTGTTGCTGATTGTTGCCTGTGAATTGTCCTGTTTTACCAGTTCGTAATCATTATTCTCGATTTTTTTCAGAACTTTCAGGACATCTTCCGCACCTAATTTGGAAAGCCTGTCGGTTAGTTCCGTAAAGCATTCATTCTCTTTGATCTCGATCTTTCTTTGATAAATAATCGGTCCAGAATCCATTTTGGCAAAAATTTTAAAGATTGTGTTTCCGGTAAATTTTTCATTATTGAAAAGAGCATATTGAACCGGTGCGGTACCTCGATATTTCGGTAAAAGGGAAGGATGAAGATTAAAACAACCAAATTCGGGAAGCTTCCTGATCTCTCTCTTTAGAAATCCACCATAAGCAGCAGTGATGATTATATCCGGATTTTGTCTTTTTACCGCAGCAATAGATTCCGGAGAATTTACATTTTCCGGTTGGATTACCGGTATGTTCAATACTCTTGCTTTGATCTTCACCGGAGGAGGTAATAACTTCTTTTTCCTCCCTTTCGGTCTGTCCGGTTGTGTGACGCAGAGAACAGGTTTGTATTTTGTCCTGTATAAAAGTTCGAGAGTTGGAACTGCAAATTCAGGAGTTCCCATAAAGATAATATTTTTTAACATTTGTATATCAGGTCTTTCTTTTTCAAACTCCTTGCTCTATTTGATTTATCAGTATTTTTTCTCAAGTTTGTTATTCCATTATGCTCGGAGAAATCCTCAAAATTAAGTTCATGCATCCCCGAAATTAACTCCATTCTCATCAGTCGTTCTTTCCATTTCTCTTAATTTTTTTTTGAGGAATATTTTTTTCATTTTAGGAACTTTATCGACAAACAGGATACCGTCGAGATGGTCGTTTTCATGCTGCAATGCGCGTGAAAATAAACCGTCGGTTTCCAATTTGATCTTTTCGCCATTTTCATTCAGGGCATTAAGGATAACTCTTTCTGCTCGATGTACTTTCTCGAAAATTCCCGGTAAACTTAAACAGCCTTCTTCGTTGGTTTGAGTTCCTTCAAATTCCTCGAATTCCGGATTTATAAATACAAAAGGTTGTTTCTTATTTCCTTCCCTGAACCAGAACGGATCGACCACAAAAATACGCAATGGTCTGCCGACTTGCGGAGCGGACAGTCCGACTCCATCTTTTTCATACATCGTCCTTATCAGGTCATCTATTAATTGCCGGATTTCTTCTGTTATTTCTCCAACCGGTTCGGAAATTTTTCTTAAAGTTCCATCTCCGTAAATCCTGACCGGAAGAATTTTGGATTTTCTTTTGTTCATTATTTTAACAGCGAACAATTACTAACAAAAAGGAACAATCAATTAACACTTTAGTTTCTATCATCATTCCCAATTCCCCGATTTGGAATGTAAAAAATTATTTCTTCGATTTTTCCGGTGCTGGTGTTTCTCCGACAATCCCGGCAATAGCTGCTCTCTGCACTTCGATCTTTGTCTTGGTCGTCTCATCGATACGGAGCACTACAATATTCTTCTCTTTTTTGATGTTCGTTACTTTCCCGAAAATGCCGCCGGTGGTGATCACATTATCGTGAACTTTCAGACTATCCAGCATAGATTGATGTTCTTTCTGCTTTTTCTTCTGCGGACGAATGATCAAAAAATAAATGATGGCGAACATCAAACCGAACATGATGATCATCTGCATACCGCCACCTTGAGGGGAAGTCGCTTGTAATAACACATTATACATATTTTTCTCCTGATTCTTTATTTTAAGGCAAAAATTTAGGAAAGGGATTATTTAACAACTAATTTTTTATCAAAACTTCTCGTTTGGAAATTGCATCTATAAAAAAATCTAAAAAACCCTCACCAAAACCTGCAGAACCAGGTTGGCATAAATCCCCGCCATCACATCGTCCGCCATAACTCCCCAGCCATTGGGAAGTTTCTGCAGGACATTTACAGGTTCCGGTTTAAGGATATCAAAAAACCTGAAAAGAAGGAATGATCCGATCAAAACAAAAACTGTTTTTGGGAGGAAGAGAATTGAAAAGAAATACCCAAAAAATTCATCGATGATTATTCTGCTGTTATCGTATCCTAAAGTTTTTTCTGCTTTGGAAATAAAATAAACAGAAGTTATACTCAAAATCAAGACGATAAGCAGAAATAATATCCCACTAATAAAACTGATGAATAAACCTTCGGGCAGTAAATAATAAACGAGAGCAGCGATGAGAGTTCCGACAGTTCCGGGTGCTTTTGGAAAGTATCCGAGATAAAAAAGGGTGGAATAAAAGATTGAAAAGTTCATCTGGTTTGTATTCCTACGCAGGAGCGTAGGAACAAGTATTAGCTTTCAAAAACATATCATACTGAAGATCCCTCGATAGAAATTTGCGAAAGAGAACTTTCATTCTTCGCAGTTGTATGTTGCGGAGAACGGACGGATAACATTTTTTTCCTCTATTACTCCCTTCTCCTCACAGGAGAAGGATCGGGGATGAGGTTTCTATTCTTCCAGTAATATCTCCACATACCTTTCTTTCATCAATTCTTTCATCCATTCTTCGTAAAGATCGACTTCTTTTTGCGAAATGACAATATCTCTCAATCTATCATAAATTTCATGGTATTGGAATGGTCTTTCCTCGATTTTTTTCAGTTTTCCGAATATATAGAGAACATCTCCTTCCCTGATCAAGTCCGTATATTCTCCATAATCGAGATTTTCCAGGTGTGCTTTGAAAAGTTCGGGATAATTATCTCTGGGATACTCACCGATCACTCCGCTGCGGGCAGCAGAAGAATCATCGTCCGTATATATTTTCGCTAATTCATAAAAATCTTCACCATTATTCAACTTTTCCAGTACATCTTCTATTAATTGCGTGAGTACATTTATATCATCTTCTGTCGGTTCGACCTTAACGAGGATATGAGCGGCGTTAACTTCTTCTTCTTTTTTCTCATTAACTTTGATCAGGTGAAATCCGAAACCTGTTTCCACGACTTCGCTGATCTCTCCCGGGATCAATGAAAAAACTGCTTTTTCAAAAGGTTCGACCATTTCTCCTTTACCGAAAAATCCTAAATTTCCACCATTTGCAGCACTCGGGCATTCGCTTAATTCCTTTGCCAAATCCGAAAAATCTTCACCTTCATTCAATTTATCTTTTATCTTATTGATTTTTATTAAGGCTTTTTTCCTGGTTTCCGGGCTTGGTTCGATATTTTTCAAGATCATTCCGAGTTGGTCCATCTCCGGACGCATCGGCATTTCATCTTTGTTTTCCTGGAAATATTCTTCGACTTCCGCTTCTGTGACATGTATTTTATTCTTGATCTCATTCGTGATTATCTGCTCTTTAAGTCCTTGCTCATTGATCATTTCGATATAAAACTCTTTTAATTCCAGAACTGTGAGACCCATCTCTTTTTTCAATTTTTTTTTAAAATCCGTTTCTGTTGGAAATCCGGCGGCTGCATTCCTGATCTCCTGCTCAGCTAAAGACCTTGCTCTCTCCTCGTCGACCTCGTAATTTTCTTCTTTTGCCTTCTGCAGGATTAATCTGGTTTCGATCATATCATTCAGAATATCAAAGTCAGTTACTTCCTGGTTTAATAGACCGGCTGCAAGCAATTGTTGTTCTCTTTTCTCCAAATCACTTTTCAGGATGATCTCCCTGCCGACTTTGGCAAATATTTCATCCAGAACTTCTGCTGCTATCATTAATACAGTTAGTGCGAATAATATTAAAATTATCTTTTTCATTTAGACTCCAAAATTTTTTCTGCAAATATCACGAAGATTTAATAAATAATTTACTCCTTCGTGTTTATTCGTGAACTTATTGGCTGATTTCACGCATTTTGATGTTTTCGTTTTTTTGTAACAAAAGCATCTTTGTTTTTTGGTTTACATTATAACATTAACTAATAGGAATGTTTGTTTTACTCTAAATTGAGATTGAAATTTCCGCTTCCTTTTTCAACTCCTGTAAAAGATTGAAAAGAAATTCTTCTCTTTTTTCCTGTTTCACAATTTCTCTGATCTCATCTTCGACTTCTATAAAAGTTTTATCTTTTGAAACGGTTCTCGTTTCAAAATAACGGATAATATAATATCCTTTATCTGTCTTTACCATTGAATGCTGCCATTTTGCCAGAGTTTTAATTTTGTTCCAGATAATATTTCCCATTTTTTCCCGGGAAAGAAATCCGGTATAACCACCATTCCTCCCTAAATTCTCTTCAGAATGGGTTTTAGCTGCATCTGTGAATTTCAGACCTTCTTTTATTTCAGCCAGAACAGAATCCACAATTACTTTTTCTCTGATAAATATCCTTTGCAGTTTATATTCTTTTTCTTTTTTCTGATACTTGCTTTTATGCAGACGGTAATAATTAAAAAGTTCATCTTCGGAAATTTCCATACTAGCAAAAACCTGTGTTAGCAAAGCATTCGATTTTACTTTTTTTATAGAGTTCTCGATGCGTCCTTTGATTTGCAGGTTTTCAGTGATCTTCACCCGGTCTGCTTCTCTGGCTAACAAAGTCAGGTCCATCCATTCGCGGACATGAGCCTGTTTTTCCTTGATGCTCGAATTATTCCAGTTTTCTTCAGTGAAACTCGCTTTAAATTCTTTCAGTGTTAACTTTTCATCGTCGACACGAGCTACTATCGTTTCTTCTTTTTTGGAACAAGCAAAGAGTAAAGAAAGCATTAAAAAAAGAACCGGTGTAAACTTCATTAATTCCTCAAATGTTTATAGTGTGCGGTACTCGTTCATATTTTCTTTCAATCTGAGCACTGACACTTTTGTTACAGGCAATCTTCACTTAAAGTTTAGTTCATATGACCATAGGAGAAATTGGAAAAATCAGGAATTTTTTCTTGAGTCCAATTGTTGTTTTGACTTAATTCAAAATAAAGGAGAATCCTATGGCTATGAAAGTCCAAGATGACCATTTAGGTCTCAAGCGTTTACAAAGCAAGAATGCCAAAAACGCAATCATTCAAAGGTTAACGGAAGATTTCAATCTGACTCCGATAATCGCAGAGGCATTCTTTTCACAATTCTCTCAGTATTATGAGGAGCATGCCAATGTTTCTTTATCAACCGGAGAGATTTCCTACGAAGCAGTGGCTTCTGATGAACCGGCAGGGAAACACATTCGTTTAGCAAGAAAGAAAAATGTTAGACTTCAACTTTTAGATTTCAATTCCGATTTGGATGTATTAGCAGAATTTGGAACTGCCGGTGTGAGAAGACACCGTTTATCACGGCTGTCAAGACAAGCGTATGAACAGGGAGCACTACTCAGTTACGAAGACCTGGCAATGCTGCTGACAACAAGTGCTTCCACAATCAAAAGAGATGTTTATCATTTAAATCGAAAAGGGAAATTTATCATAACTCGCGGTTCAAAGTTGGATATGGGACCGGGATTATCTCACAAAACCATCATCATAGATTATTATCTGAAAGGATATACATTCACCGATATCGAAAGGATCACGAACCATTCGGAAAGAAGTGTGAAACGCTATCTGGCTGATTTCATCCAGATTGCGACTTTGTTCAAACAAGGTTTTGGGAAAAATCAGATTCGTTTGATCTCCCAAAAATCCGCAAGGTTAGTCAGAGAATATCTGGATTTGTTAAATATCTATTCCGCAACTGAAAATCAAAGGTTAGCCCAGCTTTTATCTCCTCAACAACCGGAAGAAAGTTCAAAAAAAAAATCATACTCCAAACCGGAAAAAGGAGATAAAGAAAATGAATAGACAATTAACCAAAGAACAAGTCCAAATCAAAAAATGCAGGAGATTGAAGGATAAAAATCTCAAGCAGCATCTTCTTTACAGATTTTTGAACCATTATGGTTATGACAAAGGAGAAATCACAGCAAAAGCGATCATAGACGATATTTTGAAACTAATTGAAGATTTTTTCCTGGTGGGAAATATCGACGATGACCTTCATCATATCCAATACGGACAACTTGTCTGGATGGCAGTTCCGGTTGATGAATATCCGCAAAGGGGGAAATCGATTGCTCAAACCAGAATGAAACCTGTGATCCTGTCCTTCGTTACGGATGAAGATATTGAACATCTTGCTTTCGGGTTTGGATCTAAATCACTTCGCAAAAAGAGATTAAAACGCTGGATCGACCAGGCGTTTCAGCAAGGTGCTCTGTTGACGCAACTTGACCTGGCAATACTACTCGGTGTTTGTGATACAGTAGTCAGTCAATATGTTAATGAAATCCAGAAAAATGGTCATCTTCTTCCAACTCGTGGTAATATCCACGATCTTTCCGGTGCAATAACTCACAAAAGAGAGATCATCACTCTTTACCTGGAAGGATATTTAACACCAGAAATCGCTGTTAAGACAAATCATGACAAGGATTCTGTAGATCGGTATATAAAAGACTATCACAAAGTTGAAACTCTCTGGTGTCACGGTATTACTGATCTTGACCAAATCAGTCATCTTGCACATCTATCAAAAAGAGTTGCACAGCAATATATCGATTTATTGCCGGCAAAACTAAAATCTGTAAAAGAACAAATCAACAAAAATGTTGACGCTAAATCTCACCTTTTGAGTTTGAACTCATCCGGTGAAACGGAAGCAGGCTCTGCTGGAGAGCAACCTGTCAGGGATAACCGGAACAGGAAACAGGTTCGGACTCCGGGAAAAACTCCCGGAAGTCCAACCGGTTAAATCTGTTTTCTGGATATGCCTTAAAAAAACTCATTTTCTATCTGTTTGCACAGCAAACAGTTAAATGTTCCTATGGTCATATGACACTATTTCATCAGGATACATTTCTTTACAGATTCTGTTTTACCATTAACACTCAATTTATAAAGATACAAACCTGAACCGACAGCATCACCTATTTCATCATCACCATTCCAAACAAAGGAATATTTACCTCTATTTAATTCATTATTAACAAGGGATTTTATTTTCTGACCTTTGATATTATAGATAGCTAATTCGATGTTACTTCTATTTTTCAATGAGAATAAAATGGTTGTTCTAGGGTTGAAAGGATTTGGATAATTATTGATTTCTCCATAATTTTCAATTATCTGCTCATTCATACTTCCAACTTCTTCCCATTCAAAACAACCCATATCCGGTGCTTCACCGAAATATTCAAAACCAATATCGGTGCCGGCATCTATACAAGGTGACGTTTCGGTAAGATGAAAATCAAGATTAGAAGCATCAGCAAATAGAGGGTCTTCGTTAATATTATTACTCCCGCTGGCACCACTTGGCATAGTTAGATCACAATAATTTATTACAGCAGAAGAACTAAAACCTATATAAATACCATCACTATACAAACCGGGATTATCGTAAATTATGCTATTAATAAAATTTGCACTTGCATAGGCCAGACTTACCGCTCCACCATCTCCTCCGTTAGCAGAATTCCCTGACATTGTACAATTTTGAAAAATTATGCTGTTACCTAAGCCAAGTGTATGAATTGCTCCGCCACTTGAATATAATGTATAATTATCAGCAAACAGACAATAAGTCATTTTGGTATTTAATACCGAATAAAATGAAATTGCACCACCGCCATATCTACAATTGTTTTCAGTAAATGTGCAGCCTGTTATTTCCGTATTCATATCTGAAGTAAATTTTATTGCTCCACCTTCACCATATGCATGATTTCGGAGGAATTCGCAATCGGTAAAATATGTTAAAGCTCCTGAAGAACTACCTGTATTTATTGCATAAACTGCTCCACCCATACCATTATCTTGAGCGGTAGCATCATTGTCAGCAAATATACAGTTAGAAAATACAGCATTAGAACTTAATAAAGCTACTGCACCGCCATGAATATCAGGATAATTACCAGCAGTTTTTCCAAACTCTATTCTACAATAAGAAAGATTATGGATTGCTTGATAAGAGTTATCAAAACGTATTCCGCCCCATCCCAATGTCTGGTTATCAGTTGTGAATAAAATAATGTCGGTCTCTGTTCCTATTGCTTGCAAATTACCTTCAACAGTAAATTTATAGTTTCCTTGAAAATTAACTTCTACTCCTGCTTCTATTGTTAAAGTTTGTCCACTATTTACTATTATTTCTCCTATAACTTGGTAGGGAGAATTATCGGGTGTCCAAGTTCCTGATTGATTACCGCTTACTTGTGTTTGGGCAAGTAAACTGATTGAAATTGAAATTATAGCAATAAATGCAACTGACTTTTTCATTTTTTCCTCCATTTATTGTTATCTATTCTAATTGCCTGTAACATCGTTTTTTATCAATCATCGAGATAAGGTGGAGTATAGATGATTTTAACTTTTGGTCTTTTTGCTTCATCTATATTATTTTTATCTGCAAACCTGAGATGGCTGAAATCCTTATTTTCATTCGTGGATTTCAACAATATTCCGAAATTATCTTTTTGCCCGGAAGTTATTTCCTGCACAAAATCGGTGATGTCGATTTTGTATTCGTTGTTAGAGAGAGTATCGACTGTAGATGCGGCGATATATTCATAGTCGGTTTCATAAGCAAACGGAATTGAAGGATTTTCGTTCAAAACCAGATAAGGTCTGATAGAAATTTCAGGATCGGATAAATAGGTCTCATTCTCCTCGACCTGTAAAATGAGTTCGGCTTTATTGATCGTCATCCATTTATAATCGTTTGCATTCTCGATTTCCGAACTGTCCGCATTGAAAAATACGGAATCCGAAATATCAAATTCCATGAACATTTTGACTGGTTGAATGTTGCTTATTAAAAGTTGATCAAAAGTATTGAAATCCTGGTCCGACGAATAAATAAAAGTATCAAAATCGCATTCATCGAAAAATACTGTAGTCGTGTCTTCTTCGGTTTCCCGGTAAAAAGATAAAACGGGACCGCTTTTTTCGGCATCACTTTCGTTAGAAGAATATAATTCGACAAAACTGCTGTCTTCTTCCGAAAAAATCACTAAACCGTAATTTAAAGAATCTTCTTCTATCCAGCCGGTAATAATATTCTCCGGTATCCTTATATTGATGCTGTCTGCTTCGATGGCAAAATCGATGTCTGTGATTTCTTCCCAGAAATTTCCTTCGTTTATCCAATCCGTTGTGTCGGTGGCGGCAAACCAGGTTGTTTCGTTCGAATTCCAGTATTCTGTGATCTTCCCGATTTTTATTTCAGGATCACTAAAATTTAATTCACTTCTTTTATACAAAGTTAGGGTAATATCACTTAAAAATTCAAAAACAGTATCAGGGAATGTGGTAAATTTCAGTAGAGTGAACACTTGAGTGTTTCTATATTTCCCAAGCAATAGTTTAGAATTATAATTGAAATTCCGGCAACTATCTTCAAAACTATAGAAATTGCCAAAAAAAATAGTATCGGAAATAATGATTTCTTTTGGTTGGGGACCATCTCCGGGGTATCCGATTGAATTTTTCTTTTGTGTGCATCCCAAGATGCTAATAAGTAATATTATGAAGGGAATCAAATATTTGATCCATTCCTTATTCATTACATCTCCTTTTTATTATATATTAAATCAGTAGTTATAGTAGGCTGTGTGGATTTGTGAATTATGGAAATTTTTCGATCTTATTTCTTTTATTTTTAGAAATTTATCTTCATTACTTTTTTGTGGATATAAAGTCGATAACTTTTTTATTATTCTATTTTTATACACCGAATTTTTTTTAAAGATCGAAAATATTGTTTTATTAACTTTAATTAACATATTTCATTGTGGATATGTGGATAATTGATTGTTTGACCCATCATTAAACATTCATTTTTGTCGAGATTTTAAGAAACTATTTGCTTTTTTTTTAAGCTTCTCAATTTCACCGCTTGATAGCCCCGTGTAGAGTTGAATTTTTTTTAACAGAAAGATCATCTTTTATCATTCCTACAGCTGTTTTAATTTTTTCTTTTTCCATTCCCTTTTCCATTCCTTTTTTTCCTTCCTTCTTCTATTCCGTCTTTTCTTCCGTTTTTCTTTGTTTCAATATAATATAAGTCAAATTTCTAAAATACGGTTTTTTGTGAAGAATTCTTTTTCTTGGGATTGGAAAATGAGGTTATTTCTTTATTTCTTTGATCAGCATTTCAATGCGTATCCTGAAATCATTATCGTTTTTAAATTGTTCTTCGATGGTTTTTTTTGCATGAAGAACTGTTGTATGGTCTTTTCTTTTATAATATTGAGCAATTTCTTTGAGAGATAATTGAGGGATCAGCAAGTTAGAAAGATACATCGCGATCTGGCGAGGGAAAGCGATATTTTTTTTCCTGGTTTTATCGAAAATTTCATCATGCGTAATGTCGTAATAGACACATACTTTCTGCATGATTTTTTCCAGAGTAACATTCCGGATCTTATCTGAAATCATATCTACCAGGATTTCATTGGCAATACCGACGGTGATTTTTTCCGCATCGATATTATTATAGGAAGCATAAGCTAGAATCCTGATCAGAGATCCTTCCAAAGCGCGAACATTGCTGTAAATATGTTCTGCAATGAATTCGAGCACTTCCGGACTTAAATGGATATCTTCAAATTCTGCTTTTTTCTTCAGGATCGCTACTCTCGTCTCAAAATCAGGACTTTTCAGATCTGCGAGAAGACCCCATTCAAATCTTGTTACCAATCTTTTTTCCAGGTCGGGGATATCTTTTGGAGGTCTGTCGCTGGTCAATACTATCTGTTTTTTCTTTTCATAAAGTGCATTAAAAGTATGAAAGAATTCTTCCTGTGTTCCTTCTTTTTTGGAAAGGAAATGCACATCGTCTATAAGGAGCAGGTCGAAGTTTCGGAACTTGTTCCTGAATGTTGGCATAGTATTATTCCTGATCGCTTCAATCATTTCATTTGTAAATTCTTCGGTAGTTATATAAAAAACATCCTTATTCTCTAATTCTTCGGTTACGAAATTACCAACCGCCTGCATCAGATGGGTTTTTCCCATACCTGATTCTCCATATATAAAGAGCGGATTGTAAGTATTACCGGGTGATTCGGCGACGGCAAGTGAAACGGAATGAGCGAACCTGTTGTTCTTCCCGATCACAAACTCATTAAAATTATAGTTTGGATTTAATTTTGTCTGAAAATCTCTGATCAAAGGTGAAGGTGTAGCAGTTTTAAGGGATTCGATGTTTTTCTTGTTTTGCAGGCAGGTGAAAGTTACCTGGTATTTATTATTATAAAGATTAAAAGAAATTTCTGTAACCAGTTCACTGTAATTTTTGTTGAGATAATCAGCAATGAATTGCGTTGGTACTTTTACTGTCAGGTAATTATCGGTGAAATCGATAAGTTTGGTTTCATTGAACCAGGTATTGAAACCCTGTTCGCTGATATTTTCTCTGAGAGTATTTAAGATTCCGTTCCAGAATCCATCAAAGTCTTCCATGGCAACTCCGCTGGTTTAAAGGCTTTTACATCCAGTTCTATTAATTACACACAAGTTATCCACAAACACCACCGAAAGATATATCTTTTTAATTTGCTGACAGTTACAAAAAAGAATTTTTGAAAAAACGAGACTTATCCACAAAAATAAGCAGTTCTGTGGATAAATGTAATTTCCATCCGAAAGCAACACCAAAATGTAAAGCAAACTTTATTTGTCAAGACTGGAAATTTATATTTCCAGGTTAAAAGAAATACGATCCAAAGTACTAATCACTTGCCTTTTATGAAATTATGAAAATAAATCCAAAAGTGAATATCACACTTTTGAAACGGTAATTGAAATGATTTAATAAAATTAAGATTTTTTTATTTTTTTTTGAAATTTGCACATTTAGACAGATAAAAGAGTTTGACAACAATTCAGACAGAAAAGGTTTTGAACACCGATTTCAGAAAAGGATTGGTGAATTTTATGAAATTTGAAAAGGAACTGAAAATAATTACAAAAGGAGTCGAAGAATTGATCACCGAAAAGGAAATGATCTCTAAACTGGAAAAAGCAGAAAAGGAAGGGAAACCGCTGCGCATCAAATACGGGATCGATCCGACCGGCTACGATGTTCATATCGGGCATCTCGTTCCCATCCGGAAAATGCGAGAATTCCAGGATCTGGGACATCTCGGGGTGATCATTATCGGAGATTTCACTGCTCAGATCGGCGATCCGACCGGGAGAGATGAATCGCGTCCTCACCTTACTGCCGAACAGGTCAGAAAAAATGCAGAGAAATATATGGACCAGCTTTATATGGTTCTCGATAAAGATAAGACAGAAGTTCGCTGGCAGACCGAATGGTTTGGAAATATGGGAATGTCCGATGTTCTGAAACTGATGGGAAAATTCACGCTCGCTCAATTTATGGCACACGATACTTTCCGCCAAAGATACGAACAAGGTCTTGCTCTTGGAATGCATGAAATGATGTATCCGATCCTGCAGGCGTATGATTCGGTTGCTATAAATGCAGATGTCGAATTAGGAGCAACTGAACAGAAATTTAATATCCTCGCCGGAAGAGATATGCAAAGGTATTTTGGACAGGAAGAGCAGATCGCTCTTTTATCACCGATTTTGCTGGGAACGGACGGTAAGGAAAAAATGAGTAAAAGTTTTAATAATTACATTGCTGTTTTCGATACTCCCAAAGATAAATACGGAAAAGTGATGTCCATTCCGGATGAATCTATCATCAACTATTTTAATTATGCGACCAAGATCGATCCGGAAGAGATCGAGAAAATTGAAAAGCAATTAAAGAATGACGAGATAAATCCAAAATTGATCAAGCAAAGATTAGCGAGGGAAGTTGTTTCGCTTTATCATGGAGAGAAAACAGCCCAAGAAGCGGAATTAGAATTTAATCAAATCTTTGCTAAGAAAGAGATTCCCGACGAAATTCCATCTTTCACTTTTTATGGAAATTCTAAAAAACTTTCGGAAATTCTATTTGAAAGTGGGAGTTGTGCATCAGGAAGTGAAGCAAAAAGAATGATTAAACAAAATGCAGTCAGCATCGATGGAAAAAAGATAATCGACATATTTCAGGAAATAACTTCTGAATGTATCATCAAGATCGGGAAAAGAAGGTTTCTGAAAGTAACAAGACCCTAGCACAATTTTGTAAATTGTAGATGGGTTGTTTGTCAGTCTGAGCGAAGTAGAAGACTTTTTCATTCAATTTAACAACCTTCAGATTGTTCCCAAACTCCTGTTTGGGTACACTGTCGGTCTGAGACTCCGTTTCAAAAAAATGCCAATAAATCAAAACAGAGCTTTTTAACTTAAGTATTCCCAAACAGGAGTTTGGGAACGAGAAGACAGTTATCACAACCGGAACTGTTTAGGAATGAGAAGAAATGTGTTCTTTTAAGGATTTCTTAACAGTTCGTATAAAAATAAATTTATAGTATGCTGACTGTTCTCAACTCGCACTCCCTGCGGTCGTAGAAAGTCGAGTCCAGTCAAAAAAGGACAAAAAATGGAATATATATTTCTCATACCAATAATTTTAATGAGTATCATCATCCATGAAGTAAGTCATGGTTATGCTGCTTTTCTGCTCGGAGACGACACTGCCTATAGAGCAGGAAGATTAAATTTCAACCCGCTCAAACATGTCGACAGGTTCGGAACGATCATTCTGCCGATATTAATGTTGATCATAACAAGAGGGGGGCTTGCCTTCGGATATGCTAAACCGGTTCCTATAAATCCTCACAATTTCCGGGATTATAAAAAACATACGGCTCTAACCGCGGCAGCAGGTCCGGCTTCCAACTTTGTTATTGCGATCGTTCTTTCACTTTTATTAAGATTGATCATGAGTAATATCGATCCGTATTACCAGATAAGTCAAACCGTCGCTTTTTTTATGAGATTGCTATATACAGCAATCATGATAAATTTGTTTTTAGGATTATTCAATTTAATTCCTTTTCCACCTCTCGATGGCTCGAAAGTTCTGGGAGCATTTTTATCGGATGAAATGTATTTCAAATATACGGCACAGGAACGGAAAGGAATGATGATATTTATGATCATCATCCTGGTGTCTTATGTTTTCCGGTTGAATATTATCGGTGGTATTATCTTTCCGCCTTTGCAGTTCATTATGAAGATTTTGACGGGAATATAAATTGGACTCGAATTCATAAGAGTGAAACGAATGTGGAGTTGAGAAGAGGAATTAATTAATCCAAGTTTCACAGTAAAATGAAAAACCGTTAAAACGGTTATGTTATCATATTCCGCACTATCATTCACCCTGATAAATCAGGGTGTTATTCTGAAAAGTTGATTTCAATTTCGGAAAAAAAATTAATCAGAGTAACACCAAAATTCATAGTGGTGAGGATAAATATAAAAAAGCGATCAGTAACCATTTTAATGGTTTTTATGAAATTGCTGTAATCAAATTATTAAAAAAAAAGGAAAATTCATAACTATTTTGATATAATAAGTTAAACAAGAATTATGAATTATGGGAGATTTCTTTATTTAGAATTTATGCTGTTTTTCTTAACTGCGAAACTTAAGTTAAATTACAGAGTTTAGAGAAACCATCTAAAAACAGTCTTTTGAGAATTTCCGGACGAGACCTTTAAAAGTTGAATGAATTCAGGAGCAAAACAATGACCTTAGAAAACATCAAACAAATCATTAAAGAAAAAGAGATCAAAAGCATAGATCTGAAATATTCCGATTTGATCGGAAACTGGTATCACATCTCATTTCCAATCAGAAGGTTGGAATATGTCCTCGAGAATGGAATTTCTTTCGATGGTTCCAGCATTCCCGGAATGAGTTCTGTCGAAGCAGGCGATATGCTGATCATTCCCGATCTTTCTACTGCGGTCGTTGATCCGTTCGCTGAATTTCCCACTTTACGGATGTTGTGTTACATTTGTGATGCTGATACGAGAAGCGGGGTTAATAAAGACCCGAGAAGCGTTGCCAAAAGAGCCCAGAAATATCTGGAGCAAACCGGAATTGCAGACCGGTCATTCTGGATCCCGGAATTTGAATTTTACCTCTTCAATGAAGCGATCATTAATAATACAAAATACAGTGCCGGCTATAAATTTACTTCCAAGGAAAACAAGAAAGACCTGCCCGGAGGTTATCAGGATATTGCCGGAACTGCAGTTGCCAACAGGAAAGGTTATCATATCGATATTCCATTTGATAAATATGCAGACATTCGGGAAGAAATGGTGGAATTGATCGAGAAAATCGATTGTCCGGTTCGTTATCATCATCATGAAGTCGGATTATCCGGTCAGCAGGAAATCGAAACGGAATTAATAGATTTCGAGAAGATCACGGATAAGATGATGTATGTTAAGGATATTATTCATAATACTGCTCTCAAACACGATTTGACCGCAACCTTTATGCCGAAACCTCTTTATGACGAACCGGGAAATGGGATGCACTTTCATATCCAATTAAAAAAAAACGGAAAAAACATATTTTTCAAAAAAGGAAATTACGCAGACCTTTCTGATGAAGCGTTATTTTTTATCGGTGGAATCCTCAAACACGGCCGTTCCTTAACTGCATTTACGAATCCCAGCACGAATTCATATAAAAGACTTCTTCCCGGGTTTGAAGCTCCGGTCCAACTCTTTTTTGGATTAGCAAACAGAAGTGCTGCCATTCGTATTCCCAAATATGCGACCAGCGAAGATGCTAAAAGAATGGAATTCCGCACCAGCGACGGAACCTGCAATTATTATCTCGCAATGAGCGCCCTTTTAATGGCAGGTCTGGATGGAATTAAAAACAAAATTATGCCAACAAAAGAAAACGGTTACGGACCTTTTGACGATAATATTTTTGATTGGACGGATAAACAGAAAGAAAAACTGCATTCCATTCCGGAATCTCTCGAACAAGCATTAGATGAATTAAAAAAGGATCATGACTATCTTCTGCAAGGAGATGTTTTTAATATAGAACTGATCGAGAGCTGGATCAAGGAGAAGATGAAGGAAGTTGTCGCTGTTAAGAATCGTCCGCATCCGTTCGAGATGAATTTGTATTATAGTTTATAAGAATTAGCAACGAACAAGACGAACAAAACTAACAAAAGGAATTCATCGCAGAGGACAGAGAGGACGCAGATGAAAATTAAACGTCAAGGACACGAAGAAGCACGAAACAAAATATTTTTTATTTGACGAATAATTTATAGGATTTCAAAAAGAACTTGTGAATAATGCGAAATAAGTTGTTGGAGGAAGTGATTTATGCGAACAGTAGAATTGAAGT
>CAZFPK010000002.1:0-142092 GCA_964521025.1 uncultured Candidatus Cloacimonadota bacterium | reverse complement strand
TTACAATCTCCATTCCAACTCCGGTATTTTTACATCTTCCTGCAGCAGCAGATGTCTGACGATACGATGTCGTCGATCTAGAAAATCGTGATTGAATTGCGGAACTTTATAATTTCTAACGAGTTCAAATAGATCATCTTTATTAAAAACCATCAAATCCCGCAGCACATTCGGGCTGTTACAGAATATCTTCTGGAAGACGAATCTCTTCAGCTTCATATCATCGGACTTAATCCATTCTTCCAACTTTTGCAGGTCTATTTTATATTCCCAGAAACAGTATTTTAAAATATCATCGTCGGGTTTGATTTTTTGGAGTTTGATCATTTCTATTTATCCATAAACTGTAATTCATAAAGTTTTTTATATCGTTCACAGGTTTCCAGAAGCTTGGTATGATGACCCAAACCAACGATCTTTCCCTGCTCGAGAACGATGATCTTATCCGAAGCAAGAATGGTTGAAAGTCGATGAGCGATAACAATGACGGTTCTGTTTTTCGTTGCCTGCTCGATGGCTTTCTGAACTTTTCGTTCTGCTTCCGTATCGAGAGAACTGGTTGCTTCATCAAAAATGAGGATTGGTGGATTTCCGACAATCGCTCGTGCGATACAGAGTCTCTGCTTCTGTCCACCGGAAAGATTGGATGCTTTTGCCTGCAGGATTTCATCATATTGATTTGGAAGTTTTTTGATGAATTCATCGGCATAAGCGATTTGAGCCGCATTTTTAATCTGCTCATCAGAAACTTTTTCCAGAGTTCCGTAACTGATATTATTTAAGATTGTATCATTGAAAAGGATCGATTCCTGGGTAACAGTTCCAAAAAGAGTTCTCAAATCTTTTAACTTGATTTGTGCGACCGGGATTCCATCGATCAGTATTTCTCCGGAAACAGGATCGTACATCCGGGCTAAAAGATTTACCAGAGTTGTTTTACCGCTGCCGCTGCTGCCGACGATCGCTACCTTTTCTCCTTTAAGAACTTCAATACAGATATCTTTCAGAACTTTTTTTCTTTTCTTATAGGAAAAAAATACATTTCTCATCTCGAGTTTTTCATAAAAAGTCTTTTTTTCGACCTGTTCCTTGCTTTCGGTGATTTCTGATTTCCGATCCAGAATCAGAGAAATTCTATCAAATGAAACAAGAGCTTTCCTGATATTTATATACGCATTCGTCAGGTTTTTTGTCGGCTGCATCATGGAAAAAACAGCCAGCAGGAAAGCGACAAAACTTCCGAAACTGAAAAGACTGTTTGGCAATAGAACCAGTTTTCCTCCGATCATCAGGATAACTACTCCGATCAAAACGCTGTTCAATTCCGATAACGGAACATTTACCGCACTGTAAAGATTGGACTTTCTCCAGAATCTGAAATGTTTCTTATTTATTTTTTCAAACTTATTGAATTCGTAATTCTCGCGGGAAAATGCTTTCACGATCGGCATACTGTTTAGTTTTTCTTCTACATTGGAAAAGAGATTGGAAGATTGTTCCTGAATTTTTTGCGAATATTTTTTGATTTTATTTCCTAAAAAATTGACCAGATAACTGAATAAAGGTAAAAGAATTAACCCAATTAAAAATAGTTTCAGGTTCAAATATACGGCAATCCTGATATAAACCAGAAGAAGAATAATATCCCTGATAACATTGAAAAATGAATTAATGAAGAAATTACTGATTATATTCACATCCGAAACCATTCTAACCAGGGAATCTCCAACTTTATTCTTACGCAGAAAACTCAGAGGTTGATATAAATATTTATGATACATGTTATCACGAATATCTTTGATGGTCTTCCCCTGAAGGTTTATGAACATTATCTTGTTTCCATAGTAGAAAATATTTTTCATAGCAATCAGGACGATAACAGATATACTGATGAACCAGAGTAAGAAAACCGGTTCGGTTGCATTCAAGACTGATTTTAGTTGTTCCAGAAATGGTTTATAATTCGCTTTGTCGAAGAGAGCAAAAATGCTGTGATGTTGTACAGAAAAATCATGGAAAAGATTCTTGATTGTCAGGAAAAATGCAGGAAAGTCTGAGTATAGAATTTCCTGTTTACCTGGTTTAAAAACAAAATCGAGAAGTGGAATTGCCATCATAATACTGATTCCGCTAAAGATAGCATAACCAACCGCAAATATTAATCCAAAAAGGAGAAATATCCAATGGTGAAGCATTATCCGACAAATTCTAATTATACTTTTCATACTTACTATTATCTTACCTCATAATTGATTTGTAGATTTTTCAGGAGAAGATTTGTGTCAATAAGAAAGTGATTTGCATATCCTTCGACTCCTAAGTGAAGCGAGGAGTCGAAGGATATGGATTGTTGGTTTCTGCCTGGATTTCAAGTCCTCGCTTCCCTTAAAACTCGAAATCTCTCATTGACTTTAAAAGATCAACATTCCGAAGTTCTTCGAACATTCGGAAGTTTTCATATCTTACGAAGATGTGCTACATATCCTGAATCAACCTCTTGCTGAGAACCACAACCGGATCATCCTCATAACCAACGGCTTTATAAAACTCGATCACACTCAAGTTAGTTTTCCTGACCATCAGGTTGATCTTCGGGCAGCCTGTCTCTTTCAACTTTTTCTCCGTATATTCGACCATCTGCCGGGCATAACCTTTTCCCTGCTGCTCCGTCTTAACTCCTAAATAATTTATCGAGCCGCGATGCCCGTCATATCCTGCCATGCAAACCGCTATGATCTTGCCTTTCAATTCTCCTACGAAGAAAAGTCCCGAGCTGTCCTTCACTTTCCGCTCGATATCCTTTTCCGGGTCATTCCAGGGAACAACAAGATCGCATTTTTTCCAGAGATTTATAACCTGGTCTTTGTCTTTTTGTTTGTAGGCTCTGATCTTCAAATCGCTAACTCTCCAATAATTTATTGCTCAAATTAAATCCATTAATTTACTGTCAAATTAAAAATTGGACTCGATTAATCCATAAATTCTTCAACCTCTTAACTTCTTTTGAAATAAAGATAAAATCCTTTACAAACAAACCGCTGTTTTTTCTGTTGTTCCTTCATAAAAAAGCTGATGAAATCAGGACAGATTAGAAATTATTGTCAGTTTTGTTCGTTCTTGTCAGCTGTTAAATAATAAAAGGAGGAAATGCATGGCATTGAGTACCCAAGCCAAAGAGGCGATCATGGCAGAATTTAAACTCCATGATTCTGATACAGGTTCACCGGAAGTCCAGGTTGCTTTGTTGAACCGGAGGATCAAAGATATAACAGATCACCTGAAAGTTCATAAAAAGGATTTTCATACGCGTCGAGGACTGCTCAAACTGATCGGGCAGAGAAAAAGATTGCTCAATTACCTGATGAATAAAGATATCGAGCGTTATCGTAAACTGATCAAAGCACTTGGATTGAGAAAATAAAGGAAATGTTTACTTTGAGGAAGTTCTATCGTCTTTCACAAAGTATGTTTTAGATGAAACTCGAATCAAGTTTGTTTTAAAACGAACTTGATTCAAGTTGAATGCATCTTTATCGAGGAAATTTATTTCAAATTAGGAAATGCGAATTCAACTCTAGATTAATTCGTGTAATTCGTGGAAAAAAAAATCAGGGATATTGAGCAATAAGCCAAAATCAGTATTAGCCGGTTTTCGCCTATTGCTTTTGTTCCCTGCTAAAATGAGGAGAAAAAATGCACAATTTTAACATTATCAAAAAAACTATGGAAATTGCCGGAAAACAATTAACATTCGAAACCGGTAGAATGGCTAAACAGGCAAACGGGTCTGTTTTCATAACTTATGGGGGAACAAGTATTCTGGTTACGGCAACCGCTTCCAAAGAACCAAAAGAAGGAACAGATTTCTTTCCACTGACAGTCGATTTTATTGAGAAAATGTATGCTTCCGGTAAAATTCCCGGAGGTTTTTTCAAACGAGAAGCCAGACCTTCGACAGATGCAACTCTATCAGCCAGGTTGATCGACCGGGCAATCCGTCCGCTTTTCCCGGAAGGATTCAGGAATGCAGTTCATGTAGTCATTACTGTTCTTTCTTTTGATGGGATAAATCATCCGGCAGCGTTGGGAATATTAGGAGCTTCTGCTGCCCTTTCTGTTTCCGATATTCCGTTTCACGGTCCCATCGCGGGAGTAACAGTCGGTATCATCGATGAAAAAATAGTTGTTAATCCAGAACTGGAAAAATTTGAGAAATCGTGTCTGGAACTAGATGTTGCCGGCACGGAAAGTTCGATCGTGATGATCGAAGCCGGTGCAGCGGAAGTTACGGAAGAGCAGATGATGAATGCGATCTATTCGGGTCATGGCACGATCAAAGAGATCATCGAGTTTCAGAAAAGTTTTATCACGGAAGCCGGGAAAGAAAAGATGGAAATTATCCTCGATCTGATCCCTGATGAAATTCAAAAAAGAGTAGAGAATGATTTCGGAAAGTCGATCGAGGAAGCTGCAAAAATCAGCGGAAAATTGGAGAGATACGAAGCATTCGAGCAGAAAAAAGAGGAAATGCTGGAAAAATATGCGGAAGAAGATGATGAAGAAACTTTCCAGACAAATGAAAGATATTATAAAAATGCTTTCGAAGATTTGATCAAAAAATTCGTTCGAAATGCGATTCTGAAGGATAATCACCGCGTCGATGGAAGAGGAATGGATGATATTCGCTCCATTACTTGCGAAGTCGATGTTTTGCCGCAAGTTCATGGTTCTGCTCTTTTTACCCGCGGTGAAACTCAATCTCTGGGAGTTGTAACTCTCGGAACGGAAAAAGACGAACAGGTTGTTGACGGTCTCGACGAGGAATTCAAAAAAACCTATTTCCTGCATTATAATTTCCCACCCTTTAGCGTCGGAGAAGCAGGTTTTATGCGCGGTCCCGGAAGAAGGGAACTCGGTCACGGAGCGCTGGCAGAAAGAGCTTTGAAACCGATGATGCCGGATAAAGATGAGTTTCCCTACACGGTTCGAGTCGTTTCCGAAATATTGGAATCAAACGGTTCTTCCTCGATGGCAACTGTCTGCAGCGGAACTCTGTCGATGATGGCGGCGGGTGTTCCGATCAAAAAACCTGTTGCCGGAATCGCTAATGGTTTGATCATGGAAGGCAGTGATTTTGTCGTACTCACAGATATTATGGGATTGGAAGATCATCTCGGAGATATGGATTTCAAAGTTACCGGTACAAAAGATGGAATAACCGCGATGCAGATGGATATCAAGATCGAAGGAATTACCAAAGAGATCATGGGAATCGCCCTGGAAAAAGCGAAAACAGCCCGTCTGTACATTCTGGATAAGATCACGGAAACAATTCCCGAATACAGGAAAGAACTAGCACCATCCGCACCGCGCATCGAGACCATGAATGTTGCCCCGGATAAGATCGGAATGATCATCGGACCAGGCGGGAAAATGATCAAACACATTATCGAAGAAACCGGGGTCGATATCAATATCGATGATGACGGCAGGATTTCGATCGCTTCACCGGATAAGACTTCTATCGAAAAAGCAAGAGTATATATTTCAAATATTATCAATGACCCGGAAATGTATAAAATTTATGATGGAACCGTTACCAGGATAGAACCGTTCGGTGCATTCGTAAAATTTATGGGCAACACCAAAGAAGGTCTGGTTCATATTTCGCAACTACATTCTGCTAGGATAAACCGGGTCGAAGATATGCTCAAACTCGGTGATAAAGTCAGAGTCAAATATGTAGGTTTGGATAGAGGTAAGGTCAAATTATCGATGAAAGGTGTCGAAGGAAATCCGGAACCGAAAGAAGGTTCGACCAGTAGCCGTGATTCTTATCGAAAACACGATCGTCATGACCATTATCGCAAACCGGATTATCATCGCAGTGATCGCGATCGTCATCGTAGAAGATATTAACCCTGAAAAGACCTCTTACTAAAAATTCTCTAACTTGACTATCTCAGGCTTGGGAAAGAATCGAGTTGCTACGAACGCAGTGAGAACGACTTGATTATTGCAAAAATTATTAGATTCAACTCGCACTTCGTAGCAAGCCGAATCTAACAATAGAGGAAAAAATGACTGATCATAAAATAAAAGACATTTCTCTTGCAGATTTCGGCAGGAAGGAAATTTCTATCGCAGAAAAGGAAATGCCGGGTTTAATGGCAATCCGCGAAAAATACGGAAAATCCAAACCTCTCAAAAATGCAGAAATAACCGGTAGCTTGCACATGACAGTCCAGACAGCTGTTCTGATCGAAACCCTGAAAGAACTCGGAGCAAAAGTGCGTTGGGCGAGTTGTAATATTTTTTCCACACAAGATCACGCAGCAGCTGCGATCGCAGAAGCAGGAATTCCGGTTTTTGCCTGGAAAGGTGAAAGTCTTGAAGATTATTGGGAATGTACAAAACTGGCATTGACTTTTGGTAAAAACGAAGGTCCCGATCTCATTATCGATGACGGCGGAGATGCAACTCTGATGGTTCATGAAGGTTATCGATTGGAAGAGGAATATCAGAAAACAGGGAAAATTGCACAAATAACAACGGAAAATAAAGAGTTCGCAATTCTGCAGAAAGCGATCATCACTGATTTGGAGAAGTATCCCCAAAAATGGCATAAAATTTCCCAAAAGATAAAAGGAGTTACCGAAGAGACAACAACCGGTGTACATCGTCTTTATCAAATGCTGGAGAATGATGAATTGTTGTTTCCCGCTATTAATGTAAACGATTCCGTTACCAAATCCAAATTCGATAATCTTTACGGCTGCCGCGAGTCTCTCGCTGACGGTATAAAACGCGGGACCGATGTGATGGTTGCCGGGAAAGTTGTTGTGATCTGCGGATACGGAGATGTAGGAAAGGGCTGTGCTCAATCTATGAAAGGTTTTGGAGCAAGAGTTATCGTCACCGAGATCGATCCGATCTGCGCCCTGCAGGCAGCTATGGAAGGATTTGAAGTCAAAACTCTCGAAGATGTGATCGGAGAAGGAGATATTTTTGTAACCGCGACCGGAAATCTCGATGTCATCCGCATCGATCATTTGAAGCAAATGAAAGACCAAGCCATCGTCTGCAATATCGGACATTTTGATAATGAAATCCAGGTCGATGAATTGTATGCGATTCCCGGAATCCGAAAAGTCCATATCAAACCGCAGGTCGATCAATTCTTTTTTCCGGACGGACATTCGATCATATTGCTTTCCGAAGGCAGGCTCGTAAACCTCGGAAATGCGACCGGACATCCTTCTTTTGTGATGAGTAATTCGTTCACCAATCAGGTTTTGGCTCAAATGGAATTGTGGCAGAAAGATCATAAACTCGATGTTTACAGGTTGGATAAAAAACTCGATGAAGAAGTTGCGCGTTTGCATCTAAAAAAATTGGGTGTGAAACTTACCAAGATGACGAAAGAGCAGTCGGAATATATTGGAATTCCGGTCGATGGTCCTTATAAGCCGGAGCATTACCGGTATTAATTAAACACTGAAAAACACAGAATAACACCGAAATTAACATTATACATATTTCGGTGAAATTCGGTGTTTTCGGTGGAAAAAAATTATTCATTGGAGTAATATTAATGACCTTAATCGAAAAGATCAAAAACAAAGAAGCAGTCATTGGAATCGTCGGACTCGGTTATGTCGGACTTCCGATGGCAGTAGCTGTTGCCAGAAAAGGATTTAAAGTTATCGGGATCGATGTCAGCGAATATGCAGTTACGCATGTTAATAACGGAGAAAATTACATCGGCGATGTGGACGATGACGAATTAAAACAGTTTGTGCAGGAAGGAAAATTACGAGCAACCTTCGATTATGGGGAAGCGAAAAATACCGATGTAATTATGATCGCAGTTCCGACTCCGCTCGATAAATATCAGCAGCCGGATTCGAGTTATGTGCGTGCGTCGGTAAACTCGCTGGGGGAAAATGTTACGGAAGATACGCTCGTAATTTTGGAAAGTACAACATACCCCGGCACAACCGAAGAAATTTTAGTTCCTGCTTTTGAAGAAAAAGGATTCACTCTCGGACAAGATTTTTATATCGCATTCTCACCCGAAAGAGTCGATCCTGGAAATAAGGATTTCAAAACGAGGAACACACCTAAAGTTGTCGGAGGAGTTACGGAAAATTGTAATAAAGTCTCCAGAGTTTTTTATGAAGCAATTCTCGATGCTCCCATCCATCTTGTTTCTTCACCGGCAGTTGCGGAAATGGAGAAGATCTATGAGAACACCTTCCGTAACATCAACATTGCTCTGGCAAATGAAATGACGATCCTCTGCAACCGAATGGGACTCGATGTCTGGGAAGTTATCGAAGCAGCGAAGACCAAACCTTACGGATTTATGGCGTTTTATCCCGGACCTGGAATCGGGGGACACTGCATTCCGCTCGATCCTTTTTATCTCACCTGGAAAGCTCGAGAATACGGCTATCACACGCGTTTGATCGAACTTGCCGGAGAGATCAATAACCACATGCCGGAATTTGTTATCAACAAACTTTCCAAACTTCTAAATAAAAAAGGGATCGCTCTTTCCAGGGCAAATATATTGATTTTAGGAGCAGCGTATAAAAAAGATATCGAAGATATGCGCGAATCTCCCATTCAGGGTTTGATCGTGGAATTGGAAAAACATGAAACGAAATTTGCTTACAACGATCCGCATGTTCCGGCTTTTCATAATGAACTGAATGAAAAGGAATATGAATCAGTAAGCCTGGATAATATCGATAAGTATGACGGCGTGATCATTGCGACTGATCATTCTGATTATAATTACGAAGATATCGTGAACCGGGCAAAACTTGTTCTCGACACGAGAAATGCCTGTAAGAATATCGAATCGGATAAAATTGTGAGATTGTAAAACCGGAATTTTTCGATACCGGGAATTAATCTAAAAATGGTAAAAAATTGAATAATGCAGAACTTGGATCAAAGACAGCAAAAGGTGGATTTGCGAACGAAAAAGAAGTTTGTCAAAAGTTTAATAACCGGAGAAAAGATAAGGAAGCACAAGATTGGCTTCGAATTATGAGTTATGAAGCACAAAAATTAAATTCTGTGAAAGCAATTCAAATACCATCAAGAATAAAGAAAAGTGATTTGTTTAAGTTTGAAATTAATGAGAAAGAATATGAAGATTTTGTCAGATTCAAAAAAGCCGATGCTCAGATTAGTATAATCATCAAAATTGGGAAGATACAGAAATAGAAAATTTGTCCTTGAAAAAAGCAGATAAAGATGCGGATTATAACCAAATTGATAAAAGAACCATAACGAGCTATCAAAATATGTGGAAATGATGAGGATATTTCATTCTGGTTGAAACTTTTTACAGGGGAATATGATCCCAAAAATTATATGATGGAGACCGGAATCAACAAATTCAGAGATCAAAGACGACTTTTCATAAACGAAATGCCTGAAATAATCCAAGCCAAGATCATTAAATTCTTTGAAAAAAACCGCATCGGAATAGTAAACGATATCATCAGGGGAAGAGGAGGATTAGCGGCTGACTGGTTGTTAGTTACGCGATTTAATAAAGAAAGCAATTCAACGACCTGGACATTAAAAAAAACATTAATTCCGCGATGTATTTTTTTGGAAGTGGGAATGTTTGCATTTCACCAAAGGGAAGTTTATACATTGGAAAAATTACGATGCAAAGGAAAAGCCGCACACCTGATCGAACAAAATTGCAGTTCAAGATAAGATCCTGTCAGTTATTTGATTATGTGTAACAATGAAACCTTGTGAATGGTCAAGGAACGAGACCTTCGCAATGGTTGATGATGGACTGATTTCCATCGTAAAGGTTTTCAATAAAAAATATGGCAACCCATAAACCTATAGAAATAGATGAACTATTCGGTGAGTTGCTTCCTGGAGAAAATGATCAGAAATGGGAAGTGATCTATACCAAACCGAAACGGGAAAAGAAATTAGCAGAATATTCCAAGCGGAATGAGATCGATTATTATCTTCCTTTAAGAGACAGTGTCAGGAAATACGGAAACCGGGAAGTGAAATTCACCAAACCGCTTTTCCCAGGTTATATTTTCATCAAACATTCTCCCCCACAAAAACAGAAACTGATCATCTCCGGGCATATCGTTAATTTCCTGAAAGTTCAGGATGAAAAGGAACTCTTGAACGATCTCCAACAAATTTATCTCAGTAGAACTCAAGGAATCGACCTGAAAAAACACGGATTTTTGGAGAAGGGGATAAAAGTTAGGATCATTTCGGGTTCTCTTATAGGTTTGGAAGGATTCGTATCCAACAGCAGCAATTTAAATGAAGTTATCCTGAAAGTGAATATTCTCCGGCAGGCAGTTTCCGTAACTGTCGATCCGAAGCAGGTTGAAATAATCAGAAAGTAAAATTTATGAAGATTTTAGTTACAGGTGGAGCAGGATTTATCGGTTCTCATGTTGTCGATCGGTTTATCGAAGCCGGACATGAAGTCATTGTCGCGGACGATCTTTCCCGTGGAAATATCGAGAATATCAATCCGGTTGCGAAATTTTATGAGATCGATATTCGTTCCAAAAAGTTGGAAGAGATCTTCTTGCTGGAAAAACCGGATATCGTGGATCATCACGCAGCCCAGATCAGTGTTCCGGTTTCTGTACAAAAACCGATTTTTGATGGTGATGTTAATGCACTTGGATTTCTGAATATCCTGCAGAATTGCGTCAGATTCCAAACCAAAAAAGTGATCTTCATCTCTTCCGGAGGAGCGATTTACGGTGAAGCAACCGAGTATCCGACCTCTGAAGATTACGAACCGCAACCGCTCTCTCCTTACGCCATCCATAAATTTATTTCAGAAAAGTATTTACAATATTACCAGCAGCAATTCGGTTTGAACTATACGGTTTTGCGATATGCGAATGTATTCGGACCGAGACAAATTCCGCACGGAGAAGCCGGAGTTGTCTCGATTTTTATTACGAAAATCAGGAATGGAAAACAATGCCATTTGAACGCATACAAAGATGAACCGGATGGAATGATCAGGGATTATGTTTTCGTCAAAGATGTAGTGGAAGCGAATTTGCTGGCTTTGGAAAAAGGTGATTGTGAAGCATTTAATATCGGCACAAACCAAGGAACTACGACCGGAGAACTTTTCCGGGAAATTTCCAAACAGATGAACTATTGTCTCGATCCGATAAGAAAAGAAGCCCGTCCGGGGGATTTACGAAAAAGTTGTTTGAATGTCGAGAAAGCAAAGAGAGAATTAGGTTGGGAACCAAAATATTCCTTACAGGATGGAATCAAAGAAACGATAGAGTTTTTCTCGTAACCCCAGCGTCCCGGTAGAAATTTGAAATCTTGCGAACGGTTACAAACAAAGGAATTCTTATACTTTTTCTAAAATTTATTCGGAAATGAGGAAAAAATACAATTAAAGTATGAGTATGTAATGCTAACAAGAAATGAGCAAAAAAATGATCAAAAAACTTAAGTCGAGCAGGCTGAAGCCAACTTAACTCAAGTTTATTAAATGGAGGGAAATATGGAAGGATTTGAAGAGATCAAGGCAAAAGTACCAAAAATGCCGAATATCTCAAGAAAGAAGGTGATCTATTTTGTGGTAATTCTGGCTGTCATAATCATCCTGGCAACCGGATTATACACGATCAACCCGGAAGAAGTCGGAGTTATCCAACGATTTGGAAAATACATCAGTACAAACGAACCGGGATTACATTTCAAGATCCCGTTCGGAGTCGATGTTCTGACCAAAGTTCCGGTCAGGAAAGTTATTAAAGAAGAATTTGGTTTCAGAACTTTAAAGTCCGGTATTCAGACAAAATATTCGAGTCGCGATTATACCCGCGAATCTTTGATGCTGACCGGAGATCTGAATATTGCAGATGTACAGTGGATCGTCCAATTCCGCATAAAAGACCCGGTCAAATATCTTTTTCGGATCAGGAATATCGAAGAAACGATCCGCGATGTTTCCGAATCCGGGATGCGGGAAATCGTCGGTGATAGAAGTGTCGATGAGGTGATTGTCTTGAACAGGAAAGAAATTGCTGATAAGACCCAATTACTGCTGCAAAAACAACTCGATGATTATGGAGCAGGAATCGAGATCGTAACCATAAACCTGCAAAATGTCAATCCACCGGAAAGAGTTAAACCCGCTTTTAACGATGTGAATTCGGCAAAACAGGAGAAAGAACGAATTGTCAATGAAGCCTGGCAGAAGTATAACCAGATCATTCCGGAAGCGAGAGGAAAAGCCAAACGAACCATCGAAGAAGCAGAAGGTTATGCTATCGATCGAGTAAACCGGGCAACCGGAGATGCGGAAAAATTCAAGCAAGTCTGGCAGCAATACAGGACTGCAAAAACCGTTACCAGGAGAAGGCTTTACCTGGAAACGATGCAGAAGATCCTGCCGCAAGTCGAGAAAGTCTATATTGTAGATGACAAACAAAAAGGAATTCTGCCGCTCCTGAATCTCGATAAAGGAGGTAAATAAAATGAAACATAGAGGAAAGATCATAATTATTGCCATCGTTATTATCCTGTTCTTTAATGCTTTATATATTGTCGATGAAAGACAGCAAGTAATAATCACTCAATTCGGAGAACCGATCGGAGAAGCAATAACCAAAGCCGGACTGCATATTAAAGTTCCGTTCATCCAGAAAATCCATTATTTTGAAAAAAGGATTTTGGAATGGGATGGTGATCCCAAACAAATTCCGACTTCCGACAAAAGATATATCTGGCTGGATACATTCTCCCGCTGGCAGATCGTAAATCCCCTGAAATTCTTTGAAACAACGAGATCCGAATCCGGAGCACACAGCCGTCTTGATGACATTATCAGCGGAACGACGCGCGATATCATCAGTGCTAATCCATTAATAGGAATTGTCAGAAATTCTGATCGGGAACTAACCTTTACCCAGGAATATGAAGAAAGTTCTATCGAAGAATTAATCGAGCAGCTGGATTATCTGGGTAGAAGTGCGATCGCAGATTCCATCTTTTCAATATCCAATCCATTGGTTGCCGAATATGGTATTAAATTGATAGATGTCAAGATCAAGAGGATCAATTATGTGGATGAAGTGCGGCAAAAAGTTTATGAAAGGATGATTTCCGAGCGTAAGAAAATTGCGGAAAAATATCGTTCCGCAGGACAGGGAAATGCTGCTGAAATCCTGGGTAAAATGAAACGAGAACTCGATCAGATCCAATCCGAAGCGTATAAAACAGCCCAGGAAATTATCGGAAGAGCAGATGCAAATGCGATCAATATTTATGCGAAAGCATATAATAAAGATCCGGAATTTTATGAATTCCTGAAAACGCTGGAAACTTATGAGAAAACTATCGATAAGAAAAATACGCTGATTATGACAACGGACAGCGATTATTATAAGTTTATGAAGAAGGTTAAGTAATTTGAACTTGCCAAATTTCAATAATTTGGCAAGTTTTATATATGATGGTTAAAAAATTTTCAGACGAATATTGGATGGATATTGCTCTTTCAGAAGCAAAAAGAGCGTTTGAAGAAGATGAAATCCCGATCGGAGCAGTTTTAGTTAAAAACGAAAAGCTCATAATAAAAGATCATAATCGCACCAATCAATTGAAAAATGTTCTGGCTCATGCAGAAAGGCAAGTCATTGAAAAAATAATTTCCACTGGACAAAAATTTCTTTACGATTATACTTTATATGTTACGGTTGAACCGTGTCTGATGTGTGCCGGGATGATCATCTGGTCGAGGATCGGGAAAGTTGTATTCGGTTGTTATGATGCGAAAGCCGGAGCCGTTGGTTCTGTTTATAATGCTCTTCTCGATAAGAACTTCAATCATCATCCGGAAGTTATATCCGGGATCAGGGAAAAAGAGTGTTCAAGTTTGATTTCAACTTTTTTTCAGAATATGAGGAAACATAAGATTCAAAATTAGCAGATAAATAATTTATTTTTCATATTTAAAAACCAGGAGAGTTGCCGGAGCGGTTGAACGGGACGGTCTCGAAAATCGTTGTGGGCTTCTGTCCACCCAGGGTTCGAATCCCTGACTCTCCGCCATTTCAGAAAAAAAGGAGTGAATATGAAAGCATTATTTTTACTGCTAACCGCAATCCTGGTAATATTTAGCTGCACTGTTATCACCGAAGATAAGTCCGATACCGGAAAATTACGGATTGTGAACAATTCTCCTGACAGCGTCTGGGTACAAATCGAATCGGGACCGCAAATTATCTTGCAAAGCGGCGAATCAATAGAACAAAGCTGGGATTTAACGACAAATCAAGCCAAAGAGATCGAAATCGAATATTGGAATGACCATTCCAATGTGATCAGTATCGATAAGATCATTACACCCGGTTCAACCAGAATACATACGATCAAACAAGAACCGGGTTTACTACAAGTCATCAATCAAACTACTTCTGATATCCAATTTCAAATAGATCTCGGTGTGATCTATGACCTCGAACACGATGAAAGCGAATATTTTCAATGGGACATGCTGGAACATGAAGAAATATTTGTAAACATTCTTTATGAAGAGATCATGTTTTTTCTCGATCCGAAAATATAACAATAATCGGCGGAGATGAGTTCGATTTTGATATCGAAGCAAATGCCGGTGGTTTATTGATTTCCAATAATTTTCCCGATATTGATCTAACCCAGGTTTATCTTGCTCCGGCTGCAGACAGTGATTGGGGAGAGAACGATCTTGGTGAAGTGATCCAACCGGGACAATCGGAATTCTGGACTCTTGCGCCCGGGGAATGGGATATCAAGATAATTCGCGACGATGGTGACCCGATCCAGTTCGAGAACGAAAATATTATTATCGATGCTACTTTATCATTACCAATCGGCGGTTGAAATCTGAGAATTTTTTCTTTGAGATCAAAAAAAAATAAAATAAATATCCGTATTATGATCAAAATATCCTTATTTCTCGCCATCTTAATAATATCTTCAGGTTGCGATTTGATCCTGAAAAACGAAGAAACTAAAGGTTATTTACGAATCGAGAACATCACACCTTTCGAGGTTGATTTGATCATCGACAATGAAAGTGAGATCATTCTCCAGCCAGATGAAGAAATCGAAAGAAATTGGGTTATCCCGGATAATGTTATTAAGATCATTCCGGTAGAATTCCGTTTTTCTTCTTTAGATTTTATTTCCGTCAATTTATCAGTAACCGGCAATACAACAACAACTTTCCGGATCGATGAAAAGGACGGTTATCTTAAAATAAGGAATATTACTTCCCGGGAAATCTGGTTTCAAATCGAAAACAAAGATGAAATTATCCTCGCCAGTGGTGATTCCCGCTCCTTTTTCAGGGATCTGGCAGAGGGAGAACAGATGGAAATAAATATTCCTCTCGATGGTTATCATGTTTTCGAAGATGTGAGGACAGTTACAATCCTGGCAGGGGCAACTGCTTTACTCGAAATCGTATCCAATGGAGGTGGTGTTCGGATCTGGAATGATCTTTTGGAAATTGTTTTCGAGGAAATTTACATTTCTCCCAGTGAATATGAAGAATGGGGAAGTAATCAATTAACAGGTCTGTTCGAACCGGGTGAATCTCTTTTTCATACTGTCGATCCCAGTTTATGGGATTTTAAAGCCATAGATGAAGAAGGATTGGTTTATTTCAGCCTTGATAACTTTATTGCTCTGGATGAAACTTCTGTTTTTTACATTTCTGATTGGGACAGGTCTGAAGAATGATCTGTCGATTTGAAAGATTAAATAGAGTTCATCTGTAAACTAAGGATTCGAGTTGTAAGGAGCTTGTGACGACGACTCGAAACCGCCTATAATGGTTTTTTCAACTCGTCGCTAGCTTACAAGTCGAAAAAAAACGACTTTACGGATAGACACTAAATAATGGAAAATTAAGTTTCAATTCTGAATAAAGAGGAGTTTTTTAAAAGTCCTTTATCCAAAATCAGTTATAAGTCTTTCACAGGTCTGAACGATTTTCTATGCATTGGAGTGATCCCGAAACGATGAATCGCTGAAATATGCTCCCTGGTCGGATATCCTTTATTTTTCCTGAAATTATAAACCGGGTATTTTTCATGCATTTCTTTCATGATCCTGTCGCGGGTAACTTTTGCTACAATCGACGCTGCTGCGATGGAAGCATATTTGGCATCTCCTTTGACGATTGCTTTGGAAAAACTTTTAAGTCCGACAGGAATTTTATTACCGTCGATCAAACAAATATCCGGTTTGATCCTCAAACCCATTACTGCTTTTTCCATTCCGTAAAGTGTTGCCTGTAAAATATTTATCTCATCGATTTTATGCGGGGGAACGATTTTGACCTTCCAATCGAGAGATTTTTCCAGTATTTCAGCAAATAATTTTTCCCGTTTTTTTTCGGAGATTTTTTTGGAATCATTCAACCCCTCGATAAAAGAATTTTTATCCAAAATAACAGCAGCAGCAACGACCGGACCTGCCAAAGGACCGCGACCTGCTTCATCGATGCCGACAATCAATTTGTATTTTTCACGGTATTTGGATTCGTTTTTAAACAGCATTTCTTTCTAATACAAAAAATATCCTGGTAAACCTTTTATCAAGATTATCTAAGTTTTGTTCGAGTTGATTTTTTTCATCTTCGACGCTGTAAATTCCGGTTAGATCAAAATTTGTTTTTTTGATGATCTCTCCAATTTCTTTGACCAGATAAATTCGTTGTTTATGAATTTCATCATAACGGGAAAATACAATCCCTTTTTTCACAAAAAAAGTCAGGTTAGTAGTCTGGATAAAATTCCGGTAATTGAATTCACTTTGATGGATCAGATAATCATCACCATTATCTTCGAGATTAACAAAACCATCAAAATTATCTTCGCAATTTTTAAGGGTGGTTATATCAAAAATGAATATGCCTTGCTTTCGCAGAGATTGATAGGCGTTCTTTAGGATTTTTGAAATCTCTTTTTTTTTCAGGAAATAATTGATACTATCGAATAATAACAGGATCATATCATACTTATCGGGATATTTTTCAGTCAGGATATCTGCCTGATAAAGTACCGGTTTATTGTGTTTTTGAGCCGCAATATGCAACATCTCACCGGAAATATCGACAGCATCGACAGCGAGTCCTTTTTGTACTAAAAGACAGGCAATATTAGCAGTTCCGCAAGCAAGTTCCAGGATCTTTTGAGGTCTTTTTTTGAAAGCTCTATTATATTGCTTTAAGATAAAGTCCACCCACCTTTTGTAATTAACATGCGACATATAGCGGTCATAATATTCTGCAAAAACAGAATAATTTTTCACTTCTTTTTCAAAATTATGTGATAATAGTTTTTCTGCAAATTTGAGTGCAGTATTCAGGCTTTTTGCAGATGCAAGGTTTTTTCCGGCAATATCAAAACCGGTTCCATGATCCACCGAAGTTCTGACAAACGGAAGTCCGAGAGTAACATTAACACTTTCATCGGAAGATATCATTTTAAACGGGATCAAACCCTGATCATGAAAAGCGGAAATGATCATATCGTATTTTTTTTTATTTCTGGCAAAAAAGGAATCTGCCGGGAAAGGACCTTCAATGAATATGTTTTCTCCGGCAAGTTCGATTAACACTTTTTTCAATAGCTCATCCTCAAATCCAAATGCACCATTTTCCCCGGCATGAGGATTGATAGATAAAATCGCAAATTCGGGATTCATGATGATTTTTCTTGTCTCATTATAGATCGATTTTAATTTTTTTATGAGAAATTCCCTGTTCAGGACATTTCCAACATCCGAAACTGGAATGTGGGTTGTTAAAAGGGCAAGGTTAAAATTTGGTCCCCAAAAACTCATGATAAAATCATCTGTCCCGGTTTTTTCTGCAAAGTATTCGGTATGCCCGATAAAATCCGGATGTGTTTCCCTGATTGCTTTTTTGGAAACAGGGCAGGTAACGACTGCATCTATTTTTTTTGCTTTTAGATCCTGCATACTTTTTTCCAGGATCCGATAAGAAATCTCACCTGTTGTTTTAGATGGTTTTCCAAGTTCATACCCGTGATCATCGATCTCGATCCAGAAAATTCTATCCGGAAAATCCGCTTCTACGATATCTTTAATTCTAACGATCTTATTCCCATTTGAAAAGGGTACTATCTTTCCATATACAATATAAATAAAGTCTTTTTTTAAAGGAAGGAATCTTACTGCTCTGGATGCAATTTCCGGTCCTATCCCGGCTGGATCGCCTGTTGTAATCGCTATTTTTTTCATTTCTCTCTTTTTTATGAAACTTACCAAATTTCAAAAATTAGGTAAGTTTTCTCTCTCCAATCAAAATCCTAAAATTTAAAAAGTTGACATCAGTGAATTTGTCAATTAATTTGCATTTGTTTGAAATAAGGAGAACAAAAATGAGCAAGATCAGGAAAGCTGTAGTTGCCGGAGCATTTTACCCGGGCGAAGCCGGGATGTTGAGAAAACAAGTCGAAAATTATCTTTCTAGGGTCCAGATTAAATATAATTATAAAAATGCTTTAGGAATAATTTCACCTCATGCTGGTTATGTATATTCCGGGCAATGTGCTGCTTACGGATTTAAAGCGATTGCCCGGAAAGATTTTGACCTGGCAGTGATCATTGCTCCGAGTCACCGGGTTGGCGGTTATCGATTTTCAGTTGGAGATTATGACGATTATGAGACTCCTCTGGGTATTATTTCTGTTCATGAGGAATATGTGCGGGAAATCCTGGATTTTCCTGATTTTGAGTTCCGTCCTGCTGCTCATATTTCCGAACATTCGCTGGAAGTTCAACTTCCGTTTCTACAGGTGATCAAACCGGATGCAAAGATTGTACCCGTCATTTTGGGAAATCAAAATGGTGAAAACAGTTTAATTTTAGCAGAAATTCTCTCAAAGGTTTTTAAGCATAGGTTGGATAAAACAGTTTTTATTATCAGTTCAGATCTTTCTCATTATTACGATAGTGAAACGGCTGCGAAAAAGGATAATCTTCTTGCGGAAGATTTTCAAAAAAGTTTAATCAGTAAAATGGAACAGGATATGCATAATGGAAAAATCGAAGCTTGTGGGTTTGGAGGAATTCTATTTTTAATGCATTTAGCCCACAAATTGAAATATGAGAAAGTTGAAATCCTGAAATATACTCATTCCGGATTTATTAATAACGATTTTAGTCAAGTCGTTGGTTATTTATCAGGTGTAATTTATAGATGAATTTCAATTGAGACGAGCAGTATCATTGATTTTGTAGTTGAGGAGTGTTTTATTAGAAACTGTTGAAGAGCATCTATCTTTTATTTACATAAATTAAAGATTTATAAATAGATTGGAGATTTTATGAACACAATAGAACACATTAAAGTAAAGAATTATTCGGCAGGTGAGACAGTGTTTAAAGAAGGTGAAAAATCTGATGATTTTTATATCATTCTTACAGGTAAGGCAGAAGTTATCAAGAATAATTCTCACAACAAGGAAGTGGTTCTTGCCATACTTTCACCCGGAGAAGTTTTTGGAGAGTTAGGAATAATTTTAGGTTTATCAAGACAGGCAACAGTACGGGCAAAAACGAATCTTGAGCTGGAGATAATCGATCCTAGATTATTCAGTTCTTATTTTGATTTTGACAAGGAAACAGGTGAAAAGATGAGAGCCATGATCCAGACGATGGCACAAAGAATTCGTGATAATGGAGCCCGGTTAGCAGATTTTTTAACGGAAAGAGATTCGGAAAGTTATGAAACTTCAGATTCTGAAAGGGGGAGCATTAAATTGGTTGCCGATTCTTCAATTGCTTTAAAAGCCATGAATGGAATGAAGAGTATTGAGATCACAAAATTCCCATTTCGCGTGGGTCGCTATTCAAAAAGAACATCTGATAGACTTTTTCATAGAAATGATCTTTATTTAAGGGATGATAAACCTTATGTTATCTCTCGTTCTCATTTTTCCATTCTTCATTTGAATAAAAAGTATTATTTCCAGGATGCCAGCAGTCAGAATGGCAGCTTTGTAAATGGAGAGAATGTTCATGGTTCGACAAGAAAAATTCGCAGTGTTACCGTGAAAAGAGAAAAAAAAGCAGAACTAAAAAAGGGTGAAAACGAAATATATCTGGCTGACGAAAAATATAATATAAGATTCAAGATTATTGTATAAACATTTATTAATGATCATTATAAAATAGGTATAATTGGTTAGAGAATCTATTATTATTGATGATTTCATAAAAACTTCTAAAATCAAAATCTGCCATTATGCATCCATCGTCTTACGCAGGATAAATTGCGTCGAAAGATATTAGCTGTCAATATATCACGAGATTCTTCAATTCTGCTTTTTATCCCTCCCTGTATGCTACGGAAAATGTACAGAATGGCAAAACTTGATTTTAAAGATTATCTTTATATGACGATCTCGTAAAAAGTCAATAATCATGAAATCTGTCATCTTGAGCGTAGTCGAAAGATCATTATTACCAAGAAGTTACAAGATTCTTCGGATACGCTCAGAATTACACCTCTGACTTTTTACGAAACCATCTTAAAAATAAGAAAATCTTTATTTGATTTTTGGTGAATATACAAAGAGAAGAAAATCTTAGTTCGGAACTTCCAATCAATTTTTTGAATGATTGTGCCTTGACCATTTTGAGAAAAATAAGAAAAATAATCAGTGAAAATGTTCTCATTTTGAAGGGCAGTAGTTGATAAAAATCTAAAGATTCTAACAAGAGAAGGAAAAGCAAAACTCCACCTAACAAGATAAAAGAATATCTCCAATATATATTTAGCACTGAAAAAAGAGGACGACATCTCAAATTGACATCTTCTCATTCTCCAAATAAATTTAAAATTTATAACCTGAATAAATTTCTTTACTATAAAAACATTATTTATTTTTTTTACCCTAAATCAAAATATTGGTAGTGTCTCATAATTTATGAAAGATTATGAAAAGAGATTCAGAGTTATGAAAGACTATTCTTCATCTCATATCGAGGAAAAAGGACTTTCAATGGATTTTTTTAGGCATCTCCCAGAAACAGGTTTAAGACCAAAATTGAGGGGAGATTTCCAAATAGTCTTTAAAGAATTAGAATACAACAAGTTAACGGATAAACTTGTATGATTAATGTTACAGAACCAAAATATTGTATAGGAGTAGATTATGAAAAGAGCAATTTTATTTATTTTTTTATTATCAGTACTTTTAGGCTTAGACGCGTTTGAAATTACGGGCAATGTCAAATCCTGGCAAATAGAAGATTTCCTCGGCAGTGATCTCATCGGTGATCAAAAAGAGAATTTAGGTGATATTTCCTCGGTTTTCGCTCGCCTTGAGAATGAGAAGATCTTCCTGCGGGTAACTTTCAACGATATGTATGACCGCTGGTCGCTGTCATCCCAAGATCGATATTTAAATGAAAATATGTTTTTGAAATTGAATATTAAAGAAACGCAGAATAATGAAAGTTTACTACATAAAACACTCTCTCTTTCCAAACTTTCGGAAAACAAAGAAGATCAGAAACTTTTAAGAACTCCGCAAAACGAACTCTTTGAAGTATCATTCCCCTGGCAATTCCGGGAAAATATCGAACAACTCTCCTTCCGAATCGACATAATTTCCAATGGAAAAATTTCCGATAATTTCGAGAAAAACGGCAATATGAGAGACGGCGGCGGAAATACTGCTTTCGTCCATCACGGAAATCAAGGACTTACTTACACAGAAGTTTTCTACGGACAATATCCGCAGGAATCGAGCGGTTTCGATGAGATTTTGGAAGTGCATCAAGCCACCGGAATTCCCGGCAACTTCCATATGAGTGGAACTCTGATGCCGGCTGCGGAATGGCACAATCCCGAATTCAACGACTGGCTGCGTTCCGGTATCAACGATGGTTATGTTGCTATGATGACATCCGCTCTCGGACAGCACATGATGCCTTTCCTCAATAATGATATGAACAACTGGTCCGTAGCAATTGAAAACGATATGGTCGAATTTATGTATAATTACACTCCGAAAGTTGCCTGGATCCCGGAACGCATCTGGCTTTCTCCCGATACTTATCCCAATAATGGCGTTATCGACTGGCTCGGAGATAATTGGGAACAACACGGAGTGGAAGCGATCGTACTCGATGATTGGCCGCACCTGATAGGTTATGATAATCGAAAAATCCACTGGATGAACAATGGTATGGGAATCAATTTGAGAGTAGTTCCCATCAATAATGATTTCACCGGGAAAATGCATTACGACCTGGACGGAGCAAAAAATACGGTTTGGAACACCGGGCAATACGGCATCGCAGTTTACGGAACAGATTGGGAAGCAGCCGCGGAAATGAACGAACATCATGGATCCTTCCGGTTGGATAATTACGAAGCCATGCTCTGGTGGTGTTACAACAATTATCCGGCTGTCAGTGTCTGGAAACTGGATGTGGCTTTGAATAATCCGGATTTCAACGGAACAGGAGCAGATCTGACCAACGGAACTTACGGTTTACTCGGTGGTCTCGATGGATACGGTGGCAGTAATAACAGTTGGTATAACAATTGGGCAGCAACCGCTTCTCATTCCGATTTTCACGATCCGGTTTGGAATTACGGTTATATCTGGAACGATGTATTTAATAATTTGGGCACTGCTCCGGATAATTCTCTTTCCCAACTCGGCTGGTACACGATGATGATAAACCTTCACGAAACCGGCTGGCACGACGGTTATGAAGTCAGCGACTGGGAACATCGCTATTCATCTCATATCAAAAATGCCAATGTTTACACAGAAGCAAGCAGATGGGCAGCAGAACAATACACAGAAACAACCGCCGCCTTTTTCAGCGATATCGATCATGACGGAAGTGATGAACTGATCATGCATAATAATAAAATTTTCGCTGTTTTTGAAGGGATCGGTGGTAAGATCAACTGGCTTTTCTACAAAGATGGTTACGGAAATGCCTACTCTGTTGTCGGCTCCGATGTTGCTTACTGGTCGGAAACCGATGGCGATTATAACGAAGGAAGTGCCAACCATTTTGCTGCTCTTTCCGATGTGGAACCGAATCAGCAGAATTCTGTTTATGATATTACCATCCAGCAGTCTGCCGGAGATATTGTACAGGCAACTCTCGATCAATGGGGAGTTAAGAAAATCATCACTCTGGAAACCGACAACAACTATCTCGATTGTGATTATGATTTCTTCGGTTCGACCGGTTACATCAAATCCGGTTGGACTCCGGATCTGCTCGATGTTATCTGGTCTGGAAAAGGACATCTGCAGCGGCTTTACGGAGATTATGCCAGTTATGCCGGTTACCGCAATTCCGCATCCGGAGCGAGTGTCGCTTATGTTCTTGGAACTGCCGGCGGCAGTCATCAGGGAGAATTTGAAGGAACTCTGGTCAAAGGTGATGAGATTTATGGAAACGGTAAATTTTTCTTCAGACTTTATGCCGGATATACGAGCGAACCTTACGGAACCGGAGTTACTGAATTGAACGACCTGGCAGCGATCACCATCGATACCAATGATCCGCGAGTATCTTCCGCTGCTATCGGTGGAGACAATGTGATCCAACTTGTCTATGACTCCGATATGGAAGCAGCCAGCACGGAAAATATAAATAATTATGTTTTGAGCGATTTCTCATCCTCTTTTGAAGTTATTTCCGCCAGACTCCTGCACAGCCGGAAAGTTATCCTGAAAATCGACGGGACTTTTGCAGTGGATGATTCCGGAACTGTAACGGTTTACACGGTCAAGGATGAGAACGGCAATCTCATCGACCCGGACTACAATTCGGCAAGTTGCACCTGGTTTGCTCCTTCCGTGCGTCCGCATTTGGTTGGAACGATGAATTCCTGGACTCCTTCCAATCACGATTATGATCTGGATTTGGATGAAAACGGAGTCTGGCGAACCACTATTTCTGCCGGAACTTATGATTATAAAGTGATCGAATCGGAAAGTTGGGATGGAAATGACTGGCCCTCTGCTGATCAAAGTGTAACCTCTGCGTCATCCATCACTTTTTATGCGAATTGCGGCTTTAATATCGGGCAGAAAGATTGGGATGAATTCGTGTTTCACAGCCCGAATCCGCCGATTGTCTGCGGAGATTTCTTGAGTGAGATCGGAGGTTCGGATTGGGATCAGACCACGACCATTTCCCAGATGAACGATGACGGAACCGGCGGCGATGATACGGCAAATGATGGAATTTATACTTACCAGGCTCTCATCCCCAGCGGAGATTATGAATTCAAGATCGTGTTCAACAACAGTTGGGATCAGAGTTCTCCTGTTGATAACTATGAATTTTCCTCATCCGGAACCGACAACACGATATTCTATTACAATATGGCATCCGATGAAATTTCCTTGAGCACGGATTCGTCTTTGCTCCCGCCGGAAAATCTCTCCGCTCAATTATTGGAAAATTCCATCCAACTCGATTGGGATGCTCCCACCAGAAATTTGAGCGGATACAACATTTATCGAGACGATTCGCTTCTCATAAACACGGAAAACACGACTTATCTCGATTATGATGTAACGGACGGAACTTCCTATGAATACGAAGTCAGTGCAATTTATGAACTTCCGACCGGAGAATCTGCTCGAACAGATTCAGTTGTGATTGCTTATTATGCTCCGGTCGAGATCGAAGGAATTTCCTTCCTGCCCGACAATGATTCCGATTTTACCAATTTCAATAATTCCGGTTCGGTTGCTGCCGGAGATTCGGTCAAGATCGAAGTCGAGATCGATGGCACGGATATTCATAACAATTCTTCTTTCAGTGGGACTCTGCATTACACGATCGATAACGAAACCTGGCTGACCAAAGATTTCGGTTGGTTCAGCAATGTGGATACTCTATCCTATTGGAGAGTTATCCTTTCCAACGGAATCGAAATTACCGATGGAAATTCCATCAAATTTTATGTTACAGCCACAGATTTCTCCGAAGATGTGGATACTGACAATAATAACGGAGAATATTATTTCGTGAATGTGATGGGAATCAGCCAGGAAGTTACTGTAACTTTTTCAGTCAATCTGGGCGGATTACCCGCAGACAGCGTTTCCATTCTCGGAGATAATGCTCCACTTTTCTGGACAGCAGGTTCGACCTTGATGACCGATATAGATGAAGACAAGATATTCACAGCGGAAGTTACTTTCGCCGAAGCAGACAATGATACGATCCAATATAAATATGCGCGTTATCATTCGTCTCTGGGAGAATGGGAACTGGAAACTTTAGCAGAAAATCGTTCTTTCATTATCGATGATTCCGATTCCACGCAAGTTCTGGAACTGGATTATTGGAACGATGAAACAATTGCGGAATTGACAGGCGTTTCCTTCCTGCCGGACAGCAATTCCGACTTCACTAATTTTGCTCATAATGATACTCTGGCTGACGGAAGTTCCATCTATATCGAAGCAGAGGTCGATAACATCGATGAATACGCCAATTCCGATTTCTCTGTTACTTTGCATTATTCTATCGAAGGTGCGGCTTACGAAACCAAAGATTTTTACTGGTATGAGAATGACACGGAAACTTCCAAATCATATTGGCGGATTGCTTTGAACAACGGAGAGGAGGTTTCCAATGGTGATTCACTCCAGTTTTATATAACAGCAACCGATTATAACGGTCCTGAATTTACGGACGACAACAACGGTTATAATTATATTGTCGAGGTTGCTGATGATGGAATTATTCAGGAAGTAACCGTAACTTTCTCCATTAATATCGGAAGTATGGAAGTCGATTCGCTGGCTTTGCAGGGAAGCGCTTCTCCGCTCGATTGGAATGAAGGAAGCACGCTTCTGACAGACCCGAATGGTGACAAAATATATACGACCGATGTTGTTTTTCCTGCTGGAAGAAATTATGAAGTGCAGTATAAATATACAAAAAATGAATCCGATACCTGGTTTTGGGAAACCATCGACAATCGCTCTTTTACTCTCGATGATTCCAATCCAACCCAAATCCTGCCGCTTGTTTATTGGAACAATAGCGAAGTCACGGAACTGGACAGCGTCCGGTTTCTGGCAGATTCGGAATCGGAATTCACTAATTTTTCTCATAATGATACTTTGAGCATGGGAAGTTCACTCGCTATCGAAGCGGAAATTACCGGAGCAGATGTGGATGCTAATTCAGGATTCGAAGTAACTCTTCATTATGAAACACAAACAAGTTCCGGCACCAAAAACTTTTACTGGCATCTGAATGATGCGGAAAATGACCTTTCTTATTGGAGAGTTACACTCGAAAACGGAGTGGAAATCGCAGACGAGGATTCACTCGGATTCTACCTCTCTGCCACCGATTACAACGGTCCGGAATATACGGATGATAATAGCGGAAATAACTTTACTGTTTATCTCGATGGAGAAGGAACAAACAATGATGTAACCGTAACTTTTACTCTCGATCTCGGTTCGAACAATGCTGAAAATGTTTCGTTGCAGGGAAGTGTGTCACCATTAGAGTGGGCGGTCGGTAGTTCTGAAATGTCTGATCCGGAACTGGATAATATTTATACTCTCGATGTGCTTTTCCCATCCGGAAGCGTAAAAGATGTGGAATACAAATATGCCATCATTCCCGATGGAGAAACTGTCTGGACCTGGGAAACAACCGATAACCGCACTTTCGAGATTGATGATTCCGGCTCGACCCAGAATCTTCCCACCGATATCTGGAATAACGGTTCATTATCGGAAATCACCGGAGTTACTTTTCTGCCTTTAAGTTTCCCTTCCGAATTCACTAACTTCGATGATAGCGACACTCTCGACACCGGTAGTTCGGTCGATTTCGAAGTTCAGGTCCATGGCGTCGATGAAGCAGCAAATTCCAATTTCAGTGCTACTTTGAATTACACTTTCGATGAAACAACCTGGCATACGAAAGGTTTCGGCTGGTATAACAACAATGTCGGCACGAATAAATCTTACTGGCGAGTAACTCTGGAAAATGGAAATGAAGTTTTTGATGGAGATAACATCACTTTCTACATTTCCGCAGAAGATTATAATGGTCCGACTGTTTATGACAACAACGGCGGAGCGAATTATCAGGTTCGGATATCGAGTGAAGGAACTTCCCAGCCGGTAACAGTTTCCTTCTCTTTGAATCTTGGAACAATCGCAGCGGACAGTGTTTCTCTGCAAGGCGGAATTTCTCCGTTGGATTGGACTCCCGGCTCGATGCAGATGTCCGATACAGATGAAAATAACATTTATGAAGTCGATGTGATTTTCCCTACCGGTAGCGAAATTACTGTGCCATACAAATATACACTCATTTACCAGGACAGCGTGAATTACACCTGGGAAAGCATTCCAAACCGAACTTTTACCATCGATGATGCGGAAACTGCTCAAACATTGGCGATGGATTATTGGGATGATGTTGCGGTCGCTGAACTGACCGGGGTCTCTTTCCTGCCGAAAAATTATCCGTCCGAATTCACTAACTTTAATGATAATGGAACAGTTTCTTCCGGAAGTGATGTGAATATCGAAATCGAGATTAACGGTGCTGATGTGAATGCCAATTCCGGTTTTTCCGCAGAACTCCTTTATTCTCTGGATTCCCGAAACCGGCTCTCGAAAAGTTTCGATTGGTTCAGCAATAATCTTGAAAATACAAAATCATATTGGAGAGTCAGTTTGGAAAATGGTGTCGAGATTTCCGATGGAGATGATATCGAATTCTACATCACCGGAACAGATTACAATGGTCCGGAATACAGCGATAATAATCAGGGAAATAATTATTCCGTCACTGTTGCCGATACGAATATCGACCAGGATGTAACTGTTACTTTCACTTTGAAAATCGGAACTCTGGAAGCAGACAGTGTCTTTATCCAGGGAAATACTTTGCCTTTAGTCTGGGATGTCGGCAGTACAAAACTCGATGATACAATTGCAGACGGCGTTTATGAAGTCGATGTAATTTTTCCCGGCGGCAGCAGCACGGAAGTTGAATACAAATACGCTCGCAACCATTCCTCTTTACGAGGTTGGGAATGGGAATCTATCTCCAACCGGACTTTCTACATCGATGATGCGGATTCGGTGCAGGTTCTGGAAGATGATTTTTGGAACGATATCGAGATTGGAGAAATCACCGCAGTTTCCTTTTTGGACAGCACTAATTCCGCTTTCACGAATTTCATAAACGAAGGTTCTGTTGCTTATGACGACAGCATCAAAATCGAAGCGGAAATCGAAGGAATAGATATAAATGCCAATTCCGAATTTTACATTGAATTGAATTATACTTTGAATGATACTGCCTGGAACGCTAAATCTTTCGACTGGTCGAGTAACAACCCTGAAACCGGAAATTCTTATTGGCAAGTTATCCTCGAAAACGGCAACGAAATCGAGAATGACGACACAGTTTCCTTCTACATCACAGCCGAAGATTATAATGGTCCCGAATATACCGACAATAATTCCGGAAATAATTACAGCGTAACTGTCGGTGCGGTTTCTTCTCCCGATGCTCCGCAAAATGTGGTTATCTCTATTACTGTTGATTCGGTTCATATCGGTTGGGATGTCGTAGCCGACGCAAGTTCCTACAAAATCTGTTCCGATACAGATCCTTATGGAACTTTCACAAATGTTGAATGGACAGGAACGGAAACGAACTGGAGCGAAGCGGTTTCCGGGATTAAGAAATTTTATTATGTGAAGGCGGTGAATTGATGTAACTCAAACAATTTGTTTGAGCTGCATCCAAATCAGGATTGTGACGGGTTTTTGATGGAAAAGTTATAATTCTATCCCAGGATTCATTTAAAATGAAAAATATCGATAATTTGCTATGGATTCATAAATTTTATAATCCGGCAATTAGCAAAAAAGAAGGAATTATGAAAAAGATTTTCTTATTATCCGGAATATTATTAGCGATCAGTGTACTATCTGCTGATACACACATTCCGGCAGGAGATGTAAACGGAACCTGGACTTCTGCCAATAGTCCCTACATTATCGACGGGGAAATTAATATCCAGGTTGGAGATGAATTAACTATCGAACCTGGAATAGAAGTGATTTTCTCTGGGCATTATAAGTTCAATATTTATGGTAGATTATTAGCACAAGGCACAGAATCAGATTCAATCTATTTCACTGCTCAGGATACAACTGCAGGCTGGCATGGTTTGAGATTTTCAGATACTGAAACAAATGGTCAGGATAGTTCTAAAGTCGTATATTGCAAATTGGAATATGGCAAAGCTATTGGTTCTAATCCTGATAATTGCGGAGGAGCAATCCACTGTTCTTATTCATCTGATATTTTAATAGAAAATTGCCTGATTACAAAAAATAGTGCCGAACTTTTTGGTGGCGGAATCAACATTAATAATTCCTCTCCGGTATTAACAGGCGTAACTATAAGTAGAAACAGTTCCGGTATCGATGGTGGTGGTATAAACTGCTATTCTTCTAATCCTGTATTAACAAATGTTATAATTTGTAAAAATACAGCTACTTTCTGGGGCGGAGCTATTATGTGTCATGATTCTGATCCTGTTTTATTTAATTCTACCATTAGCGGAAATACTGCTGAAAACGGAGGTAGTTTTTTCTGTTATTTATCAGCTCTTACTATAATGAATTGTATTTTATGGAACAATATTCCGGAGGAAATATTCTTATATTCCGGTTCTGTAGCTGCAACATATTCGGACATACAAGGAGGATGGATCGGAACAGGTAATATTGATGCAGATCCATTATTTGCAGATACTGGAAATAATGATTACAATTTAACCTGGGCTAATTATCCAATCGATGATGGAACAAAATCTCCTTGTATTGATTCCGGTGATCCTGCTCCAGGTTATAATGACCCTGACGGAACAAGAAACGATATGGGAGCATTATACTTTCATCAATCTGTTACACTCGGTGCTCCGCAAAATGTCATTATTTCAGTTTCCTCAGATTCTGTGGATATTTCCTGGGATAGTGTTGAGAACGCAACATCCTATAAAATCTACTCTTCGAACGATCCGTATGTTGCTTTTGAAAACTGGACATTTCAAGATGAAATTGCGGAAACCAGCTGGAGTGAAGCAATAACCGAAGAAAAGGAATTTTATCATGTAACGGCTGTGAATTAAAATACTCGAGTTGCTACGAACGAAGTGAGTGCGACTTGAGGATTTTGGAGAGGTTTTCAGAAACGACTCGCATCCCGAAGGCATTGGGACAAGTCGTTTCTGTATCTTAAAAAAATTACGCAAATTGCGTACCGCAGGTTGCGTAAAGAGAAAATCGAATTAAATTTTCATCGAGGTAATGAATGAAAAATCCTTTTATTTACGGAAAGATAGTAACCGGTGAGGACTTTTGTAACCGCAAAAAAGAAATCGCTGAACTCAGCAGGGATATTGAAAACAGTCAAAATGTGATCTTGTTTTCTCCTCGCAGGTTTGGAAAACTTCTCTCATCAAGGAAGTATTGAACAGGGTTCGTAAAAAAGGAATTCTAACCTATTACATCGATCTTTATCCTGCCATCACCAAACAGAAATTCATTGAAATATACGCTTCTGGAATCGCTAAAAATCTAACAGGAAAAATCGAGAGAATTATCCAAATCCTGAAAAAATTAATTCCTTTTCTGATCCCAAAAGTCGAACAGAAGGGCAAACCGAATTCGAGTTTTCTTATGATAAATCTCCGGAAAGTATACCGGTTCTCCTCGAAGATCTATTTATGTCTGTAAAGAAAATTACCGATAAAAAGAAGAAAAATGCTGTTGTTGTTTTTGATGAGTTCCAGGAGATAACTAATTATGCTGATGAAGAGATCGAACGCAAAATGAGAAGTATCTTTCAGGAACATAATAATATTTCCTACATTTTTATGGGCAGCAAACGACACCTTATGGACGAGATTTTCAATCGTCATGACCGGGCATTTTATAAAAGCGGAAAACATCTGATCTTAAAGAAGATCGACCCGAAAGAGTTATCAGCCTTTATCAAAACAAAATTTATAAATACTAATTTTGGTGTTAATGATAATGCAGTTTCTCTAATCGTTGAAAAAGCATCTGCCCATTCCTATTACACTCAATTCCTCGGCAGCGAACTCTGGAATCTGAATTTAGACGACAATCAATTCAACAAAAATTGAACTTGAGATATATTATTTGGAATTTTACCAAAATCCATTAACATCGAGATAGATCAAGGTGAGAGAATTATTTTATGGAAATAGAAAAAAGGGAAAAAATAATCCGGACAATAACAAATAAATCGATTTTGATAAAAAAGAAAACCAAAATTTTAAAAGAAATCGATCAAAAATTCCAAAATGCCGGACTTTTCACAGATTTCAAAACAGCTAAAAAATACATCGAAAAATACTCTAATAATAAGAAAGAAATTTTCAATTTTTTAACTAATATCGGTTTTATTAATTTTGAACTCAAAAATTATAATAGAACAATCGATTTTTTAACCAAATCTTATCATACTTTCGCATCAGAATTTTCCTACAAAGAAAAGACAGATATTCTCGATAAATTAGGTCTATCCCATGAAAAAAAAGGAAAATTTCAGGAAGCCCTCGAATACTTCCAGCAAGGACTAAAATTGAGCGAACAAGAAGAGAATAAAAAGGATATTAATTACTTTTGCAACAATGCAGGAAACATGTATCTTAAACTCGATAATTACAAAAAGGCTTTACACCATTATAAAACAGCATATAAATTAAGCATTGAACTGCAGAATAACAAGAGTCTTGCTAAATGTCTGATTAACATTGGGAACGCGTATGCCCGATTGAGTAATTATGAAAAAGCTCTGGAAAATTATCAAAAATCATTTAAAATTACTAAGAAAAGTGATAACAAAAACGGAATCGCCAGTTCATTGAATAACATTGGATTGGTCTATTTCAAGCTTAATAATTTTAAGAAAGCTTTAGAATTTATCGATAAAGCTATTGAAATATATAAAAAAACGAACAACAAACTCAAAATAGCATCTTCATTAAACAATGTTGGGATCATATACGATCAAATGAAGAATTTTCGGAAGGCTTTAGCATATCATAAAAAAGTCATAAAAATGAGAGAACAATTAGGTAATAATCTCGATATATCCGGCTCTTTGAATAATATCGGCAATGTTTTCCGTTATCAAAAGGAATACAAAAAAGCTCTCGAATATTATCACAGAACTCTAAAAATACATGAAGAACGAAACAATAGATTAGGAAAAATAATCGTTTATGATAATTTAGGAAACACTTACCTGAAATTAAAAGAATATAAAACAGCATTTCTCTACCTCGATAAAGGTCTGAAAATAGCAAAAAAAATCGCTTCTAAAGAAATATTAGACAGGATTTACAGTAGTTTATCAGACTATTATTCTGAAATAAACGACTATAAAAAAGCTTTATCTTATCATAAAAAATATACAGATTCAAAAGACGAAATTCAAAAAGAAAAAACCGGTAAAAAAATAACCGAACTTCAAATAAATTTCGAGCTCGAGCAAAAAGAAAAAGAAAATGAGATCGAAAAACTTAGGAAATTCAAAGATAAATATTCCTTGATCAACAAAGAACTTCAGCAACGGATAGAAAAAAATTTTATCGGTGAAAGCAAAGCTATAAAGGAAATATTAAAAGAGACTCTTAATGCTGCCAAATATAAAGATACAAATGTGATTATCACAGGCGAAAGTGGAACAGGAAAAGAGATAATCGCTCGTATCATCCATCATGCCAGCGAGAGAAAGGAGAATGGTTTCTTCCCGGTCAATTGTTCGGCAATTCCCGAAACATTATTGGAAAGTGAATTTTTCGGTCATAAAAAAGGAACTTTCACCGGAGCAATCGAAGATAAAAAAGGTCTGTTTGAACTGGCTCATAAAGGCACTCTTTTTCTGGATGAAATTGCTGATATGACGACAGCCTTGCAAGCAAAACTCCTGCGTGCGATCGAAGAAAAGAAGATCAGGAAAATCGGGTTCGAAGAAGGAATACCGGTCGATGTTCGCATTATTGCTGCAACTAACCAGGATATCAATGAACTCGTTAAAAATCAAAAATTCCGGTTAGATCTATTTCACCGTTTGAATACTCTGATCATAAACATAGCTCCTTTACGGGAAAGACCTGAAGATATCGAACCTCTGGTAAAGCATTTTGTCGAATTCTTCATTCGGAAAATCAATAAACTTAAACCGAAAATCGATGATAAGGTGCTCGATTTTTTGAAAAATTATGATTTCCCCGGAAATGTCAGGGAATTGAAAAATTTGGTGGAACGAGCATTAATAATTTGTGAAAATAATATTCTCGATAAAAAATGTTTTCCTTTGCCCTCTTCTGATAGATTTTCAAATAAGTTTACAGTTTTAAACATCAAACAAAACGAGAAAATGCTGATCAAAGCTGCATTAAAAGAAACAGATAATAATCAAATTAAAGCAGCAAAAATTCTCGGTATTTCACGGCATACTTTGATGAGAAGAATTTCGAAACTGAAAATAAAATGAGATAATTGAATGATTAATATAATTTTGTGAACAGAATGATTAAAACTTCAAGGTTGGCAAACTTTGAAAGTATGTAAAAAGATTGATATTCCGATAAAATCAAATAAGAGGAATTATGGAAAATAAATTATTAAAAGAAATCATTCAAGTAATTTTAGATAAATCTACTTCAACTACAAAAAAGATTGAACTTCTCATAAAATTAGACAAAAATTATTTGAAAACAGAAATTTTTCATGATTTTCATACTGCAAAGAAAGTGATCGGAAATATCGCAGAAAATCGAAAAGAAATAATTTATTCTCTAACAGCAATTGCAGATATTCATTTTGAGAATAAAAATTATAAGTATGCTATAGGCTTTTTAAATAATACTTTAAAGGAGTATGAATCCTATCTTTCTTACAAAGAGAAATTAAATATACTGGAAATATTGAGTTTGTCTTATGAAGATATCAGGAAATTTAAAAAGGCATTGAATGTAACAACGAAAGCACTTCAATTAAGCAAACAAAACGAAAATATAACCGATTTGATTTATTTCTCCAAAAATCTCGGAAATATCCATTTCAAAATGGATAATTATCAACTCGCTCTGCAAAATTACATAATTGCATATAAAAAAAGTTGTGAACTGAAGAATATAAGGAATTCAGCAACCTGTCTTAATAATATGGGGAACATCTATTTTAGATTGAGTAATTATGAAAAAGCTTTGGAATGTTATCTGGATTCCTTTAAAATATATGAAAAAATTAATAATAATATTCAAAACATAACAATTTCTCTGAATAACATTGGATTGATCTATTATGAACTTAAAAATTATGATAAAGCTCTGGAATTTATCAAGAAAGCCAACAAAATTGAAAAAAAATTGAACGATAAAGTTGGAGTTGGCTCTTCATCGAGCAATCTTGGATCTATTTATGCAGATCTTAACGACTTTAAAAAAGCAATGGAATATCAAATCGAATCTCTTAAAATCAGGGAAGAAATCGATGATAGTATTGGAATTTCAAATTCTCTTAGTAATATCGGGAATATCTTCATGTATCGGAAAAAATTTACGAAAGCTCTTGAATACTATCTGAAATCACTCCAAATAAAAGAGAAAATAAATGATAAATTCGGGATTGCTTCAATTTCTGTAGATATTGGAAAAACCTATCTAAAATTAAAACAATTTGAGAAAGCCTATTCTTTTCTGTCAAAAAGCTTACGAACCGCTCAAAAAATTGATTCCAAAGAATTATTAATGGATAACTATAAAATTTTTTCTGATTATTATTCTGAAACAGGTGATTTCCAACAGGCATTTGAATTTTATAAAAAATTTTCCGACATAAATAATGAGATAAGTAAAGAAAAAAACAGTAAAAGAATAACCGAATTACTAATAAATTTCGAACTTGAACAAAAAGAAAAAGAGAATGAGATCGATAAACTGAAAAATATTGCTGACAAATATTCTTTGATCAGTAAAGAATTGGAGCAGCGCATCGAAAGGAATTTTATCGGTGAAAGTAAATCCATAAAGAGTATTCTAAAAGAGACATTGAACGCTGCCAAATATAAAGATACAAATGTCATCATCACCGGAGAAAGCGGCACCGGGAAAGAGATCATCGCCCGTATAATTCACCATTCAAGTGAGAGAAAGGAGTATGGTTTCTTCCCGGTCAATTGTTCGGCAATTCCCGAAACATTAATGGAAAGCGAATTCTTCGGTCATAAAAAAGGAACTTTCACCGGGGCTATCGAAGATAAAAAAGGGCTATTTGAATTGGCTCATAAAGGAACTCTTTTTCTAGATGAAATCGCTGATATGCCGCTATCGCTGCAGGCAAAACTCTTGCGCGCGATCGAAGAAAAGAAGATAAAAAAGATCGGATTGGAGCAGGAAATTTTTGTCGATGTCCGGATCATTGCAGCAACCAACCAGGATATCAATGTTCTTGTTTCAAACAAGGAATTCAGGTTGGACCTTTATCATCGCTTGAATACTTTGATAATAAATATTCCACCGCTGCGGGAAAGACCTGAAGACATCGAACCTTTGGTCAAGCATTTTATCGATATTTTTATCAGGAAAATCAATAAACTTAATCCAAAAATCGATCAAGAATTATTCAATTTTTTGAAAGTTTATGATTTTCCGGGAAATGTCAGGGAATTGAGAAATTTGGTGGAACGAGCCCTAATAATTTGTGAAAATAATATTCTCGATAAAAAGTGTTTTCCTTTGATTTCGACAGACCAATCTTTTAACAAAATATCAAATTATAATATTAAACAAAACGAAGAAATGCTGATCAAAGCTGCCTTGAAAGAAACAAATTTCAACCAGAGCAAAGCAGCAACTATTCTTGGAATTTCCCGTCATACTTTGATCAGGAGAATTTCCGAACTACAGATAAAAAAGAATACCTGAATTAATAAATTGTCTTTCCGTCCAGCAGCTGACGGATTCTACGGCATCTAATGAGGAATATCTAGAGAATAACTAAAAAAATAATCTTAGATTCTGCAATAAATAAGCAAAGAGAAACTTCAGAATGACTATATAAAAATTGTAGCATGTTGGAACAAATCTCAAATTTTTGTTACAAACTGCAACAACCGGAAATTTCAAAAAAAAATAAAATTAATTAGTCCAAAAATAATCTTCGCCGTCTAATATCCTATATTTCAGATAATTACAGAATCTTCTATCGATTACAAATGCATTAAAATCCAACTGGTATAACAAATGCAATTTGAATCAGAAAAAGTGTCCTTATCATCCCGATGGGATTCGATGATGAAAATACCACCGGGACGGTGTTGATACAAAATTTAGGAGGAAAAATGAAAACACTCAACAAAAAGACGGTATTCGCACTGATAATTTTAACTGCAATTTTCAGTGCTTTTTTGCTTGCTGAATCTCGTTTTTCATCAAGAAATCACCGTGTGAAAATGGAACGCAGTTCGAGAGCAGTACCTGATTTAATCGATTATCAGGGCAAATTAACAGACAGTGATGGAAACCCAATTGAAGGAACTGTTTCTATTACTTTCTCAATTTATGATGTTGAAATTGGTGGGGCAGCTCTCTGGACAGAAACGCAGAATGCAGTTGAAGTTTCTGATGGTTTGTTCCATATCTTGCTTGGTTCTGAAACAGCATTTCCGGAAGATCTATTTAATGAATCATCCCTTTGGATTGGCATTAATGTAGATGGTGATGGCGAAATGACCCCACGGTGTAGAATTGCCAGCGTTCCTTTTGCAATTCAGTCCGGAACTTCTGCACCGGACGATGACTGGACAATTGACGGAGATAATGTCTATCGCGAAACAGGAAATGTGGGGATTGGAAATAACGATCCGGAGTATCCTTTAGATATTGTTGGTTATGTAACTGTAGAACCTTACGAAGGCTCTGGTTCATATGCGAGATTTAGCAGTGCATCATTTAAATCTCAATTATTATTTCACGACGGCACTGCCTATACTATTGCAATAAAATCATCCGGTGATACTTATTTCAATGGTGGCGATGTTGGAATTGGTGTCACAAATCCTTCATCTAAATTAGAAGTTAATGGAACAGTAACTGCCACTGCATTTTCCGGTGACGGCTCTGCTCTCACGAACATTCAGGCAGATGATGCTGCAACTCTCGATGGAATTGACAGCGGTTCATTCCTTAGAAGTGATGAAATAGATTATGCAACAGAAAGAATTATATTCACAAAAACACCCATAAGTGGTGCAGTTAGTGCTGGACCGATCTATGTTAATCCGGATTCTGCTGGTAGTAATAGTACTTTGCTGGGAGTTGCAGTTGATCATGTTCAGAAATTCCGTATTGATGCGGAAGGTGATATTTCCCTGGAAAAAGATTCCGAATTTCTCGTCACAGGAAGTGGGGCAGGCAGTTTGGATTTTGGTGCCGCGTTCTCACCATTTACCCTTAATATGAACGCCGAAACCATAAATCTCGGAGACACTGGCGATGATGAGGTGATTGTAGCTGGCACCATGACAGCTACCGCATTCTCCGGTGATGGTTCTGCCCTCACGAACATTCAGGCAGATGATGCTGCAACTCTCGATGGAATTGACAGCGGTTCATTCCTTAGAAGTGATGAAATAGATTATGCAACAGAAAGAATTATATTCACAAAAACACCCATAAGTGGTGCAGTTAGTGCTGGACCGATCTATGTTAATCCGGATTCTGCTGGTAGTAATAGTACTTTGCTGGGAGTTGCAGTTGATCATGTTCAGAAATTCCGTATTGATGCGGAAGGTGATATTTCCCTGGAAAAAGATTCCGAATTTCTCGTCACAGGAAGTGGGGCAGGCAGTTTGGATTTTGATGCCGCGTTCTCACCATTCACCCTCAATATGAACGCCGAAACCATCAATCTCGGAGATACAAGCGATGACTATGTGGAAGTTGCAGGAGATGTTAATGTACAGGGGGAATCAATTCTTGACGGTGAAGTCGGTATTGGGACAAGTAGTCCAAACTCCAAATTACATATCAACGGCAATGGAACAGACCCATCTTTGCGTGTTCAAGTAAGTGGAAGTTCCAAACTGACGGTAGCTGCAAATGGTGGTACTACAATCGGTACTTATCAGGATACTCCTCCCACTAATGGATTATATGTCGCCGGAGATGTTGGTATTGGAACAAATAATCCTGGAGTTGAGCTTGATGTCAGTGGCGTTACCCGTGTTCAAGGTTCAAACTGGCCCACGACCGGAGAAGGCATGGAATTAGCATACAGCGGTACTCATAATAGAGGTTATATTCAGGTTTACGATCGTGATGCTGCTTCTTGGGGCAACCTCTTTCTGGGGCACGGTTCGGTTGGCATCGGAACCACATCTCCGGAAAGAAAATTGACAGTTAGCGGAGGAAACGATTCCGTTGGTGTTTTAATTGAGGCAGATGTTGATAATGCAGGAGGTGAAAGTGATCATCCGACCTTGACTTTTTCTCAGGATGGCGGTAGTGTTCAGGGAAAATTAGGATTTTATGATGCTTACGGTTCAAACGACTTTACGCTGATCAACAGCTACTCGGGTGGTAACCTGAATCTGGGGGCAGGTGGAGATATTGCTTTGGAAATCAGTAACAATCACGATTTCTTCTTGAAAAATTCCGATGGCGATAACACAATACAATTTGAAACATCCGAAGATGGCAGTGATGGCAGCCAACTTATTATGTATGATAGCAATGGAGACGGTACAGTAGTATTAGATACCGAGTCCAATATTGGTTCCTATATGGATTTTTACACTAACAACTATGTAAGAACTGTGCGAATTCAAAGTACTGAAACCGCAGATGGTTCCGATGGTAGTCAAATTCAACTATATAAAGCAGATGGCACAGCATCAATAACGCTTGATGCAGAATGGGGAGGTGCCGGCGGGGACGGTCGGATTTTTACCGAGGTATTAGAGATCACCGGTGGAAGCGACATTGCTGAGCCATTCGATATTAAAGATACCCGAACAATTAAACCGGGAATGGTTCTATCTATCGATACTGAAAATCCCGGCAAATTGAAACTTGCCGACGATGCTTATGACCGTTGTGTGGCAGGTATTGTTAGTGGTGCCGGCGGCATTAATGCCGGAATGATAATGGGACAAAAAAAATCCGTTGCCGATGGGGAATATCCGGTGGCTCTGAGCGGCAGAGTCTATTGTTATGCAGATGCTTCCAAAGGAGCAATCCAACCGGGAGATCTTCTTACTACCTCTGAAGTTTCGGGCTATGCTATGAAGGTTTCCGACCATACAAAAGCTCTGGGTGCCATCATCGGAAAAGCAATGAGCTCGCTGGAAAAAGGGAAAGGATTGGTGCTGGTTCTGGTTAGTTTGCAATAGGAGGATATGATGAATAAGAATAAAAAATCAATAAATTCTCTCTTACTTATTTTTCTTCTAATTCCATTAACCTTACTAGCTGAAACTTTATCAGAAAATGAAGTTAAATCTGCGGTGGAAACCTGGGTGAGTTATGTAACCGCTGATGCGAAACCTAATGCTATTATTCAAGAGATGGAAGCACATATAGTAGATGGTGAAGTAGTTGCATATATTGCTCATCTTTCCGGAGAAGGTTTTTGTCTTTGTGGAGCCGATGAACTGGTTTTACCTGTTTATTTGTATTGTGCTCAGGGATCATACGATCCCCAAGACCCCAATCTTCAGTACATCTTGTGGGAAATTCAAATTAGAACGAAAAAATTACGAGATGGCAATATCCCAAAATTACCACAATTTGAAAATGAAATAAGAGAACGAACTTCTTTCTGGCAAAATCTATCCGCTGGAATAGTTCCTCCTCGGATTGACAGGGATGGTGACAGAGTTGAACCGCAAATGATGGAACTAAACTTTACGAGTCTATGGTCCCAAGGCGGTGTTTATAATGACCAATGTCCTACTCATGTAAATTCCGGTCAAAATACTGTTGTTGGTTGTGGAGCAACATCGATGTCGCAAATTATGTATTACTGGAAGTGGCCGAACTCAGGAGTTGGAAACGGAAATGTGAATTATGAATCTCGCTGGAGAAATAACTGGGATAATGAACCTCTGGCAGTAGATCCTAATATCCCGGGTGGCTGGGGAGGTCGTTTACAGTGGACTGCTGCCGGTGGTGGTCAATTAGAAATGAATGGTGACTGGGATGGAAGTTTTCTCAGCAGTGCTCAAAATATCAGTGCTGATGCAAATTATCAAAATGCACTTCAAACCCTATATAACAACTTGAACACCGTGAATAGCAACTGGGCTGCCAATTTTGGTGCAACGAATTACCAGTGGAGTATTATTGATGATCAGCATAATGGTGCCGATCCTGCCGGTGATGCAGAAGTAGCAGAAATATGTTACCATGCCGGTATTGCTATTAATATGAGTTATGGTCTTAGGAGTTCCTCTGCATCTTTCAGCCAATATCCCACAGCAATGGAGGATCATTTTCGTTACGATCCGAATGCAATTCATGAAAATAGGGATATTGATAAGATGACCGAAGATATTCTATGGTTGCGTCCACTTGATCTGAATGGAACCAATACTTGGGGTGGAGGACACTTTTGGGTAGTGTATGGTTATAATAAGGCAACCGATCCAGCCAGACAATTCAAGATGAATTTTGGTTGGGGTGGTGCAAGGGATAACTGGTATTCCTGCGATTTTATCGGTTGGGATGAAGACGGAGACGGAATTGATGATGCTCATTTCAGCGTTGGTCAAACACATACCACAAAACTAGCCCCTCTCGATGTTGTTAAATTTGTCGGTGAAGCTAATCCTGGTGATGGTACTCCAAACGATCCTTATGAAGATATAGAAGAAGCAATAGCAGAAGCACCGGACAATTCAACTCTCATATTTAAAGCAGGTTCAAATAACACTTTTTCAACAGCTTCACTTGAAATTGATAAACCATTGGTTCTAAAAGGATATAATGCCGTTATTCAATCGGAATAGGAGAAATTATGAAAACTATGAATAAATTAATTTCAACAAGCATATTACTCCTTTTCTGTTCTATATCATTATCTACTCAATACTCAAGTGACAATTTTCAGTTACTTCAATCCGGTTTTCTGGGTGGGAATCCAAATGAAGCAGAACCACCCGCATCCGGTAATTTTGAAATAATTGTAAGTGTGGTAGGTGCAATAGTAGGTGATGAAATGAACAGTAATGGATATATTTTTTATCCGGGATTTTTATTTCCGGAGCATGCTGTTTCTGTTTTTGATGTAACCCCGGTTTCTCTCAGCACAATTGTTGATTCAGATGATACAGATACTGATATTCTAACTGTGTCAAACATGGGTGAAGCGGATTTGATCTATACAGCCCATATTGAATATTCCGGAAGAAATCGGTTTGAATTACTCAATGAAAATTGGTTTTCAGCTAATTTCTCAACGAATGACTGGATATTCCAACCAGAACAAGGGAACTGGCAAATTAATGTTTTTGATGGTAATCCGTCTCCCAGTGCAGAATTCAATTATTCCCCAATTCACACTAATTATGAATACTCTCTTGTAAGTGCAGAGCTGGATGGTACTACTTCTACAACAGTTTCATTTCAGTATGATATTTTCTTTGATGTCTTCTCTGCTACAGGTGCTGAATATTTGACTGTTGAAGTTTATGATGGCTTCTCATGGAATTTAGTTGCCGAATATGATAATTCAGTTAATATTCCCTGGACAACAGAAGGTCCATTTGATATCAGTGAATATGCGGCGGGAAATATGTTCAATGTAAGGTTCAGAGCTCATGGTGATGATACTTACAATATTAACTGGTGGTTGCTTGATAATATTACCATTGAAGGAACAGATGGACCAACCTGGCTTACACTCGATGGAGCAACTACCACAACTGATACCGTAGCTGTTTCAGCTGATGAGATACTTGTTGGCTATGATGCAGCTGGTTTGAGTTCAGGAGATTATCAGGCAGATATTGTTTTTACTCACAATGCTGCCGGTTCACCGGATACAGTTGATGTGACAATGACTGTTATAGCGACACAACCTGATCCACCTGCTAATGTTTTTGTGGAAATCGTTGATAATGGCGATAGCGTTAGATTAACCTGGTCTGACGAAGGCTATAATTATAAAGTTTATAGCAGTGATGATCCTCATGCAACTTTCCCGGGTACCAGCTGGATACTGGAAGCCACTGTAACAGGAGATCATGTTGAACTTGGCATTCCAATTGAAAATAAGAAGTTCTATGTAGTAACAGCGGATAATACACCGATTACTTCTAACACGAAATATAAAAGTTCGTCGATTAAAAAAAAGAGATAAAAAAATGTAAATATAAATAAAACCTGAATCTTTAAAGTAATAATCAAGAAAGTGCTCCAATTTTAATTTGGTATTGCTTTTACATAAACCAAAAGGAGCACTCATACGGTGAAGAAGAAAAACAGAAAAACCTGGATTCTTTGTTAGAATCTCGCGATCCTCCGGCACTTCGAGAAATGGGAATCAATATGACTTGATAAATGTCGGAATTCCTGCCGGAGATTTTGTAGAAGTCCGGTTCGATATGACTCATGATACAGCAGAAACCTGGAGTTCTTATCTTCAGATCGATACGGATGATACAAGTTGAATAATGACAAAAACAAGAGAATCGAGAGCAGGAAATAGTGAATATACTGTTTTTATGAATCAATAACATCGGGTTAGTTCATCTAACAGTTCAAATTAGACTAAATTCACAGAAATCTGTCTGAATAATTCAGGCAGCTTTTCTTTATTGGATTTCTAGCTTGTTATCTTAACCCATTTTTTATCTCCAATATTATTAATTCAAATATGCATTTAAAGTTTAAAAAATTTCATATCTTCAAATTTCAACAATTCAATTTTTATTAGTTCTAATAATCTTGCCAACTTATTCCATTTTTTTTGGGACATAATAAAGCTTAACATTTTCCCAAAATTACGGAATTACCTGCGATATCGCATAATTCTGCGAAAATAACTATGCGAAATCGCAGAGATGGAAATTACTAAATTCCATAACATGCTTATTTTTCATACAATTAACAATATGGCATAATAAATGCGGTTAGATGTAAAAAAACGATGACATTGTCATCCAGGAGGTAGTAATGAAAAAAAATTATTTGATACTGAGTATTGTTTCATTAATTGTAATTTCAGGTTTGTTGTCTTCAGAGCTAAACAACGATCGTAAATTACTTGAACTTTCCCGGATATTTCACGAGAAATATTCCAATTCAAAAAAGGAAGCAATGAATATCGCAAAGGAAAAAGGATGGACTATTCGTGCCGACAAAGAAGGTGAGTATTTGATAGAATTGATGGGAATCAGCAAAAACGGAATACCAGTCTATAACATTACAAATAATATCAATGCAGCCCGAACATCTCAAACAGATGAATTATGGACTGGTGGTGATACAGGGCTCGATCTCTCCGGAGAAGGTTTCCTGATTGGTGAATGGGATGGAGGGCTGGTCAGAACAACTCACCAGGAATTTGATGATGGAGTTGGTGGTTCTTGGGTTACACAACGAGATACAGCAGATACACATTGGCATTCTACCCATGTTGGAGGAACAATTATTGCCGAAGGTCAGGTTGAAGCTGCGCATGGAATGGCTTTTAAAGCAGAACTTTTCTCCTGGGATTGGTATGATGATCTTGCTGAAATGGCGGACGCTGCCGCGAATGATGATTTGATCCTTTCCAATCATTCATACTCATTTATCAGAGGATGGGAACGAATTTTAGGAATTTGGTACTGGTATGGAGATACAAGTATCGATACAAATGAAGATTATCAATTTGGTTTTTATGGAGAAGATGCCGAGGACTGGGATGATTTGGCATATAATGCTCCCGAATATCTAATAATAAAAGCTGCTGGAAACGAAAGAGATGATTATCATGATGGTTGGCATTGGGCTTGGAATGGAACTGACTGGGATTTTTCGAATGATACCAGAGATCCAGACGGAGATTACGATTGTGTTGGAAATGTAGGAGTTGCAAAAAATCTGTTAACCGTTGGTTCATGTCTGGAAATTCCAGCCGGATATTCTGCTCCGGAAGATGTTATTTGCAGTGATTTCTCTAGTTGGGGTCCATGCGATGACGGAAGGATCAAACCCGATATCGTTGCTGATGGAGAAAGTTTATACTCAACCGGTGATGCTCATGATGCAGAATATTTTTCTATTGGTGGAACTTCTATGTCCGCACCCACAGTCACCGGTTCAAGTGCTTTGATTCAAGAACATTATGAAAATCTGAATGGTTCGTATATGTTGGCGGCAACCCTGAAAGGATTGATCATTCATACAGCAGATGAAGCAGGTCCGAATGATGGTCCCGATTATATGTTCGGATGGGGTTTGTTGAATAGTAAAACTGCTGTTGATTTGATAACTCATGATAATTCCATCATGGATGGTTGTATATATGAAAATAATTTAGAAAATTCTACCATTCAAGAATATTATTTCTATTGTGACGGAACAGAAAACATCAAAGCTACTATTTGCTGGACTGATCCTGCCGGAACTCCGGTTGTCGCGACTTTAGATCCTGATGATGTCATGCTCGTTAATGACCTTGATATGAGGATTTTTGATAGTTTTGGAACTATATATTTTCCTTGGAGTTGCGATCCGGATAATCCGGCAAATGCGGCAACTCAGAATGGTGATAACAATGTGGATAATATAGAACAAGTATTTATTGGAAATCCGGATGAGGGATATTACACTCTTCAAATCTCGCATAAAGGAAATATCGCTCCCGAGCAGGATTATTCTCTGATCTTTTCCGGAATAGAAAGAACAGAACCCGGAAATGGTTCGGATCTGGAAATCACAGATGTAGTTTGGACAGATTCTGATCCTTATGTTTGTGATGAGATAACTGCCACCGTAACCGTTTATAATAATGGAAATATCGATATTTCTGCCGGTTCTGATATTTTTCTTGATCTTTATTACGATCTCGCTGCTCCTCCATCACTTCATGAAATTGGAGATCAGTATGAATTGATCGATACCGGAATTCCTGCAGGAGGTTTTATCGAAGTGCAGTTCGATATAACACATGATATAGCAGAAACATGGAATACTTATCTTCAGATTGATACGGATGATAATGTTGTTGAGTTGAATGAATCCAATAATATCTGGGGTCCGGATGCAGTATTTTGGCAGCTGTTACCGGTCATCGATAACTTGACTGTTCAAATAATTGAAGGCAATATCGAGTTGAACTGGACTTATCCTATAATTGTCGATCATTATAATATCTATAAATCAGCAGATCCGCATGATTTCAACGGTGCAGTCGTAGAAATCTCTTTTGGAAATATTTATATCGAACCTTTCTTTGAAGATATGCTGTTTTACAGAGTTACTGCTGTTAGGGATTGTACTCCGGTTGTTTTGATTCAGGAGAATGATAACAAGTCGAATAATAAGAAAAACAAGAGAATCGAGCGCAGGAAATAGTGAGTACGCTATTTTGATGAATCAATAACATCGGATTAGTTAATCTAACAGCTCAAATTAGACTAAATTCACCGAAAGCTGTCTGAATAATTCAGGCAGTTTTTTCTGTATAGTATTTTAAAGAATTACTTAAGGATGTAGCAAATTGAGACAACAACAAATATCCTGTATCAAACTGCACCATAGATTTTTCAAAAAAAATTATTTATAGAAATCAAAGAACAAATCAAGAAATGTTAATTTATTGATTTACAATACATTCCAAGACATTTCATTAAATATCAATTATTAAAAACTAAATGGCATATTAAATGCATTTTAAAAAGTAATCCCCTCGTCCCGATGGGAAATTGTTGAAAAAACCACCGGGACGGTGGTGATACAAAATTTTGGAGGAAAAATGGAAGTAAGAAAAGTTTTGTTAGTTTTAGTGTTAATGATCTTGGGAAATTTGCTCATCTCACAATCGATAACCTTCGCTGTCGATGATGTGCATGCCGGACCGGCAATCGCTTCCTGGATGTTCGATTTTGATGATCCGGGATTGTTTACTCATGATGGAATTCCTTATACACCCGGGCATATTGAGACTCATAATTGGGCGTATGTAAGATTTTTTTGGAATATCGATCCGTTAAATCCACCACTCTCATCAACGATCTGCACTGCGGAGGATTTGGATGTATTGCCGGGTGTCGCCGGTGTAGTATTAACCCTGGATGATTTTCGGATCGTTACTTTCAATCATATCAACACTGTCAATCCGAATGCTGCCTGGGATATTCAGGGACAAGCAGGTGACGAGAGAAATTACCTGGATGGAATCGGTGAAATTTACGAGAATGGCTTATTAAAACTAAGAGCCGTAAATTGCCGTTTATATGTTAAAGTTCCATATCCGGATGCTCAAGGAATAAGGGATATACTTTTCCCGGATGGTCAAAACTGGCAAAACAATGTCGGCTCCGGAAATGAAGTGGAAGGTTCCGGTTGGGGAACGATCGATGTCGCCAATTCCGATCCGGTTTGGGTTGCTGAGTTTGATCCAAACGGTTTTGGACAATTGCGGTTCACTTTTGGTACATTCAGTCATGTCATCCAGGATAATTACGGTATATATGATTTTGATATTACTGTCGATCCCGCACCCTTTCAAATTGTCCGGGTCGATGGTGAGTTACCGTTTTCCTTTCGAGGAACGATCTTAGATTTTTCTGAGGCAGATGTTGTTTTTGATTTCGATGACGGAGCAGTTTCCGGAGCTCAACCGCCGGATGCCGATACATTGCGAACGGTAATGGTGAGTCAAGTTAAAACAAATCCGGGTGGGACACTTCCGCCTACGATCAATTCCATTACTTCTATGTTTTGGGAAATCGGAACAACATTATCTTCTTACACAGCCGATATAACCTTCGACCTGGAAGAAGTAAGCGGTTACACCGATCCGAATGATCTGCGCATCCTGAGAAGAGACCAGACCGACGCAGATTGGAGCATCTGGGCTGATTATACACTTGTCGATGCATCTCACATTAGAGCAAACAATGTTTCCGATTTCAGCGACTGGACCATCGGAACCACAGGCGATGATCCGCTTCCCGTCGAATTATCATCATTCACTGTTTCTTTTACTGATGGAAATTCCATCCTGAACTGGGCAACTCAATCCGAATCCAATAATTCCGGTTGGAATATCTATCGTTCCGAAACAGAAAATTTTGAGGAATCATTCCAGGTTAATAATGATCCAATACCGGGAGCAGGAACAACTTTCGAGCCGACAAATTATAGTTTTGTCGATGAATATCCTGTAACAGAAAATACAACTTACCGGTATTGGCTGGAAAGCAGAGATTACAGCGGAGCAACAGATAACTACGGACCAATATCCTTAACAATTCCTTCTAATGACGAACAGGAACCTGAAATTCCTGAATTTATAATAGACAATATTTCTAATTTTCCAAACCCGTTTTATACCAAAACTGAAATAAGTTTTTATATCAAACAGGAAGGACAGGTAAATGTTTCGATCTATAACATCAAAGGTCATAAAATAGCAACGATATTCGACAATTCCTTATCTGAAAATGACATTAATAAAAAGATGAGAGTCGAGTGGAATGGTCGTGATGAAGACGGTAAGGAAGTAACATCAGGAATTTACTTTTACAAAATTACGACAAACGATAAAGAATATTCCAGGAAGATGCTGCTGCTTCGTTAGAAGTTTGATTTATTATCATTGAATCTTCATATTTCGAGATGTAGAATTTTATTTCTATGTCTCGAAATATTTGTAAAATGGGATGAATCAATCGACAAATTCAAATATCTTATCAATAAAAGTGTATTTTTTGAAATTGGAGGAACAATGAAGCAATATTTAATAATAATTTTAGTTTTCGTATCTCAACTTTTTGCAGAAACGATATTGATCGATCACCACGATCATCAGGTTAAGATCTTAAGTTCAAACGATTCTCAAACTGTTATTGATTACAGGTTTGGTAATTTTGATATCGATCCTGTTTTAATAAATGGATTTGAATGTTACAAAATTAGTTTAGATAATGAAACTGTAACTTTTGAAAAAGGGGATCCGGAACTTCCTAAAATCACTCGAAGTATAATTATCAGGAATGATTCAAAAGTGGAAGCAAAAGTTATTAATAGTGAGTTTATTGAATATCAGATAAAAATTGCTCCCTCGAAAGGGATTATTAGCCGAGTAGAAAATCCGGATAACATCCCGCACATATTTTCGAAGATTTATGATGCAAATGATTTTTATCCCGGAAAAATTGTCGAATTAGGAAAACCATATATCTTGCGTGATGTCCGCGGGATCACAATTACAGTTTACCCATTTTCATACAATCCGCAAACTGAAATTTTGAGAGTTTATCATCATTTGACTATCGGGGTAAATAATATAGGTTTAGATAATGTGAATGTAAAAACAAGAGAGATAGCAGGTCATAATTGTTATTTCACATGTTTATACAGAAATCACTTTCTAAATTATAATGATATTCGTTCCAGAGAAATTGATGAAACTGGTCGCATGATTGTAATTTGTTACGACGATTATCTGCAGGCAATAAATCCTTATGTGGACTGGAAAAACCAGAAAGGTATTCAAACAGACCTTTATAGTATTTTTGATATTGGAGCAGATTCAACAAGTATGAAAAATTTTATCCAGTCCGATTATGATGCGAATGACGGATTAACTTTTGTGCAATTGGTCGGTGATATTGATCAAATTCCATCTCTTTCTCATTCGGATATAGAATTAGGGACGGGTGCATCTGATCCAAAATTTGCATTATTAGAAGGAGATGATTCTTATCCTGATATTTTTGTCGGAAGATTTTCAGCAGAAACGATTGAACAAGTAGAAACTCAAGTAGAAAGAACGATCTATTACGAGAGAGATATTATCGAAGGTGAATGGCTGCACAAAGCGTTCGGAATAGCAAGACATCTCGGTCCGGGCGATGATGGAGAGTATGATGATGAACATATTGCGAATATCAGACAAGATTTATTGGCTTATACTTTTACAGAAGTTGATGAATTATATCCATCTCCATCGATAGAAGATATTACAAATGCAATAAACGAAGGAAGAAGTTTTGGGAATTATGCCGGTCATGGATCAAATACAGGTTGGACATCTGTGTATTTCTATAACGATAATGTTAATGGATTGATTAATGAGAATAAACTTCCTTTTATCTGTTCGGTTGCTTGTTTGAACGGTAATTTCACAGGGAATACTTGTTTTGCTGAAACCTGGCTCAGATCTACAAATAATGAAAATCCTACCGGTGCAATTGCTATTTATGCATCTTCTATAAATCAACCCTGGTCACCTCCCATGTCTGCTCAAGATGAAGTTACCGATTTGCTCGTATCGGACCAAAAAAACACTATCGGTGGATTAATGTATAACGGTTCTTGTTTGATGATGGACGAATACGGTTTAGTGGGAATTTCTACTTTCAAAACCTGGCACATTTTTGGGGATGCATCCCTACAAGTCAGAACTGACACACCTGAAATCATCACAATCGATCATCAAAATACTATTGATCCAAATCAAACAACATTCGAAGTTTCAACCGATGTTCAGGATGCTCTTGTCTGCCTGTCTTATGAAAATGAAATTATTATTGCTGCTTATACCGATGAAACAGGAAATGTATCATTGGATATTGAAGACAGGATAGATGAGCAGCAATCAGTTACCTTAACGGTTACTGCTTATAATAAAATATCGCATATTGAATCTATTCCCGTTGAATCCACTAATGTTGAAGAAACTGATAGTTCCATTTTGGAAAACATAAAACTTATTGGTAATTATCCGAATCCTTTCAATCCTTCAACAAAAATTGTATTTCAACTTAATGTTGAAGATGTTGAAAACGCAGAATTGATCATCTATAATTCCAAAGGACAGATTGTTAGAACTTTGGACTGTTTCAACTGTGTTGAGACAAAAGGGACTCGGTCGCTTTATTCCAAAATCTGGGATGGAAAGGATTTGAACAATAACGAAGTTTCATCAGGAATTTATATGTATAAATTAAAAAATGATAATTCTGAACAGATGAGGAAAATGATCTTGATCAAATAACTAATGATCCTTTTGATGAGAATCCCAAAGGAAAAATTAGATTTCAAGAATTCGGAGGAAAAAATGAAAAAATTTTTAAGAAATAAATTTATTGGAAAGCAGATATTGATTTTATTTTTCATCTTAATTTTTTTACCCTTAATGTCATCTGAAATCAAGATCATTTCCGAAACAAAGGATGAGATTGTTTTGCAGTTTGAATTGTGTGAATATCAGATTTCACAAAAAACATTAAAAGGAAGATCATTTAATGAAATAAAAATGGATAATGCTGCTTTTCCAACTGAAAAAGGAGAACCGAACATACCTTATATTTGCCGCAGTATCATCATTCCTGAAAATTCCGAAACTAAACTTCAAATTACAGATGTCATCTCCAAAGAAATCGATATTGAAACGATAATTCCTTCTTTTGGGTCTGTAAGTAGGTATCAGTCTTCTCCAGAATTTGATTTTGCACTTTCTGCTGTTTATGAAGAAGATATCTGGATAAACGAAGATCTTGCAGAATGCGGAGAACAATACATTTTGCGGGATTTCTGCGGAAAAGTTATCCGCTTCAATCCATTTTCATATAATCCTTTTCAAAAGAAACTTCGCATCGTAGAATCGTTTACCGTTACTGTCCGGAAAGAATCAGTTATCGATTTTCCGCATAGAATTTCTACCTCGTTCACCAATATTTATGAAAATCATTTCCTGAATTACAATCTACTTTCCAATAGATATCCTCCGATTACCGATACCGGAGATATGATAATAATTTCCACTACCGAATTTTCAGAACCATTAATGCCGCTTCTCGAATGGAAAAACCGGAAAGGAATCAGAACGGAATTTTATCTTTTCCCTGATGATACCGGAAATACCTGGGAATCGATTAAGGATTTTATCCAAAATCTTTATGATACGGAAGAATTGACATTCATTCTTCTGGTCGGAGATGCGGATGATATTCCTCCGGCGATTGGTTGCTCCGGTTGGTCTTCGGGTCATGAAGCCGATCCGGTTTATACTTTATTAGCCGGAGAAGATGAATATCCGGATGCTCTTATCGGACGCTTTTCCGTGGAGACATTGCAGGAAGCAGAAACTGTGATAAATAAAAACATATTCTATGAAACTGAACCTGATCCGGAAGCGGATTGGTTCGATAAAGCACTGGGAATTGCCAGTGATGTGGCTTTCCCGCCATATCCTCCGGATTGGGAATTGATGGAGGGATTAAGGGAAATAATGCTGGATTACAATTACAGCGAATTCACCCAGGTTTATGATCCGGGCGCAACAACCGAAGCTGTTACAATTGCCGTGAATGACGGCAGGAGTTGGATAAATTATCTCGGACACGGCAGCCCAACAGGATGGAATACATCTGATTTCCATAACAGTGATGTGTATAATTTGCAGAATACAAACAAATTACCGGTAATCGTTTCCGTTGCCTGTAATACCGGTAAATTTGCTGAATATACCTGCCTGGCGGAAGCCTGGCAAAGACACGGAACTATTACTGACTCAAAAGGTTCGATCGCTTTTATGGGAGCATCTGTCGGACAGGGAAATCCTGCCTGGATAGGAATGGAAGAAATGATAAATCTACTGGTCGAAGAAACATATTTCTCTATCGGCGGTTTATTCTTCAATGCTGAAATGCGAGCCATAGATGAACATCCCGGACTCGGAGTCGGTTCCGGTTCGGAATGTTTTCAATCCTGGCATTTATTCGGAGACCCTTCGTTATTATATTTTTCGGATATTCCGGAATCTTTGCTCGTGGATTATGAAACAAATGTATCACCAGATATCACATCTCTTCCGGTAACTGTTTTTTCAATTGGACCGGATTCCGTTCCCATCCAAAATGCACTCATTTCAATCTATACTAACGGGATAATTTACGGTTCGGATTTTACCGATGAGAATGGATTTGCAGAGATAGAAATTACGGAAGAATTTCAAATTAACGAATCTTATGAAATCAATGTTACAGCTTATAATAAGATTCCTTATTCGGGAATAATTAATTGTGTCGAGGTTTTAAATCCACCCGAAAATATAACAATTTATATCGAATCAGATATTGTTAATATTGAATGGGATGAAGTCGAGGGAGCAACTTCTTACAAAATATTTTCTTCAGATGATCCAAATGAATCTTCTGAAAACTGGACTTTGGAAGCAGATGGAATTTCCAATACATATTGGAGTGAAACGATTAATGGTGATCTGAAGTTTTATTATGTAGTTGCTTCTACAGAGACACCCAGATGTAAAATATCCGAATTTTAAAAATCGGATATTTCGATTTCCAAAAAGATGAGAAAACTATTATCAAATAAATATTAAAGTATAAAAATACGAGGAATTTATGAAACTTAATTTTGGATTAATGTTCTTAATTATTGTAATTTTTTCAGGAAAAGTTTCTGCTCAAATTCGTCAATTTCCTGATACACAAGATGGAATTTACATTTTCCATGACCAACTAACCCCGAACCTGACTGAATCTCAATGGGATTTTGCTGCTTCCCATCTGGTCGGCTGCCAGAAAATGACGCGCAGCGATGTGCAAAAACTACGCACTAGAAATCCTGATTTTATTATTCTCAATTATAAACTGGCACTCGGAGCCGGACCTGCTGAATACATTTTAGGTGATAACTGGGTAAGTGATTGGGATTATGTAAAAACTCAACCCTGGTTTCTAACTACAGCAGAAGGCGATACACTTTATCAACCTGACTGGAATTGGTATTTAATGGATGTTTCGGGTGAATTGAATGGAAACCAGGGAAATGGCTGGAAGGAATATTGGGCAGAGCAAGCGTTGATAGAGATAGATTCGACGGATGCAGACGGTGTTTTCGCAGATTCTTATGACTTTGCACTTCTTAATACAGACCCGGTGTATCCCTCACTTATTCCTTATGATCCACGCTTCGATGGTCCCGCGATTATGGACTTTTTCCCTGCTCATCATGATACATTCGCTTTATATGTCTCTTCCGAACTGCAATCCGAAGATGTGTATTTTCTGCCGAATCTCGGACAGTTAATTACAAGTTGGAATGATAAAGATTTTACGGAATTCAGCGATGGCGGAATGATCGAAGGTTTTGCTGCTGCAGGTCCATACAGTTCTTATGCACCGGAAGATTGGGAATTGCAGATGAATAGAATTTTGGATTATACGGCAAATGGAAAAATATTATTATTGGAGACATATCTCGATATGTGGGAACTTCAAAGAAGACTTTATGCGATTGCTTCCTATTTATTGGTAAAAGGTCATCAGACTTTTTATACCTGTTTGGGAGTCGGGGAAAATGCCCTGGAATGGTATCCTGAATATGATCTGGATTTGGGTTCGTATCTGCAAGAACCTCCGGACAGTCTGAAAGAACTCTGGGATTCGACATGGAATGTTTATAAGCGTGATTATGAAAATGGGATTGTGCTTGTTAATCCCTGGTATAATGAAGTTACAATCGCTGAACTTAACGATACTCTTTACAGTGTTTCCTTTCAAGGTGGTGGATATGTCGATGGAGCAGGAATGGCTTCGGGTTCGTTAAATTACACAAGTGTTACCGGTTTGACGATTCCCGGAAACAGTGCCGTTATACTGGTCGATGATATTTTCAGGGATGCTCGGGTAGAAGATGTACAAGCCTTTCATCGAAGCGGACAAACTTTTATCACCTGGACCGAAGCAACGGATGTTCCGGGTGAAAGTTATGCTGTTTACAGGCATACATCTCCGATTACTTCAGAAAATTTAGCAGATGCAGAACAAATCGTTACCATCGGAGAAGGTTCGGGAGTTCATGTAACCGAAGAATGGAGAGGTTCTGTAGGTTATACGGTATTTCAAACAAATTTCATCATCGATGATCTCGGAGAAGAATTAGCGGACAGCACCGGCTTGTTGGTTTATACGATTCAACCGGGAGAAGAAGGTTCTGCCTATTATGCGGTAACAATAACAATCAGCGGTCTTGAAGATAGTACGCTCATTGCCGGAAGTAATTCGCTGATAAATCCGGTCGATGAAAGTGTAAATACTCCGAAACCTGTTCTGGTTTGGGAATCTGATGACGGACTTTCCAGAGTTTATACACAATTTATGGATGTGAAGAACTGGAATATTACTTTTGAAGGTTATGCTTATAATTTCGGAGTGATGATACCTTCTGATTATGATCAGCAGCAAAACTGGTCGATGACTTATGACTTAACCGGTTGGGGAGGAAGATATTGGGCTACTGAATACGGTGGTTCCCCCTGGGGAAATCCAACTATTTATGTAGTTCCGGACGAACCGAGACAGAGTTGGTATTTTGGTTTTTCGGAAGAACATCAATATCGAGAAGTCTGGCCCTATGGTGCTGAAAATTATGATTATCCGGAATCCGGAAATATCGTCAATTATGCTGAACAAAGATTGTTGCGAATAATCGATGATCTGCAATTGGAAGAATATAATATCGATGAGAACCGGATTTATGTTTTCGGACATTCTATGGGAGGAAGTGGTGCTCTGGCATTAGGAATGAGATATCCCGATGTTTTTGCAGCAACTTATTCGAGTGAACCGATGACCAAGTATGAGGAATCTGTCGAATGGGTCGATGATGCGAGTATCAAATGGGGAATTCCGGAATTGGATCTTCCAGTCTTGATCACCGGAGATTATGCTGTTCACCTGGCTGAATACAATAATATGAGTGTCTGGGATTGGCAGAATCATCAACTTCAAATGCAGCAGAGGCTGGACGACGAAATGGCTTATATTACGCTTGCTCACGGTGATGCAGACGAGGTTATTCACTGGGATACGCAGGGAGAACCGTGGTATCCGATATTTGCAGATTCTGCTCGCAGAGCGGGAAGCGGCGCTGTAGTTCCCGGTGTGACTCATTACTGGCTCAATTATGAAGGAACAGGTTATAACTGGAATTGACTCGACTGGACAGAAGAACAGTTCGATTTTCAACGCGATTACAGTTTCCCGGCTTTTTCCAATTTTACCGGAAATAATTACACTTATCATAATCTGAATATTACTTTTGCTACTCCCTGGAATCAGAGTTTTACCGGTTCGATCATCGATGATCAAGATGAATGGAGAGTATTGATGCGGTTAGCAACACATTGGATGTTTCCAAATCCGTTGGATTCCGCTTTTGTCGATGTAACTCCACGAAGATTACACAATTTTGAAATTACTGCCGGTGAAATTTATTCCTGGGAAAATGTGCAAATGCCCGATAGTCTTATAATCCAAAGCGGAACTGTCGAAGTCGATGCTTTCGGACTGATTACGGTTCAGGATTTTAAAATTACGAACGAAAGTAATTGGTTACGGCTTTTTCCTGTCGAGATTATGAATCCACCCGATAATATAACAATTTATATCGAATCGGATATTATTAATATTGAATGGGATGAAGTCGAAGAAGCATCGTCATACAAAATCTATTCCTCGAATGATCCTTACGAATCTTCTGAAAACTGGATTTTGGAAGCAGATGGAATTTCCGGAACAAGTTGGAGCGAAGTAATTGCAGACGATTTGAAATTCTATTATGTGGTTGCTTCGACGGATGAAACGAGAAGAAACCATAATAAACAAGAATTTAACAACGATAGGAAGACAAAAATTTCTAAATATTCGGGAGAAATATACAGAAAACAGGATAAAAAGAAAATGAAATTTACAAGGAAGAAAAAAACTAATTTGAATTAATCCCGCAGCTGCATTACTCTCTAAAATATTAAACCTTCAGTCTGGTAATTGCCTGATTGAAGGTTTTTAGATGGTTATAGGAATGTAATTGTTAAAGAAAGTTCATACTTTTATTTTGTATTTCTTAAACAAGTTTCGATCTACAGTCGCAAAGCAGAGCTTTGCGTTACAACAGAACAGAGTTCCGTGTTACTGCACCAACAGCATCTTTTCTTTTCATTGATAAACCCGCTAATTATAATTCCAAAATATAATTTACGGTCGGTTAGATTTCCAATTCAGGCTCGCTTAATTCCTTCTAAGTCGTTTCTAAAAAGGGATTTTCCGTTGTCGATTAACGGTTAGTAAGAGATGCTGTTAGTTTGCCTTCACAGCTGAAAAAAGTCCGGCAGGAAGAAGACTACTTTTAAACTTCTTCAAGGTTGACTTTTAAATATGGAAATATCTTTGCAGGTCGATTCCCTTTTTCTTCAATTTTTTTTGGAAATAGAGCAGGAAAACGACCAACGGAATGATGCAGGCAAAAGCAACGATCGACCAGCTGATGAACGGTTTCCCTTTCGTAAAACTGTGCAAAATCGCATCCAGGAAAAGTAAAAAAAATCCACTGTTCGTCATACAGGTTGCCAGAATTCCGAAAATCGAAAGTCTGTTTTTTCTCACAAACAAAATCGATAAAATCGAGATTAAACTCAAACACAGAACTATTGGTAAAGCTAATCTGAAAAACCACGGTTTTGCCGTGATGAATAGGTCCAAAACCCTCAACAGCAACAATAAAATCAAAGATTCGACTATGATGAGAAGATAAGTTCGCTTTTTCAAACGGATCATTAAAGTGAATGTCAGCCAGACAAAAATGATGGAAGCAAGCGGAAATCTCGACCAGGTTATTTTTGTTCCGTAAGCAAAATCTACTGCAAAGATCACGATAAATGTGGCAAATGAGAGAAATGTTACTAACTCCCAGATCCAGGATTTTGTTTGTCTGATTATTTTTGGAACAATGGATTGGGATTTAATGATTTTAGTTTCGATCGGCTCGAAATTATTTCCAAGAGGTAACTTACAAAGCGGACAACTTTTGAGTCTTTCCTCGATTTCCACGCCACATCTTTTGCAAACCTGCATTTTATTCCTCCGTCACTTTAACAGCAATTCCCGACTCGCTGATTTTTGTAAAGAAAAGTCTTTCCAATTCCCGGCTTTCGATACAACTGCAAAAAGTTATATGCAAATCGTTTTGATAGCTGATAAGCGCACAACTTTTCTTCATCACCCGGTTTGGATAAAGCAGAACCCGGAACGACTTTATCGATGGTTTCATTTCTTTTGGGATATTCACTTTTCCGAGGTTGGACAAAACACCGGAATAGACATTTTCACACATTCTCGAATACAACCAGGACAGGTGCAGATCTTTTAAAAAAAGAGGTAAAACCCGCACCACCGGATTGAGTTCTGCTCCAACATTTCGAGAAATCTGTCTGCCGAGTTCTTTGCTATCGATCTGCATTTGCAAACTATGGTGGACTCGTTTCAGCAGCTCGTCAAAAGTGTAATTTCCCAGCTTCAGATCGATTTCAGGAGAGACATAAAGTGAAAAATTCCGCATTGTTCTCGATTTATAAAATTGTCTCATATTCACCGGAACTTCCAACCGAATCACCGATCTTTTCGGTTTTCTTCCGTTCCTGATTTCATCTTCAAAGATTTGGAGCAGGCAGGACATATAAAGAGCAACCAGGTATTCGGTTAGAGTTACATTTTTTTCTCTGGCTAAATCCAGCATTTGAGCAACCGGCATTTTACCGGTAATTACTATAAATTTCTGCTGTTTGAATGGCTTTCCCGGAAGATGAAAAGCAGGAGAAAGGTCTTCAGGTTTGGGAATTCCTCCTTTAAAGAATTTCCGGTGAGCATCTTCATATTCATCGGTATCCGGTTTTTCAACCGGATTTAAAATACCGGTATTTCTTACGCTCTTAATTCCACATAATTTTAAATATTCGGAAATAAGAGTTAATAAAAACCTGAGAGCCCCGTTCCCATCCGTGATAATATGAGAAAAATCGATCGCCATTTTGTTTTCCCTGGCATCGACCCGAAGTAAATGAGTAGTTTTTTCCTTTTTCGAAAAAGAAGGATTTGGAATCGGTTCCAGTAGCTGAACTTCAGGAATATTGTTATGTCTTTGCAAATAATACCAGAAAAATCCTCGTTTCAAATAAACCTGGAAATACGGACAACGAAGTATGACTTTTTGCAAAGCCCGCTGCAACAACAATAATTTTATCGGATCGGATAGAGTTACCAGCAAACGGAAAACAGCTGGAGATTTTTCTGCCGAGGTTGCCGGATAGATCTTGGCGGCATTATCGAGTGTCAGCCAATCTTCCGTATTTTCTCTTCCTCTCATTTCTAGTCCTTTCGAGCCATTAATTAATCCTTTTCGGAATCAAATTTCAATTGCTCGAATTGAATTTATCCGTCAAGATATTTGGTGATATTCTACCATAAAGACTTAAAGAAATAGAGATTAATTTGAAAATACAGAACGCCAAAATATTTGAATGGATATAATCATAATAAATACTTTTATCGATATCCAACGGGGTGAATTTTGGAGATATTTTATATCCACTCGACTGGAGTTTGTGCTTGGATGACGATTTATGGAACTCGAAATTAAATCACCAAATCTCCAAATTGTTTTCTTCACTTGAAAAAGTGTTGGAGATTTCAGTTGAAAAGTTACTGGTTGAAATCAAAAAAGGGAGGAAAAAATGAGTTTATGATGATTAGAAAATTCAGCGACTTTGAAGGTTGAATCCCGCTGGATAAATTTCCTACGGGTTGAACATGAAATGTCGGGAATGGAAAGAGTCCGTAGGACGACTGGAGTTCCCGACATTTCATCGGGAAATTTTGTAGCATATAATAATTTTCTATTCAATTTTTATAGCTCTCCATCGATCCTATCCTGTAATAAAAAAAATTTTACAGAAGTGTTATGGGAGGATGGTCGGCGTGCATAAGAAACAGGAAATTATTATTCGGAGTTATCGTGATGGAGAAAGCATCAGCCGGATAGCGAGGGAAGTGGAAGTCTGTCGCAAAACAGTAAAATCGAATTTGTATTAATGTGATTGTTGAAATAGTGAATACCTCCCCACTTATCATCCAGTGCATATTCATCAAAAAAAATATTAGCTGTTTAATTTCCAAAAGCATTTAAAATCCCATGTACTATAAGCGATTTTTCTTGATAAAAGAACAAATTAACACCGTTTTCTATAGTTAAAGTAACATTCTCATTAACAATAATATCGTCCGTAACATAATATGGATTACCTGAACTTTCCCATGTCGTATTGTATATTAACTCCCCACCTACATAAGTTTGTGCATTACAAACCATGATCAAAACAATAATTCCGACAAAAATTGATATCTTTTTCATTTTTCTTATCTCCTTTTTTTAATTTTTTTTGAAAAGATATAAAGTGCAAATTTTTTTAAAAAGGAAACTTGAATCTACCTAATCCTTGAATAATATTTCGTTTAAAATCAAAAGTATTGTTTATTTCGTTTAGAGTTTTATTTACTTTATAACTTCTTGCAAAATAAGGTTTTATGAAATGGGGGGGGTGAATTGAATATTGAATATTTAAAATCGAATATCGAAAAAATAAATCTTTTCTTTTCGTGAGATAAATCCGCTGATTATAATTCCAAAATCTAATTTCCGGCCGGTTAGATTTCCAATTCAGGATCACTTAATTACTTCTGTATCGTTTCTAAAAAAGGATTTTCTGTTGTCAATTAAATTTTGTTTGTAACACCAAGCTCCCGCTTTGTGAATTTCATAATAACAGATGATTTTTAATCGGAAAAATCCGTTGAAAGCCGGTTTAACAGTTTCCATCTACAGTCGCAAAGCAGAGCTTTGCGTTACACCAGAACAGAGTTCCGTATTACTGCACCAGCAGCATCTTCTCGTAAGCTCTCTCCTCTCCATCCAGAGTTAATCTATAAAAATAAGTTCCGGATGCGATTTTTTGATTATTATCATCTTTTCCATTCCAAATCAATTCAAATGATCCCGGAGAAGTATAAGCATCCATCAAGGTTTTGATCTTCTGTCCTTTGATATTATAGATATCGACCACTGCCTGACCGGATTCTGTGAGATTGAAAGAAATTGTGGTTCCTGCTTTATTAGATTTAGTTCCAAAGGGATTCGGGTAGTTTTTTAATTTGATATTAGATATTAGAAATTCGTCATTTTCAATATTCGTTCCCTGCCATTCATACGCTCCGATATCGATAGCATCTCCATAAATACGAGGATTACCGGCAAGATCGTAGGCGGGAAGGTTCAAACCTGTCGTATCAGGTGTTCCGGCATCGATGCAGGGAGAAAAAGCGGAAAGTTGATAAAAGAGCGGATCATATTCATCATCTCCTCCGATTAAATCAGGGAATGAATCGATTATTCCTTCTCCCCATATAAATTCCACTCCGTAAGGTTCTGTTCCGGTAATATTTAAAATGGAGGGATTAGTTCCACCCTGAATGAGACTATGAGAAACATTCACATAACTCGGTTCATCTCCTCGATGGATTTGAAATTGATAATTAATGTTATTATAAATGATACTATTCTTGATGTTGATCGTTCCTCCTCCTCCGACAGCTATTGCTCCTCCATTACTGGTATTATCATAAATGGTATTATTATAAAAATCGACTGAATCATTTTCCAATAAATAAATATTAGCATTGGGCCACATATTATCAAAAGCATGGTTTTTGGCAAATAAACAATTAGTTATCCTTGCATAATTCATATTGTAAATATGTAATGCACCTCCACCACAAGTTTGTTCATATTGGTCGTTTCCAACAAATATACAATTATTTAAGATTGCCTGATTTTCCTGTTGGTATGTAGATATTCCAACTGAAGAAAAGCCACGATTATTAATTATTTGAACATTGTTTAATTCTATATCCATATAGTTGCTATAAATAGAAGAACGACTTTCACTTTCACAATTTTCTATCTTTATTTCTGATAGATTTGTATCAGAATATGATAAAAAAAGTGAAGAATAGAAAAGATAATCTCCAGTTCTATTTCTAAATGTGCAAGATGATATTGATATATTTTCATCGAACCAAGCATAAATGAAAGAAGCTCTACCAACTGGATCTTCCAAAAATGTTTCATCAATCCCAGCACCGATTATATTTACATGAGCTCTCATATTCAAAGGAAACAACTGTTCACTAAAAGCAGGTGAATATGTTCCTTCATCTAGATAAATATTTCTTGAGTTTTGACTATCTGCTTTAATCTTTGTTAATGCCCATTGAATTGTTTTTAAAGGTTCATCTTCTGTTAAACCACTGTTATTATCATTTCCATCAGGACTAACATAAAGGTCATTTTCTACTTGTTCTAACCACTCATGGTCAATATTTAAACTTATATTTGGAAATTGTGATACAAAATTCCAATCCGGTTCGAATATTGAAAGAGTATCAACATAAATATTAATTATAGGGGTATGATTTTCTGAAATATAAATTTCTGAGGTATAACCAGCAGAATTATTGTAAATGCTGCATTTATTATTGGAACTGAATGTTATACTCGAATTAATAGGATTTGGTGGTAAACGTCCAATTTTAATACCACCACCAACAGTATATGCGTGATTTGATTTTACATTTACAGCTTCGAGATATGCATTTGATGACGAGAAATGGATACCACCTCCACCTCTAGCATAATTATTTTGAACTAACAAATATTTTAAAGATGGTGAAGAAAAGTTTATGAATATACCACCGCCCAAATTTGCGTAAACATCATTATAACCAGATCCATTTTGAATTCTGAAACCCATGAGAAGGGCATTATCTGTTTCATTATTTTCAAAAACAACGACACTACCATTCTGATTACCATCGATTACTGTATTATTAATATAGCTTTCCTCTCCAGTTGTCAGTAATAGGCTGGCAACCGTAATGTCTTTACCGCTGAAATTAATGTTTTCGTAATATGTCCCGGGATAAACGAGAATAGTATCTCCATTTGCGGATTCATTAATACCTTCCTGGATGGTAGTGAAATCACCGGTGCCGTCTAATTTTATTTCAAAGATGGCGGATTGTAACCATAAATTAGCACAAATAAAAAAGCATAATAAAATATATTGTTTTCTTTTCATGATATTTTTTATCTTATTCCCCCGACTTCTACTAATCTTTTTTAGTTCTCTTCAATTATTAGAGATAAGCGGATTTTTGATATTTTTGGAAAAAACTGATTCAGAACAAACTTCCGAAGTTGTAATACTAAAGTATTAATACTAAGAGTATTTTTAAACTTCGGAAGTTGTTTTTCTTTCACAAAGCGGAGCTATGTGTTACTTCAGCAACAGCATCCGCTTTATTGAACTTTCTTTGTCGGCAGTTAATCTATACAGATAAATTCCACTGTAAATTGGTTTTCCTGATTCGTTAGTTCCGTCCCAAAGGATCGAATATTCTCCAGCTGTATGAATACCATTTGCCAGTTCTTTGATCTTCTGACCTTTGATATTGTAGATAGTAAGTCGTACATTAGCTTCCGAAGGGATGGAATAACTGATTGTAGTGTTTGGTTTGAAAGGATTAGGATAATTGCCTAAAAGTTCAAGTTTCGAAGGTATTTCAGACGGCTCTCCAAAAGTTATCGTGTTGAATTTATAGGGTTCGAGATCGATCTTTGCATCTGTAAATTGACCGATTTTTTCATCATAAAAAGAATATACTTTTGTTTGTCGATAATTCCTGTCTCCATAATAGAATTCAAAAGAGACATCTCCGGATTCTCTTTCTCCATAATCGGCAAAAGCAAGAATCTGCAACGGAAATTCTTCAACTTTGGTTGCACCGATACATTCTCCCTCCAGGAAAACACCGACTTCCTGAACTGATGAATCATCTAAACTTAAGATGTTGATCGGAGTATATTCGGGTGTTTCCACATAATAAAATCCTTCAGTCATTTTGCGTTCTTTTGGATCTACAGGAACTCCTTGTCCATAAACAAAATTACATGCTTCACTTACGGAGACAATATACATCTTCCCATATATTAATGTGCATCGTTCGGATGGTATAGTATCATTTTTCCAAGCCCAATCTTCACTGCAAACTGATTGAAGTTTATCCCAAATACCAATAAATGCATCACTAATTGTCATAGATTCTCTGATGAAATATCCTACCCAGTTTGAACCTGCACCTAATTCCACAAGTGTTTCTTCCGGTAAAGTTTCTCCAGATGTAGGAATATTAACATCATTTCCAGTTGTTTGAATTTTGTAACCCTCAAAAGAATAAATTAAATCTAAATTTCCTATCCAAGTTTCTGTCTCTCCTAACCATTTTTTTTCATTTCCTATTTGATTAAATATTCTAAAATATGTTGTTTGTTCTTCCACCGGAGCACATATATATGTAGTTGCATCGGCATTAGCAACAATATTATCTATAACCGGAATTGAGCGATAACGGTATCTGTTCACTTCTGCTGTAGTGAGATGGTAATCATGTTCTATTTCGGTAGGATAACAACCCATATCGGGTGGGGTTTCGTCAATATCCCATTCCATTTCCGGGTCTCCCGAATCTATGCAGGGACTGAAAGCATGTTCATTCCATTGGAGAGTAAATTCATTATTATCGGGATTAACAAAAAGAGGATTATCGTTTATATTGTGCTCAAGAATTAAAAACTGATACTGATTATTACTACAGTAAATTTCACCTGAATTATAATCACAATGTTTTACTATTGTGTTATGGTATAATACATAATCTTGTTCAATATATCCCTGGTTTCCGATTTGTGAATCAGCTACATTGTCCCAAAGAATGGTATTAATAAAGGAAGCATTTGAAAAATCATCTATATAAAAACCACCTCCATAAACATCACTATGATTTCCAGTTATCGTACAATTATGGAAATGACAGACCGGATCTATCCAAGCTGTATCATATAAATGTATTCCTCCCCCATTAATAGCGGAATTTCCATAAATAAGAGTGTCATATAGTTTAATTCTAGAAGTATTGGCTTTTATTCCTCCACCATTTCCCTCTCCAATATCATTTGATAAAGCACAATTATTGTAAATTTCGCAGTTTTCATAAACAGAATATGAGAGAGCAGTAAGAATTCCTCCACCATCACCATCTTCAGCAATATTATCATATATCTTACAATTTCTTATTGTCGGATAAACAGTATTACCGGAATTGAGCAGCATACCCCCGGCATATTTTGCTGTATTATTATAGATTTCATTGTTTTCAAATAATCTATCTGTCTCAAATTCAATAGCATAAATACCACCACCTCCACCTTCGACAGCTTGATTATTAAAAATCATATTATTTACTATATCACACGCTGTTTTGATATAGATCCCTCCTCCTAAACCATGTTCAAATGTTCTATTATTATTGATCATATTATGATCAATAATATTATCAAATCCAACTAAAACTGAAATAGCACCTCCATATTCAGATCGATTATTCTGGAATTCATTATCTGTTATTAAGACATTACTACTTGAATTACTGTATAAGCCACCTCCACATTCCGCTGAAATATTATTAATAATTAAATTCATAGTTATTAATATGTCTTCACTATTTTCACATTTTATTCCACCACCTCCTATCATTTCATCTTCAACCATGTTTCCTTCATTAAATTGAATAATATTATTTTCTATTGTGATATTATTGCTTTCTTCTTTTATATTTATTCCCGCTCCTTCTAAACTTGTGTTATGATGTATATTACAATTTTCAATATTGGTATTAGATCCATCTGAAATATTAGCACCTCCATTATTGGAATTTGCTATATCACAATAACACAAAATAGAATTATCATCTGCGGTATTATTCAAAAAGTGAATACCTCCCCACTTATTATCCGTAATATATTCATCAAAAAAAATATTAGCTAATTGATCTCCAAAAGCATTTAAAATCCCATGAATTAATAGTGATTTTTCTTGAAAAAAGAACAGATTAACTCCGTTTTCAATTGTTAAAGTTACATTCACATTAACAATAATGTCATCAGTAACATAATATGGATTACCAGAACTTTCCCAAGTTGTATCGTTTATTAACTCACCTCCTACATAAGTTTGAGAATTACAAACTAAGAATGTGCAAACAACTCCGACTAAAATTATTATCTTTTTCATTTTTCTTAATCTCCTTTTTATTTTTTTTGAAAAGATATAAAGTGCAAATTTTAAAAGGAAATTTGAATCTACCCAAGCCTTTAATAATATTTTGTTTAAAATCGTGGAATCTATTTCTTTGAGTAAAAGTTTTATTTGTCCTATAACTTGTTGTAAGGTAAGGTTTTATGAAAATGGGGGGCAAAGAGAATTGAATATTGTATATTGAATATTGTATATTTATTATTATTTAAAATTGAATATGGAAGAATTAAATATCTAAAACCATCATTTCTTTTCATAAATAAAACCTATCTTAAAATATCACAAAATCAATTAATTTCTCTGTCATTTTCTCCAATTCAGAAAAACTCTTATTTTTCAATGTCTTTTCTAAAAACCGGTTATTTGATGTCAATAAAATTTTTATCTGCAAAGAAAAAAACCTTCAATCTGATATTACAGATCGAAGGTTTGTAACACAAAGCTCCCGCTTTGTGAATTTATAATGTTATTTTTATATGATCTTTTCTTTGATCAAAACAATCCGTCAAAAGCCGGATTATAAATTTCTAACTACCGTCGCAAAGCAGGAGCTTTGCGTTACTTCATCAAGATCATTTTCTTGGTAGAAGAAAACCTGCTGCCATGTTTTAATTTATAGAGATAAACTCCGGCAGAAACATCTCGTCCTTCATTATCTTTTCCATCCCAAACAATTTGGTGATTTGGTGATTTGGTAATTTGGTGATTTGAAAAAGTTTTTACAATTTGTCCTTTGGTGTTATAGATTGAAATTTCGGTGTTTTCAGTGTTTTTGGTGTTTAATTGAAAAGAAATGTTTGTGGATAAACTGAACGGATTCGGGTGATTTCCAATTAATTTCGTTAAGGATGTTTCGGTGAATTCATCATCTGCGGAGACATTATAATTTAAAGTGAAATCCTGGTTTTCCAGTGTCTCGCCATTACTTAATGAAATTCCATTAATCTGGTCAGGATCGTAATTATGTAAAGAAGCTGTGAGATCATAAGTTCCTGATTTTGCATAAAGAACATAATTTCCATCCGCATCAGGATGCGACATATAATTATCAGCTTTGACAGCAGTATCCGTAACATTACCTGAGCCACTGTTCAGAACAACATTCCCGCAGATCGTTCCGAAATTTTGCGAGATAAGAACTGCTTCGATGCAGAAATTGAAATCCAGGCTTGCTGCCAGTTCGATCCAGCCACCGGTTCTCATAAAAGCCCCTTTTCCGGTTACTCTTGGTCCTGCATCATGATAAGCGAGGTCTCCCGATAATGTATGAATTTTATACCCGATATAATACTGCTCTGTTATATCGACTTCGGCAAATGTCTCCAGACAAACTTCAATCCATTCTCCGGCAGCAAAATCCTCGACCTGGATTTCGGAAACGAGATCGTTTCCTTTCCATATTTGTCCGTACAGTTCTCCATCTGCGGGATCGATCGGAGCTTTGAACCTGACTTTGGTGAAGACATCACCTTCCAATCCGGAAAGTTCATCCGCTGTCAGCAGAATTGCACAACTCATTGTATAATTGGGAAGTAAATTCCAAATATCAACCGGATGACTTGAATATGAAAAGGCAACATCTCCGGGGTACTCTTCCAGAATGAAATCGATGATTTGATTATCAACCGTGATCGTAACATTTTGCGAATCGAAATAATTTCCAGGTAAACTGGCAGTCGCAAAATATTCACCCGGAAGAACACTCGGAATGGAGAAATTCCCGTTCGCATCCGCTGCTCCGGAACTCATTAATTCTCCATCCTGGTAAACTCTGATCTGACAATTTTCCGGACTGACCGGAGCAGTAACAGTTCCTGTCAGAGATTCAAAATTTCCCATATCGAACTGAATAAAATTCGTTCCTTCACTCAAATAAACTTCAGTTTGGGCATAATAAAATCTATCTTCTTCCAGAACTGCAGTTGCCAGGTATGTTCCTTCCCAAACTGCCGGAATCTGAAAAGTACCATTCACATCATCGACATAACATTCATGGAAATTCTCTCCTTCGAGAGTGACATAAGTTCCAACCGGAGATGCTCCGTTTATATTAACAAAACCGTAAACTTCCTCGATCGGAGTGTCGCCGCCTTCGATATCCAGAACTATATCGGTTATGATCGAATAATCATACGGCATTCCTGTTGGCAAAGAATACCAGCAGGAACTATTTGATGTGCCCCATCCGAAATTTAGATGGTAATAATTATCTGTATTATAACCATCTCCAAGGATCGAATGTCCATCGTTATAACCGGAAGTGAAAATCGCAAATTGTACAGGTCTTCCATGTGTCATATTATACTGTAATCGCTGGCTATAATTATAATCACCCCACTCGATACATTCGGCTTCATCATAATCAAATTTATTCATCAGAGCATATTCGACATAACTGACTTGTGTCCCGGAACCGCTGGAATCATAGTTCATATGAGTCGAAACACCGGCAGCAAAAGAGATAGCAGCTTTATCATTGTTTGTAAGAACCGAGCCGTCTTGATAATGAAGGATCAAATCATCGAGATAATTATTGAGTTCGGGAAAGGAAGGAAAATCATGTTCATCGTGATCATTATCGATATAAATAAAGGGCCATTCGTATCCGGAATAATAATCATCTGAATTGTTGAATGAGACATCTCCGACAAATTCATGGTAATCCATGATCATTGCCATGGCAGTCGCAACACAACCCACGACCGAGCGTTGACCACCATTATCGATCGGACAAAAAGCCTGGTAAACTCCGCTTTGATACCATCTTTTTAAGACCCAGCCATCGGTTTGAGTCGTATTTTCCGGAGGCCATTGCTGGAAATCACGATCCCGCCTTTTCCCGTTCAGAAATTCGTTCCAAGCCTGATGATTTTCCTGAACTTTTTGTAAATTGATTTGATAATATGCTTTTCTCAAATTTAGATCATCTTTTATCATCTGATAAAGTATATTATCATTTTTATCTTTCTCAAAAAGTTGATTTTTATATGAATAGGCAATGACCGGATAAAAATCATTATCAGCACTGACCGCAACGAATCCGTCAGGTTTGAGGTTAAAAATATAGGCAACAGTTCCTTTTTCATCAATAACAGGATAAGATCTGAAATAAGTAAATTCTTTTCTTGTATAATCAATAAAATTTTCCATGACTATTCTAGCTGTTTCGATGTTTTGAAACTCTCCCAAAAGCAGTGAAACTGCCAGTAATAAAAATATTACTAAAACTATTTTTTTCATAATTCCACCTATTGTACTGCAGGTCAACAAAGATAAAAATTTCTAAAAATCCGTTTGATCAACAGTATATTTTTTTATTTTTTTTGAATTTAAAATTTTCTTTATCCAACCATTCCCAAAGTAAAGAATAAATAAGAGTTACATAACTTTTGGAAGGTTATTTTATCAGCATCATTTTTTTTGATGAAACCAACTGTTTATCAACGATCAACCTGTAAAGGTAGATTCCGCTGGACACCGGTTTATTATTTTCATCCTTCCCATTCCAATCGATCGATCCTTCGACTCCGTTCCGGATGACTGGAATTGTTTCCACTTTCTGACCTTTTAAATTATATATTCTGATCTCTGCATCCTCTGTGTTCTCTGCGGTAAGCGAATAATAAATATTAGTCGAAGAATGAAATGGATTTGGATAATTTCCAAGCAGAAAATTTTTCGAAATAACTGCATCTTCATTTTCGATACCGGTTGGAGAGTATTCGAGGATAAAGTTCTGTCCTTCGAGCAGATCTCCGTTATTCAAGGATATTCCCTCGATACTGGAAGTTACATAATCTATCAGGGATGCGTGAATATCATGAATTCCCGGTTTAAGATTAATCTCATAAAATCCCGAATTATCGGGATGAGCATGATAAAAATTTGAATTCACAATCACATCTGAAATATTGCCGTTTCCGCTATCTAATTCCACAGTTCCGGTGATAATCCCGTAATCCTCGGAAACCAATCCAGCATCGATGCAGAAATTAAAATCAAAAAGAGCCGGTAACTCAAACCACGAATTTGTATGTAAGTAAGCGCCTTTTCCGGTTGTACGCGGACCTTGATCTGTAAAGACGATATCGCTTGTTTGGGAAGTTATCTTGAAACCAATATAATATTGATTTCCGGTTTCGATTGGAATATAATTATTTAAGATGACTTCTTTCCACTCTCCGCTTGAAAAATTCTCGACCTGCTTTTCCGAAAGCAGCTCATTTCCCTTCCAGATCTGAGCGAAGATCTCGCCTTGACCGGAAGTAATGGGAGATTTGAATTTTATTTTGGAAATGATGTCATTTGTATGTTCCGTAAGTTCATCATCCGTCAGGAGAATGGCGCAGGTTAAAGTATAATTCGGGATCAAACTGAAAACAATGTCCGGTGAACCGGCATAAGAAAGAGAGAAATTCCCGGGGAATTCAGTCAGGTTAAAATCGAATGATTGCTCATCCAAAGAAACCTCAATCTCTTTTTGTTCAAAATAATTTCCATCCAAACTGGCTGATGCGGAATATATTCCCGGTAAAACATTCGGGAGGGAAAAGTTGCCGTTTGCATCGGCAATTCCGGTATGAACGATCTCTTCATTTTGATAAAGAGTGATAAAACAATTTTCCGCAGAAACAGGAGCATAAACAGTGCCTGTCACAGCTTCAAAATTTCCGAGGTGAAAAGTAATAAAGTGATCATTTTCATCGATATAAACTTCTTTGGATTCATAATAAACACGACCATCACCCAAAATTGCAGTTGCCTGGTAAGTTCCTTCCTCGACTGCGAGAATCTCAAAATTGCCGTTTTGTTCATGAACAAAACATTCATAAAACCTCGGACCTTCCAGAGTAATATATGTTCCGATCGGGGAAATACCGGGAGTATTAACAATACCTTGAGTATTAACCGGAACAGAACCTCCTTCGATATTCACCACCGCACCACCGATGATCGAATAATTACTCGGCATTCCATAAGGCAGAAGATACCAGCAAGTACTGTTGGAAGTTCCCCAGCCATAATTCAGGTGATAATAATCATCCGTGTTATATCCGTCACAAATGATCGCATGGCCATTGTTCCAACCTGCAGTATAAATAGACATTTCAGCTGGTCGCATGTTCATCATTTCATTTGCTAATTGCGTGTAAAAAGACTGATCATCATTATCCGTCCAATAAGCAGAATCAAAATCGAATTTATTCAGTAATGCAGTTGCGACATCGCTTGTATATGCACCTGAACCTCCGGAACTGTACCACATCTGGACCGAAATTCCACAGGCAAAATTCAAAGCTGCCAGATCATTTGGAGTCAACATCTCCTCGTTTTCATAATGGTCGATCAAATCATCGAGATAATTGTTCAGTTCCGAAAAAGAGGGAAAATCCCTTTCTTCATGATCATTATCGATATGACCGCCGCTTCCTGAATAATAATCATCGGAATTATCGAAGGAGACATTCCCGGCATATCCGTGAAAATCGATGATCATTGCCATAGCAGTCGCAACGCAGCCGACAACAGACCTTTCCCCGCTATTATCAAGAGGACAAAAATCATTGAAAACACCTGTTTGGTTCCATTGCGTTTCCACCCATCCATCGGTTGGAGTCGAACCGGCAGGCGGATATTGCATAAAATCCCGGCTATTGATTTGACCGTTCAGGAAATTTCTCCAGACTTGCTGATTATGAAATGTTTGTTCGCTATTTAAAGCATAATAATCAAGTCTTTTGGGTATATCCTCTTTGATCATCCTGTAAATAAGATTGTTATTTTCATCTTCTGCCAAAAGTTTGTTGCGAAAGGAATAAGCAATGACCGGATAAACATCATTATTGGACGAAACAGCAATAAAGCCATCAGGTTTGAGATTAAAGATATAAGCAATTGTCTGTTGATTTTCCTCGATCGGAAAATCTTCAATAATTTTAGAATTTTGAATTTTACTTTCCAGAAAATTCCCGGCAATAATGCGAGCTGTATTGTTACTTTGATAGACAGCAACGAGTGAAATAAATGTAAACAAAAAGAGTATAATTAAACAAATTCTTTTCATTCTTCCTCCATCTTTTATAATCAAAGAATATTTTGATTCATATTTATGCAAGAATTATTCCTAAAAGTATTTGAGTTTAAAATGATATTGCCTTAAAAGTCGGAGAGAGAGCAGAAGAAAATAAAAAAAATGGTTGTATTTGAAAATTGATACTGTTCTAATTTCTCAGTTCAATATTTTTGGAAATTAAATTTTTGGCGAATAGTTGAATACTTGATAAACCGTTTCAAATTATCCCGACATTCTTCCCGATCTTCTCAAATTTTTCCAATGCTTCATCGAGTTGTTTCCTCGTATGAGTTGCCATAAAACTGGTTCTGATGAGAGTATCGTTAGGAGGAACTGCCGGCGGAACGACCGGGTTGATGAACACACCCTCTTCATCGAGCTGTTTCCACATCTTGAAAGCGTTCATCATATCACCGACATGAAGAGGAATGACCGGTGTGCAGGATGGTCCCGTATCGTAACCCATATTCTTGAAATGCTCTGCCATATAATGTGTATTATCCCAGAGTTTATCGATCCGTTCCGGTTCTTCTTTCATGATTTTCAGAGCTTCCAAAACCGTAGCCGCCGAAGCCGGAGGAAGAGAAGCACTGAATATCAAAGGACGAGCATGATGTTTCATATAATGAATAACATCTTCCGAACCGGCAATAAATCCGCCGACAGAAGCAAGCGATTTACTGAAAGTTCCCATGATCAGTTCGACATCATCCGAGCAGCCGAAATTCATAGCTGCACCGGCACCTGTTTTATGCAGAACTCCAAGAGAATGAGCTTCATCGACCATAACGCTGACATTATATTTTTTTGCTAATCTACAGATATTGGGAATATCGGCAATATCACCTTCCATACTGAAAATCCCGTCGACAACGATCAAAGCACCTTTTCCGGCAACTTTCTTCTTTAGTACTATTTCCAAGTGTTTCATATTATTATGATTAAAGCGCACCATTTTTCCCATAGAAAGCAAGCAGCCATCCAAAATCGAAGCATGATCAAATTTATCGGTAACAATGAATTCACCCCGTTCGACCATAGAAGATATTGCTCCGAGATTCGCCATATATCCGGCAGCAAAGGCAAGCGATGCTTCTTTTCCTACGAATTTTGCCAGCTCATGCTCCAATTCGATATGAATATCGAGAGTACCGTTCAAGAAACGGGAACCTGCACAACCGGTGCCGTATTGATCTGTTGCTTTCTTGGCTGCTTCGATCACCCGCGGATGATTGGTCAATCCGAGATAACTGTTCGACCCAAGCATCAACATCCTTTTTCCGTTCATCGTAACTTCCGTATCCTGTTCGGAACTGATCACCCGGAAATACGGATAATGTCCTAAGGCAATAACTTCTTTAGCAGCCGTAAAACCGCTTACTTTATCGAGTAAACTCATTTATACCTCTTTTTGAGAATTTTATAATTCAAAAACTGGATAAGGCTATTCACTGTCAATAAAATATTATTTTTCAATGATTTCTAAATTTGAATCATTTCTAACAACAACTATATTTTACAAAAAAAGGTTGTTCAATTACATTCTATTTGTTTTTGTTAGAAGGCATCTTAGAAAAATAATACGAAAGTTATAAGATTTTTCTCCAGTCACAATAAAATATAGTATTATGTTTATGAATTTATAAAATTATTTACTTGAGTGATTTTCTTCGAATAATTCCTGAAACTGATTAATCTGTTATTATTTTTGGTTCTCTTTCAAAATGTGTAGGTAATTTTTTCAGAAATTGCACAATTGCTTAAATTGTAATCATGAATTAAAGATTGTTTTTGGGAAAAAGAATTCCGATAATTATTATCAAACTTGAAATCTTTTTCAAAAGATTTAATCATAAAAACTCTGATAGAGTTAAATGTTAATAACCACAAGAGAATCTTGTGGATAGAAAATAGGAACTCACACAACTCTGAAAGAGTTGAACAACAATATATCTAATCTATGATGCCATTAATGTTTTTAAATCAATCCTTTCAGGATTGCTTGGATGTCATTAATCTCTTTTCCGGAGATTCCATCTCAGGTTATTAACATTTAATCCTTTCAGGATTTTAAATGAATTTATTCTATTTAAAAATTGAATTCATATTGCTTATGAAAATCTTTTTTAAATTGAAGATCAGTTCAAAATAAATATCTTACATATAATTTTTGAAAGTGAACCTTCTTTCCCAATCAAAAGCTCTAAATCTCAGTAATTGCAGCAGCACCGTCAGGATCATCTCGTCTGCAAAAAAATCGACTCGTCCTTTCGAATATTATGCATGAAAATTGTTCAATCTGTTACTGTAACATCTAACCGTAAAATTATTCTTGACGATAAATGAGTAAAAAAAATTCAATCCTCATTCGATAAGAAATAGCCTGAATGGAGTAAGGAGTTGAATGTGGTAAAATTGAGATTACGAAGAATGGGAACGATAGACAAGCCATTCTATCGGATCGTAGCTGTCGATTCACGCAAGAAAAGAGACGGTAAATATCTTGAACAGTTAGGATATTATGATCCCAAAACAGATCCGTTTACTTTGAAAGTCGATATTGAAAAATCTATCAAATGGTTGAAAGTTGGTGCAAAACCTTCTCAAACAGTCCGTTCATTATTTTCAAAAGCAGGAATCCTCGAAAAATGGCATAATATAAGGTTTCCTCAAGAAGAAAAAACGGAAAAAAAGGAAATAACTAAAAAAGTAAAAAAGGAAGTAGAAAAGAAATCTTCAAAAAAGGATACTAAAGCAAAGGATTCTAAAGCAGAAGATTCTAAAGCAGAAGATTCTAAAGAAAAAAAATCAGATAAATCAAAAAAAGAAACAAAAACTAAAGAACCAAAAAAAACTGTTAAAAAAAGTCCGGAAAAAGCTGAAAAAACTGAAGAAAAAGCAAAATCAGATTAAATAAGGAGTTGAATATGAAAGAACTTATCGAATATATTGTCAAAGCTTTGGTTGATGATCCAGGTACTGTCGATATTAAAGAAGTTGCCGGAGATAAAATCACGATCTATGAATTGCGCGCTGCAAAAGGTGATATTGGAAAAGTAATCGGAAAACATGGACGCACGGCAGGAGCGATAAGGACTATCCTTAATGCCGTTTCAGCAAGAAAAGGTAAAAGAGCGGTTCTTGAAATCGTGGAATGATTTTTTTCAGGATTTATAAGGAATATTTAAGAAAATAAATTTGATCTAATTTTTTCTTTTTTTTGATGCAAATATCTGATCTGGTTGCCATTGGTAAACTGGGAAATACTCTCGATAATAAGGGATACATTTCTTTTAAAAAAAATAGTAATTTCCATCCCTTATATTTTAACCAAAAAGATGTTTTTTTGCTCTTTAAAGATCATAGAGTGCGTTATGTGACTATAGATAAACTAATTAACGATAAAGGAATAAAACTTCGATTTCTGGAAACCGAAGTTATTGAAGAAGTTGCGAAAGCAGGTGGCGTTCTGGTTACTTTACCGGAAACAGACCTGGTAAAATCCAAAAAGGAAACAGGTTTTATCGATCCTGTTGGGATGAAAGTTTTCTTCAACAATAAAGAAATCGGAAATATCATCGATTTTTTCAACAATTCTGTTTATGATATTTTGGTCGTGAAAACATTGGATAAGAAAGAGATCATGATCCCTGATGTTGATTTTTATATCGCCAATAAAGACAAAGTCAGGAATATAATAATTGTAAAAAATATTCTTGGACTTCTGGATTTATGTTGGATATCACCACAAAGAAACGATTAATAAAGCACAACGGAATTTATGCATCTCAAATGAGATTCCGCAATGAAAAATCCGTCAACAGATATCCGTGAGTTAATTAATGACAATTGAGATCCTGACTCTTTTCCCTGATATTTTCCGGGATTTTCTAACACAAAGTATCGTTGGCAATGCGATCAATCTGAATGCAATAAAAGTGAATATAACGAATATTCGCGATTTTGCTTTCAATAAACATAAACAAGTCGATGATTATCCTTTTGGTGGTGGTCCCGGTATGGTTATGAAACCGGAACCGCTTTTTGAAGCAATCACTAAAGTTAAAAACAAACGGAATATCCGGGTGATCTATTTCACTCCTCAAGGCAGACTTCTGAACCAGGAAATAATAAATCAATATAGCAAGATCGAAGGAATAATCCTTTTATGCGGGCATTACAAAGAGATTGATCAGCGCATTCGAGATACTCTTGTCGATGATGAAATCTCGATCGGTGATTATGTCCTTTCCGGAGGTGAGATCCCGGCAATGGTTTTTATCGATGCTGTTGCCAGACTGCAAGAAGGAGTTCTCGGAGATATTGATTCTGCTTTATCAGACTCATTTCAAGCCGGAATTTTAGGATGTCCTTATTACACTCGACCGGCAGTTTTCAGAGGATTAAAAGTTCCGGATGTTTTAATTTCCGGGAATCACAAAAAAATTGATGAATGGCGGAAACAAAAATCCCGGGAATTAACCAAAAAAATCAGACCGGAATTGATAAGAAGTTAGACTGATTTTGTGAAAATTATCCCACAAGAATTTCTTATGTTAGAGTTTTCGCTAAGTTTAAAGAGTTATGAAACCGAATTTATATTTAGGATTGGTTCATCATCCAGTTTATAATAAATTCCGGGAAATTATTACAACTTCGATCACTAATCTTGATATTCATGATATTTCAAGAACCTGTATGACTTTTGGTGTTCAGAATTTTTTCATTATCAATCCTCTTCCTACTCAGGAACAAATGCTGTCTCGAGTATTAAAATTCTGGAAAAGCAAGTCAGCAAATAAATATAATCCTGATCGAGTTAATGCTTTATCTATTATAAAATATGCGGAAAGTATCGAATCTTCAATCCGGAAAATCAAAAAACAGGAAGAAGTCAGTCCAATCATTATCACAACAACAGCTGTGAAACAGAAGAACCAATTACAGTTTGATGAATATCCAAAACTTAAAAAAGAGAAACCTGTCTTTATCCTTTTTGGGACAGGAAACGGTTTAACCGATAAGGTTCATGACCTTGCTGATTATGTTTTAGAACCGATATACGGAGTTAAAAATTATAATCACCTTTCAGTTAGAAGTGCCGCAGCTATTGTTCTGGACAGACTTTATTCCGAAAAATAAAGGAGGAACAATGGATATAGTGCATGAAGTTTCTAAAGAACAAATGAGGACGGATCTTCCGAAATTCAGGGTCGGTGATACGATCAAAGTACACTATAAGATCACAGAAGGTTCCAAAGAACGAATCCAGGTATTCCAGGGAATCGTCATTCAGAAAAGAGGAATGCAGATTTCCCGAACTTTCACTGTTAGAAAAATAAGTAATGGTGTTGGTATTGAAAGAATCTTTCCTTTACATTCTCCACATATTCAAAAGATCAATGTGGTCAGGTTCGGTCGCGTGCGTCGAGCAAAACTTTTCTATTTGAGAAAAGCAAAAGGTAAAGCTGCGCGAGTAAAAGAAAAGAAGAGATATTAGTTCTGAGAAGGGAGTCGAAAGACTCCCTTTTTTATTTGAATGAATAGTTCCTGTCTCATTGTTGCCAATTCCCCGATTGGTAATATTATTGTTCTGATTTTATGTTGCCAAACGGGGAGGCTGTGTGAAAAGATACTTTTCCTGATTTCGGATACTCAAATGTATTTACTCAATATGAGTTCACTTGTTAGAGATGAAATATGAAACTCGATTTCTCGATTTGCAAAGTCGATGTACACTTTTCACACAGTCTGAGGATTTTGGGAATAATGAAGTAAAATCCCTTTTTATGGTTTTTTCAATTCCAAAATAAAGACAGTTCCGTTAGGAATATTATCCTTCAATCTAATATTTCCACCGAAATTTTTGACTGCATTTTTAACGATGAACATACCGAGTCCGGTATGTCCTTTTTCTCCGAATTTGAAGCCTTCTTCAAAAATATTTTTTTTGAATTCATCCGGAATTCCAACGCCATTATCTTCGATCCTGATTTCTATATTTTCTTTCATCTCCCGGATCTTTATATTTATCGTACTTGCTTTTCCATGTTCGACAGCATTCTGGATAATATTATTAAAAACAGAATAAATAGTATCGTCTGCTAAAACAAATGCCTTGCCTGAAATTTTAAAATCGATCACCCGGTAATCGGGCAGCACCTTTTCCAAAACATCCTTAATATTTATTACTGATAATTTTCTTTCCGATGAGATGATCGATTCCAGATTTTTCATCTTCAGGATCAATTCCGTACTCGAGAAAACTCTGTTTGTTGCTTCATCCAAAAGAGCTTGGTCTTTGTCCACACTGAATAAATTCAATGCACTTTTGATAACAACCAGATTGTTGGTCAGATCATGCCTTAATATTTTATTGATCAGTTCAATATGTTCCTAGTGGTGTTTTAATTCTTCTTCAGTTTTCTTCATAGATGTTATGTCTCTACTGATCGAGACAATTCCCCAGATTTCATGATTATCGATTATAGGCGTTACCGAGTAAAGGAGGTATTTATTATACTTTTGATTATAAATTATTTCTGTTTTTTCTTTTCCGTTTTTTAAAACCTCTTTAGCCGGACATTTCGTTAAACAATTAAAGGTTTTTGCACAAATATTTCTACAACTCATTCCCATAATTTTTTCTGGTTTAAACCCGAAATTCTTATAAAAAGCTTGATTTACTCGTATAATTTCATAATTCTTATTGATGATCATAATGATGTCGGAAACACTATCAAAGGTTTGTTCCCATTCTTTTTGTGCTTGCCGGAGTTTTTCTTCGGTTTTTTTACGAGCTGTGATATCTCGATCGACTCCCCTGTAACCGGCTAATTTATGTTTTGAATCATAGATAGGAATAGCAGAACTATCAACATAAACAAGAGAACCATTTTTATGTTGGAATTTTGCTGTATAATTTGTCCAGCCTTTTCCTGATTTAAGATTGTTATTAAATTTTTTCAGATCGATCTTATGTTTTGCCGGCCAAAATTCAGAAATATGTTTACCTACAATTTCCTCGTGTTTATATCCCAATATTCTTTCGATTGCTTTGTTTGAATATGTGGATATACCGTTTATATCCATTTCCCAGACCCAATCGGTCATAGTTTCCACAAAATTGTAATAATAATTCCTTTCATTTTTGAGAATGTTTTCGATATCCTTTTCCCGGGTTATATTTTTGATCGAAGAAACTATCCTTTCTTTATCATCGTGTAAATTCAACCTCGCAGAAAACCACTGTTTTTCCCCATTGATTTCAAGAAAATATTCAAAATCTTCCGAAATGCCTGTTTTGCGAACTTTTCGAGCTGCCTTTTTATATGAATTCGATACTTCATTAGGCATCATTTCATCAACAGATTTTCCCAAAAATTTTTCCGGTAGTTTATATAACTGAGTTTCCTCGGAAGTAAAATAATCCTCAAAATTATCATTTTTATCCATGACAAAAATAAGATCGATGATGGCATTAAAAACATTTCTTAATTCACTTTCCCTTTTTTCCTGGGTTTCATTTGTTTTTCTTCGTTCGAATAGATTTGAAATCTCATTAATAATAGTTTTCAGAAGTTCGATTTCGTTTTCTTCCCAGATTCTTTCCTTAATGCACTCGTCGAAACCCATGAAACCGGAATATACATCGTTAATATAAATAGGAAACACGAGTATGGATTTAATATTTTGCGGAGCTAAAATATCATAAATATCGTGGGGAATTTCAGAAATATCGGATGAACGGATCATCCCTTTTTCAGCTATTATTTTTTTCCAGGAAGGAACAATTTCATAAGGAATATCCTGAAGATTTCGGATTTGCGGTTTTATCCCTTTATTGCACCATTCAAAAGTATTCCTGGTAAATTTTCCATCCTGAACATTTTCGAAAATATAAACACGACTGACATTCGTAAACTTTCCAATTAGACGCAGAGCTTTGTTCATATTTTGGTTAAATTTTCCTAATTCCGTGAACAGGTAAGATACTTCGGATAATAATTTTTGTTGTTCCAGGTTTTTCTTTAAAGAGGTTTCTGCTCTTGCTCTTTTTTTTATCTCTTCCTGTAATTCCATATTTTTCTTTTTTAAAATTTTTGCTTCTGCTTCTCTTTGTTTTACCTCATAATCGATTTGCAATTTCTCGATTCTTCCTGCCAGCTCAATATTCTGTAATTCTTCCGTGATCTGCGTATATCGCATGAAAAAATCGAGTGCTTTTCTATATTTTCCTTCTTGATTATAAAGCATATAAAAAGAATTATAAATGTCCCTTAAATTATTTTTAGAATCGATTTCTTCAGAGATTTTCAAAGCTCTTTCCAGGTTTTTTTCTGCTTCCCGGTAATTCCTTAAAGTTGTCCGGACCGAAGCAATATTGTTTAGAGCCTGGACAATTCCTTTTTTATAATGTAATTTCTCCTTGATTTTCAGTGATTGCAAATAATAATCGAGGGCTTTTTCATTATTGCCTAATTCTTCATAAACAAAACCGATATTATTTAAAGAAAGCGAAATACTCTGTTGATAATTTTTTTTCTTTTCAAATTCTAATGCTCTTTGATAACACTTCAGAGCTTTCTTGTGTTCACCTTTATCTACATAGATATTTCCCAGGTTGTTCAGGGTTTGATAAATGAAATTATTATCATTGATTTCTTCAAGGATTTTCAGGGCTTCTCGATAATTCCGAAATGCTTTATCGGTATTATTTAGTTTTTCATGAATAATCCCGATACTATTCAATACTCGAGCGACTTTTGGGATATCGTTTGATTTTCTGAAGATTTCTAATGCCTGCAGATAGTTTTCCAGGGCTTTGGCATTCTTACCCAGATTACGATATGCGATGCCAAGATTATGATAAGAAACAGCTATACTTTCCTGGTGATTACTTTTTTTTGAGATAGCGAGCATTTCCAGGCTGCAATTTAACATTTCAGTGAAATTACTTTGTTTCATATAAATCCGGGCTAATTCATTGATCGCTGAAATTTGTAATTTGTGACTTCGGCACTTTTTCGCAAAACTAAGGGAAATTTCGCAATATTTTTTTGACTCGGAAAAATCCGACATCCTGCTTTTTATTTCTCCAATAAAGCGTGTTATTTCTGACAATTCCATAGGGTCGTTGATTTTTTCCGCGATTTTTAGAACCTGTTCAGAATATTCAAGGCTTTTTTCCAGAGATATCTTTTTGTATTTCAGGGCAAGTTTCTTCAATATTTTCAATCTTGCTTTATTGTCCTTTTTATGTTTCGTCAGCTCTTTTTCTAAATTATCGATCTTTTTCATAAAACCTTCTTTGTTAAAATTGATGGTTTCGTAAAAAGTCATTTTATGTCATTCTGAGTCCTTCGACATCGTTCAGGATAAACTTCGTCGAAGAATCATATAAATGTTGGTACTATTGATCTTTCGACTACGCTCAAGATGACAGTTCATGCAAATTTTTAACTTTTTACGAGTTCGTCAAAATTACCCGATCATTCACGGACTCCAGCAATACTCAACTCGCAACGACTAAAGGGATGTAAATTAGTAATTATCTGTTTTCCAAATATTGATGATAATTTTTAACTCGTCACGACAGCTGCCGGATTACAAGTTGGATAATTATCTCTTTCGGATAGAAATCGTCCCGGTTGTAAATTTCCTGATTTCATAATAACTTTTTTTATCGATCGCTTTATCAATTTTTTTGATCAATTTTGCATGATGGATTTGTTTTTTAAAGATTTTTGTCGAACCTTCAAAATCGAGAAAAACATTTGCCACATTTTGAGCAGCTTTGCTCAGACAAAATTCAACGATGGGAAAAGTTCTTTTCCAGCGATCCTCTTTGACTTTTCCCTTTTTCAGATAATAATTTTCAATGATAATATCATAATTTATATTGAACTTATATATCTGTTCTTCAAAATATTCCAGCGGATTTTTTATCCTTTTTCTTTTTTTCCTTAATTTCAATTTAAAATCTTCGAGATGTATCCGCGTATCGGCTTCCAAAATTTTATGCACCGTTATTTCATCATCGAACCGGTCTTTTCCATCTGTATGAAGAGGTTGATGCAGATCCGACAGGTAATGGGTTAAAACTCCGAGTTCAAAGATCAATGCTTTCAGAGAAGTATTGAGAATGGGAATTAAAAAAGGATGGATTTTCGGATGGAGAATTATTTTTTCAGGAGCTTCCAACATTTTCTTGATAAATGAGATTTCTTTAGCAATTTTCTTGATTATACTTCCACTATTATAACCTGAACTATTCGGAGTGCAGTTATAGTAATGATTGGTGAAATCTTTGAAAATCCTGTCAGGAGCTTCGATCCCGAGAATAAAAAGTTCCTGGTGAAGTTTTAAGAGATTGACAAAGGAAGTTTTACATTTTTTCAAAGCATTAGCTGTTATGAATTGATGAGTTCTACTATCCCAGAGCCACATAATTTCTTCTCCAGTTTTTTTCCGAAGTTTCCGACTTAGAATTTTTACTATAAAAATTCGGATAACTGTCCTTTATATTTTTTATGGTTTTGTTAAAAGTCAGTTTTATCATTATTAGTCTCGAGCCTTTACTATTATTTTTGGCTTTTTACGAGTTCGTTATTTTTCATAACCTTTCCTGATTATTTTACACTAACTTTCTCGAGTTCCTTGTCGGTTAAGCATCTTTCATTTTCTCGTCAAAAGAGAAGAACACACTTTCATTATGTAAGCAGCAGATTATTTAAGTGTTCAATTTTATTTTTCGTTCCAGGTCTCGCATTTCGTCTTTCCTTTGAATTGTCTCACGCTTGTCATATTGCCTTTTTCCCCTGGCAATCGCTAATTTGATTTTCACTAATCCCTTATCGTTAATGTAAATCTCACGGGGAATGAGCGTGAATCCCTTTTCTTCTACTTTCCTGTTCAATTTTCTGATTTCTTTTTTATGCAATAACAATTTTCGTTTCCGTTCGGGATCATGATTGTTATAACTTCCCTTTTCAAATTGACTGATATGAAGGTTATAAAGCCAGACTTCATTATTTTCCAGGTGAGCATAACTGTCTTTGAAATTTATTCTTCCCAACCTGATAGATTTGATTTCTGTTCCTTTCAGGACGATCCCTGTTTCCAGTTCCCCTATAAAATAATAGTTATGTGATGCTTTCCGGTTTTTAAAAATTCTCATCCTACCCTCTTTGTTCAGATTCTTTTGGGAGTATATATTGTCAATTAGTTTGTTATTCACAGAGACTATAGGATAAATCATTGACAAAAAAAACAAATTTATAAAAAAGAAACGAGATTCAAATATAATAAAAAATGATTAAGGAGTTTGAATGAATGTAATTTATTCATATCTAACGGCTTTCATCCTTGCTTTTCTTTCAGTTTATAGTATTACTCCTTTTATCATTAAACTCGCTAACAAGACTAATTTTCTGGATAATCCCGCAGCTCGAAAAGTACATTTGAAAGCAACTCCCTTACTGGGAGGATTAGCTGTATTTTTTGGATTTTTTGTACTCACCGTTTATGCTATAATAACTACCATCTACTCTTTTAATAAAGCCGTTGTGGGTTATTTGATCGGAGCTTTGATCATTGTCCTGGTTGGAATCATCGATGATAAACAAGGTATGAATCCTATTTTAAAACTGGCAGGTCAAATCCTGTGCTGTTTGATTTTTATTTATTCAAATGGTCTGTTGAAATTATTTGGTCCGATTTATATTTCTTTGCCGATTCTTATGTTATGGATGGTCGGTCTGATGAATGCTTTAAATTTCCTGGATAACATGGATGGTATAATTACCGGGATGTCCGGTATTTTAGCACTTGGATTTTATGGTTTCAGTTTTATCGGTAAAACTCAGCCTTATGTTGCCCAGTCAGAATTTATTTCTCTTCTTTCTTTGATCTTTGCAGGTTCTGTTTTCGGTTTCTTACCCTATAATTTTAATCCTGCAAAAATATTTCTAGGTGATGCTGGGAGTATGTTTATCGGGTATTTCTTATCTACAATGGGAATTTTAGCGGGTCGTCTTGCAGTCGCCAGTATGAATAATAATTTTTATTACCTATTACCGGTTTTACTCTTGAGTTATGCAATCTTTGATATTTCTCTGGTCAGTATTACTCGTAAAAGAGATGGCAGGAAACTCACCCAGGGCGGAAAAGATCATTCAACACATCGTATCGGCACAGCATTAGGATCAACCAAAATTACAGCTCTCATCGTTTATCTGCTGAACATTATTATCGTCCTGGTTACAATCCTGGTTTTTAAAATGGAATCTGTGAATCTTTTAATAATTTTCACACTTATTTTTGCTTTGTTTTTTTTGTTTTTTGGGAACAAATTGAACCGAGTTCCGATTTCGATTCCTAAAAATCAATTAAAAATGGAAAAGAGTTGATCGATATGATTTTCAGAATTTTAGGTTCAGCCTCCGGTATGCCGTCTCTCAAAAAAAATCATTCATCTGTCTGGATAAATTTTTCAGATAAAAATATTCTCCTGGATTGCGGGGAAGGAACTGCAAAACAATTACTGAAATACGGATTGGATAAAGATGTTCTCGATGCGATCGCGATCAGTCATTACCATCCCGATCATGTCAGCGGTCTTTTTATGGTTATTCAGATGTTGTATCTCCAAAAAAGAGGACGGGATTTAACGATCTACCTTCCGGAACAGGTAGAAAAATTCAAAGATATTTTAAATCTTTTTTACACCTTTATCACAAAAATTCCATTCCAAATTAAATTTTTACTTATCCCTTCCATACATAATGATTTTCCTGAAATCAGTATCATAAAATCAGATCATCTCCTGAACTATGAACCGATTGTAAATAAAAATGGGTTAATGAATGATCTTAGTTCTTATTCGTTTTTGATCGAAGAAAAAAATAAAAAACTTCTTTATACATCCGATTGCACAACACTAAAACCATACGAAAAAATACTCCCTTCAACCGATATGTTGATCGTTGATGCTATGCATCCGGATGCTGATGAAATTTTAGAACTTCCTTTGATTTTTGCAGGAAGAATATTATTGATTCACGGACTTTCTTCCAAATTAGAAGAAAATCTTAATTTTAATAACAATAACAGGTTTGGTCTAGCTGATGAAGAAAAAGAATATATTTTATAAAGTAATCATTTTACTGGTAATTATTATTGCTACCGGTTGCACTACCGATAAGAGATATGAAATAGCAAAAAATTTATATTTGCAGAGCAATTATGTTCCTGCGATCGAGCATTATGATAATTTTTATCAAAAAACAAAAGACGGAGCATTAGCCACCAAAGCCGAATTGGAAAGATCGGAATGTTATTATCAATTGGGATTATATGCTTTTGCAAAAAATAATTGGAAACTTGCAAACAACCTTTTTTACCTGGCAAATTCCCTGAAAGCAGATGAAAAAATGGATAATTGTTATTATGAGTTGTCTCAAATCGCGATGAAAGAAAATGATGTGGAAACTGTCCTTGAACACTATAAATATATCATTACATATTTAACAACTTCCGAATTAATCCCGGAAATTCTTTATAAAAGGATAAAAATATGTGTGGATTTAGATGATAAACAACAAGCTTTTGATGATTACTACATTCTCTGGAATGAATTTCCTGAAAATGATTATACAAAAAAAGCAGAACCATTCATCGACAGGTTATTGCCTTTCTACATCGAAGAAATCATTGCCTTGCAACATACCGGTGATTACGAAACTTCACTTGAAATACTGATCAATTTATCTCTATTGCCGTCATCCTATAAAAAACTTCTGATCGAAGAGATTGGTAATGTTTATTTACTGATGGGCGATAGAGAGATGGATAATGTAAATTATTCCGAAGGTCTGGAATTTTATCAAAGGGCGATAAATTATGATTCTAAACAAGAACCGTTCGTAAATGATAAGTTGGAAAATCTTTGCCGGGAGTTTATTGCCCAAGGTGATACTTTGGTTGCAGCCGATCATTTGGATGAAGCTATCGAAGTCTACGAAAAGACCTTTCTGATCATTCCTGATTGTCCTGATGCAGTCTCCAGTATTGAGAAAGTTAAGATCATTAAGCAGAATTATATAACTGCCCAGGAATTGATCGATCAAGCTCTAATTCTGGAAAAAGAAAAAAAATACCTGGAAGCATTAAAATTGTTTAAACAATCTGCAAGTTTAAGAAATACAGCCTGGGTTCGGGAAAAGGTATTTCAAACTCAAAATATTATCGAAGCTGAAAATAATCCCATTGAATTCGCTAAATTTGTTATCCAGAATTACAAAAATGGTAAAGTTGCAGAAAAAATTTATGCTCTTGAAAATGACATGATAGCTATCCATGGAGATTTTGTTAGAACATCCGGCTGGAAAGTTCTCTATTCTTTTGGAAAATACAAATATGAAGTCAGGTATGACATCCTTACTCCGGAAAATAATTATTACTTTATCTGGAGACTGGATTTGATTACCAGGGAAGTATCACCTCTAAATAAAGTAACTGAAGCGATTTTGGAAAACTAAAGGATCGATAATCATGAAAAAAATCTTATTTATATTACTTTTCACTATCCTGTTCTCAATAGTTAATAGTGAATTTGATCTAAAAAAATTCTCCAATCCGCATAAATATGGTTGGGAGACAACAGAAAAACAGCACATATATCGTAGTAACTTGATGGAAAGACAAAAATTACTCCAGGTTTATGAATTGAAAAAACAAAATATCACTACTAATATAATCAAATCAGCTTTTGCTCCCGGTTGGGGTCATTTCTCTGCCAGAAGTTATACCAAAGGTCAGATATTATTGGCATTAGAACTGGCGATTTTGGGAACAAGTCTCTATTATTATGATAAATCTATGGAACAATATAACAAGTACAAAGATGCATCTTATATTGAAGACATTAATCAATATTACTCTAATGCTAAAATGCCCTATATTTATTCACAAGGACTTCTCGGTTTAGGACTTGTAATCTGGATTTATACTGTTTATGACACAATTGCCGTAACCGAAGAATATAATCAAAATCTCTGGCTGGAGATTTTTTTTGATTATCAGCAAAAAAATATCAGTATTACACCAACCGGTGTGACTTTAAGGTTTTAGATCATGAAAAAAATAAGTATATTGATCATATTTATTCTGCTTATTTCCTGTACTCTGAAAAGAAGTAATCCATTAGATCCCAACGGACATGATATCGATATTCCACCCAATGTTGTCCTGACTATTCTTGGTGAATATGTTGAAAGCGGAGATTATACAAAATCTATAAATAATTATGTGGAAATGGAATGGAATAATGATCCGTCCGGTATTGACGGTTATTATATCTACCGCTCGATGGATCATGATGGTCTTTATATACTGGTTACTACCCAAAACCATATTCCTTCGGATGAACATATACAGACATATAGAGACCACGATATTGTACCCGGCAACTGGTATTTTTATAAAATATCGGCATTTAATGCCGAAGGATTGGAAGGATTTCGTTCCAACTGGAAATTAACCTGGGTTGTTGATTGATCGATCTATCTCAACTAAATTCGGAACAAAAAAAAGTCGTTGAACAAATCGATGGTCCTATTCTTGTTCTGGCTGGAGCAGGAAGCGGGAAAACACGATCCGTAATCTATAGAACTGCGTACCTGATCCATGAAAAAAATATTTCTCCCTGGAATATCCTCGTAGTAACTTTTACCAATAAAGCAGCACGAGAACTTCGCGACAGACTGGAAAATACTTTCCACATTTCTACTCATTCTCTTTGGATCGGAACTTTTCATTCTGTTTGCACTCGTATCTTACGATACGAACAGGAACATCTCCATTTTGATTCAAATTTCTCCATTTATGATGATGCAGATCAAAAAGAAGTTTTTAAGAAGCTGTATAAAAAATTCAAGATCGATACCGATAAATTTCCTCTTATTCGAGTCAGGAACATCATCAGCCGTCAAAAAAATTCCCTGATCCTGCCTGAACTTTTTTTCAAATATAATGAACGGAATTTCTATGCGGAAACCGTTGCGGAAATCTATGCGGCTTACCAGAAATCCTTGTTGGATAATAATGCTCTCGATTTTGATGACCTTTTAATGTACACGGCAATTCTGTTCTTTGATAATCAAAAAATCAGGAAAAAATACGAGGAAAAATTCAAATATATCATGATCGACGAATACCAGGATACAAATTATGCCCAATTCAAGATTATCAACCTCATCGCGCAAAATCAGCAGAATCTCTGTGTTGTCGGGGACGATGACCAGGCAATTTACAGTTGGCGTGGAGCAAATATCAGGAATATCCTTAACTTTGAAAAAGACTATAAAAATGTTCTAACCATTAAACTCGAACAAAATTACCGCTCACCGAAAACTTTCCTGAAATTAGCAAACGACCTGATCAAAAATAATGATGAACGGCATCCCAAAGAACTCTGGACAAAAATAATTTCAAAGGAAAAACCGGAACTCACAGTTTTGGAAAATGAGATCGAGGAAGCAGAATTTGTTGCTGATGAGATTTCCCGGTTTAAAGCAAAAAACACAAATCTAAACAATTGTGTAGTTCTGTACCGGACAAATGCTCAATCACGAGTTTTTGAAAAATCCTTTTTTCAGAGAAAGGTCAAATACCAGATCATTGGCGGGATAAATTTTTATCAAAGAAAAGAGATCAAAGATATTATTGCGTATTTACGGATTTTAGTAAATCCTGTAGATTCGGAAAGCCTGCTGCGGATCATTAATTTCCCGGTTAGAGGAATCGGGAAAAAAACAATTGGAATTATCATCGATTTTGCAGCAGAACACGATCTTCCGATTTTCGACTCTTTGAAAAAGATCGTCAAAAGTGATCGTTTAAATGCTTCCTCCAGAAAGAAAATTTCCGGTTTTATTTCAATCATCGACGAATGGAAAGAAAAGTCGAAATCCCTTTCCATTACTGCACTGATAAAATCTATCATCGGTGAGATCAACTTAATTAAAATTTATGATTTCAGTGATGATCCAAAAGATATTTCCAGGATCGAAAATATTCGAGAATTTCTGGCTGCTGCGAACGAATTTTCAGAAAATTTTTCTGCGGAAACCGGTAATGAACCGCTATTGACAGACTATCTCCAAAATATTTCCCTGCAGACCGACCTCGATAATGTCGATGAAAATGAGGAATCGGTAAAACTGATGACCATGCATAATGCAAAAGGACTGGAATTCGATCATGTTTTCATAGTCGGATTGGAAGATGGTCTGTTACCTCACTCCCGCTCCATTGAAAACGAAAGAAACCTGCAGGAAGAAAGACGGCTTTTTTATGTTGCTATAACGAGGTCAAAAAAAACACTGATTTTAACTCATACCCGCTCCAGAAGAACATTTGACAGGATTGATTATCCTCTGCCAAGCAGGTTCATAACCGAAATAGATGAAAAATTCTATCTAAAAAAAGAACCTGAATTAATTATTAATTCAAAATTTTTCGGGAAGGTAAAACCGGTGATCAAACCCTTGATGGAATCTCAAAAATATTATAAAGTTGGACAAAAAATTGCACATCAGAAATTTGGAAAAGGAGTTATCCTGAATGTGGATGGAAGAGGAAACGATGCAAAACTGACGATTTCATTTGCGAACGGACAACTTAAAAAAATTATTGGAAGTTATGTGAAAGTTCTGTAACCTGAACGGAGAACATTTATGCTGAAAAATTTTAAAAGCCCGATTTTGCTGATCATCCTGCTAATGCTTTTTTCAAATCTATCCGCAGCCAAATATGCCGGAGAAATTTTCCGCATGGGTGCGGGTGTGAAAAATTTTGCTCTCGGAAATTGCGGTTTAACCGATGAAAATTCTTATGCTTTAGCATATTGGAATTCCGCCTTGTTGACAAAAGCGACAAAGAACAAATTCGAAATAATGCACGCTGAAGAATACATGGGACTTCTGACTTATGATACTGCTTCTGCGATCTGGGGAAATGAGCACAAATTTTCAATCGTGATGACCAGGATCGGAATCGCCGATATTCCACTAACGAAGTTGACAGATCCGGCAAATGAACCCGATTCTTTAAATCGGCCTTATGAATACAAATCTGTGAATAATTCCGATTTTGTCGTTTATTTCGGTTTTGCTCGTAAAATTGGAAATTACTATCTCGGCTTTACACCAAAGATCGCTTACCGGTATCTTGCTGAAGAAAGCGGATTTGGTTTTGGAGCAGACATTTCTACCTTTTTTGAATATTCCGAAAAATGGTTATTCGCTTTAAAAATTCGTGATTTTTTTACAACCCAGATCTTATGGGGAAACGGAACCCATGAGATCGTTAATCCGGGTTTCGATCTGGAAGCAAAATATAAATTCATTTTCCCGCTCATTAAAAGAGCATCAAATTTTTATACAGGTTTTGAAGTTTTTACTGAAAATCGTGGTAATGCTTCATCTATTTCTCTCGGCTTTTTGAGTTTCGATCCTCATCTCGGATTGGAAATGAATATCCATAAAAAAGCAGACCTTTATCTCGGCTATGATGTAAACCACTTTACATCCGGTATCTCCATCGGATACAGGAACTGGAAAATAAACTATTCACTGGAACTCGATACAAATGACCTGGACAATTCTCATCGAGTTTCCATCAGCCTGGACCTATGAAAAAAATCGCGGTTTTAGGTTTGACCGGCTCGATCGGGCAGTCAACGATCGAAGTTATCAGACAGCATCCGGATAAATTCGAGATAGTATTAGCATCTGCTCATAAAAATCATAAAAAACTCTTTGCTCTAACGAAGGAATTCAATATTCCCGAAATCGTTATTACTGATAAAAATCCGGAAAAAAAAATAACAGATTTTCCTGAACAAACCTCTGTTTTTTTTGGTGAAGATAAATTACAAGAATTATTAGCAAACTCTGATTATGATATTGCTTTGAATGCCATTTCCGGTTCTGCAGGGCTGCGCTCATCCATGACAATTATTTCGCATGGAATCGATCTGGCTCTGGTGAACAAAGAATCTCTCGTAATGGCCGGTCACCTGATTGAAAAAGAATTAAAAAAATCGAACAGCAGGTTGATCCCTGTCGATAGCGAGCATAGTGCGATCCTGCAGGCGATCAGTGCGACATCGCTGGATCAGGTCAGAAGTATTATTTTGACTGCTTCAGGGGGACCGTTCCGTGAACTTCCTTTATCTGAATTCAGTAAGATCACAAAAGCACAGACCTTGCAGCATCCGACCTGGGAAATGGGAGCAAAGATCACCATCGATTCCGCAACGATGATGAATAAAGGTTTGGAAGTTATCGAAGCACACTGGCTTTTTAAAAAAGATTTTAAGGACATTAAAACGGTCATTCACCCGCAATCGATCATTCATTCGCTGGTCGAATTTGTCGATGGTTCAATCATTGCTCAAATGGGATTTCCAACCATGAAACTACCGATTTTATTTGCTCTATCTTATCCGGAACATATTCATTCGAATATTGCCCAAACCGATATTCATAAAATTCCCGACCTCAGTTTTTCAGAAGTAGAAAGAGAAAGATTTCCGCTTTTCTTTTTAGCCTGCGAAATTGGAAAAGAAGGTGGGATCCTGCCTACAATTCTGAATTCTGCTAACGAAGCTGCTATCGATTTGTTTTTAAATGATAAGATCGGATTTTTACAGATATTCGGATTGATAGATCAAATTGTAAATAAAGAAAATAATATTAAATCTCCTGATCTGGAAACAATTTTTGCTGTGAACAAAGAAATCTATACAAAAGTTCAAAAAGAATTTCGGAATATCTTGCATATCACTTAATTTCAAAGGTTGAATTTACTCTCAAAAGAAATGATTAGGGATATGTTTGACATTTCATAAATTAATTTGAAACCGATGAATCGGTTGTAGGTTTCTATCTTAGTTATTAACAACCAACTTAAGTTGGTGGTTAATGATAAAGAAAAACACATTAACTGTTTCAACAGTTTCACTTTTTCTAAAATAAGGTTTTAGAGTAGACTCAAGGTTTCTAATTGAATTATTTTCCCATAAGCAATTGATTAACAAAATCAATAATCCACACTTACAGGTGTGGCTATCATCAATCAATATATATCCAAGACATCGAGGTTAAATGTCCAAATTCGGAAGATCTCCCCTTTTGATTCCTGCTTTTTTCTGGATTTTCGGTATTATTATCGGTAAATATCTACAATTTCATCCCTTCCTTTTATTTTCTTTAATTATTATTTGTTTCTTCCTCCTCTTCCTGAAAAAAACGAGGATCATTTCACTCCTTTTCTTAATTTTATTAATTGGAACTTTAAGGATCAGCAGCAGTAATGTTTTCCCGGAAAATCACATAAAGAGAATCTTAGAGAGGAACTCGGATATTATTCAACCTGTCGAAGGTAAGATAATTTCGCAAGTCAATTTTAAAGAGGGTTCAAGCAGGTTCATTCTCGAGCTTTCACGAATTCGGGATGTGGAAATCAAAGGAAAAATCAATTTTTATTCCCATCAAAAACATTTGAAATACGGAGATGTCATATCAACGATCGCTGAAATACGAAAGATCAGAACAAATTCAAATCCCTCCACTTTCGATTATGAAGAATATTTGACTGCCAAAGGAATTTACGGGAGCGGATTTTCCAAAACAAAAATCGATATTATAGGAAACAACTGCAATCCGTTCAAGAGTTTAGTGATCTCCGTCAGAAAGTGGATCAGCAGCAGGATCGAAAACCGCTTTCAGGATCATTCCGGTTTCGTCAAAGCCATCATCATCGGTGATAAACAGGAGTTGGGAGAGAAAAGAGACCTCCTGATGCGAGCCGGTTTAAGTCATATTTTAGCAGTCAGCGGACTGCATGTTGGGATTTTGTCGCTGCTCTTTTTCGTTTTTTTTAAGATCATCTTTCGTAACAGGGATTTAGCGAGATTTTTCCTCATCCCGTTTTTGATCTTTTACGGAGGATTATGCAACTGGTCTCCATCGGTCAGTCGAGCGGTGATCATGATCTCGCTTTACCTGGTCTCGAAGATCATTCAGAGAAAACCGAACGCAAATAATATCCTATCAGCAAGTTTAATCGTTATTACTGCCATCGATCCGTTCCGGCTTTTCTCGATCGGATTTCAGCTCTCCTTCACTGCTGTCTTCGTTTTATTGAACATCATTCCCAAAGTAAGACTCCTCAAATTGCAGAAAGATGAAATAGAAGTTTTGAGTTTTGGAAAAAAAATATTGAATGGAGTTTTGATAATTTTGTTTTCATCCGCGATCCTGAACATTTTTCTCCTGCCGATAATTTTATTCCATTTCAACCAATTCAACTTGAATGGAATTGCAGGTAATTTACTGGGAATTCCTTTGATTTCAGTTATTTTACCGCTGGCGCTCCTGAACATATTTCTTCCCAACTGGAATTTTGTAGTATTGATCTATCAAAATAGTTTCAAAGGAATAATGCTTGTTTTTGATCGATGGAGCGAGATTTGTTCATCGGTTCCTCTATTTAATAATTTTGTCTCCATAAATTTTTTCCAGTTGATTTTGATATATTTATTTTTAGGGGTATCAGCAGTTTGGTTCCGGAAATTTACCCGGAGAAAGCATATCTTATTTTCCGCATTTTGCCTGATTTTGATAATAATTTTTCTCACAACCTTAAATACCCGGAAGAATGAACTCAAAATTACTTTTTTCGACTGCGGTTTGGGAGATCTGCATCTTATCGAAACCGGTAATAATGAAACGATCCTGATCGATTCGGGTCCGCCTGAATACACAGCAAAACATTTCAGCAGATCAGCTCTTCCTTACTTGCAGGAAAACGGCATCTCCAGTTTGGATTATGTACTCATCACTCATGCTCATAACGATCATTACGGTGGTCTGGATAATATTTTTATGAATTTGAAATTCAGAAATCTGATCGTTACCGATGAATTCCAAACCAGCAAGATCTGGAAGCATTTCCAGGAAAAAATAAGGGTAGAAAAATGTAAAATAATTACTATTTCCGATACAATGCATCTCTCGATTCGAGGATTAAAATTTAAGATCATCCATCCTGATAGATATTTTCATGATGAAAATAAAAATAATGTGTCTATTGTTGCACGCATCGATCATCAGGATTTTTCAGTTCTTTTTACAGGTGATCTCGAACAGGAAGGAGAACAATATTTGCTGGATAATTATCCTGAATTTCTGGATACGGATATCCTGAAGGTCGGCCATCACGGCAGTAAAACATCGAGTACACCTGCATTCATCAAAGCAGTTTCCCCGGAATATGCATTCATTCCAACCTCGATCAATAACAGGTTTAATTTCCCCCATCAAATTACCCTCGAAAAATTTTCATCTTTAAGAGAAAATCTCTTTATTGCCGGTAAGGACGGAGCTCTGCAAATTACGACGGACGGAGAGAAAGCTCATTTTAGAACTTTCCTGACCAATAAAGAGTTTATCGATAAGGATCTCGAATAAAGAAATAAAGATTTGTCTAAAAATAAATTCAAAACTGCGAAAAAATATATCCGCGGAATCATGATACAAAAAAGCCCCGACAAGATCGGGGCTTTAATTTTTTTGCGGATAATTTTACTTCATCAGGAATTTTCCCATGAAATGCCGGAGACTATTTCATCAGGATCATCTTCTTGGTAGAAGCATATTTTCCGGCTTTCATTTTGTAGAAATAGACTCCGCTGGCAACATTCTTACCGGAATTATCTTTTCCATTCCAGATAGCAGAATGATGTCCGGGATCCATTTCATTATTCACCAGGGTCTTCACTTTTTCACCCTTAACATTGTAAATATCGATATTAACTTTTTCTGTTTGACGAAGAGCGAAACTGATCGTTGTCATCGGGTTGAACGGATTCGGGAAGTTTGTTCCGAGAATTGTTCGAGCGACAAAATTCGGATCGTGAACACTGACTGGTCCGCCTTCCCAGATAACAGGATCGGATTCACCGGTCGAATAAACTGCTGTCAGATCGTAACGGTAAGTTCCGATGGGAACATCTTCATCAAAGTAGGTCGTTTCCTGGATAAGATCATCGTTAATTGGATCGACTTCTTCGTTACGATAAAGATTATATCCGAGTAATTCACGAACAACAACATCTCCGAGAACAACATCATCGACTGCCCATCCGGAAGCCCAGGCACCATTATCATTTGAGTGGAAGGCAATAAGGACATCATCGTGTCCGGTTCCGCAATAATCAGAAAGATCTACTGTTACTTCCTGCCAATCATCTGCATCGGGACAATCCATAACATTAGTCCAGGTCGCACCTCCATCTTCACTTACTTCAATATGAGCTGTCTGGCTGTATGAAGCATTAAAGAAACTCTGGAAAGTCATCGTTATTTCGCTGATATAAGAGAAATCCTGTGGAGGTGCTATTAAGTAATCAACGCTTCCATCATCATAAGCCATATCATCGTTCGAACAAGCATACCAGGTATGGGGTGGAATTGTCCAGTAAGCACTGCTTCCTTCTTGTGTGATGAACCAACCTTGAGCAGAATTTGTAGTCATATCCCAGCCTTCAGGCAGAACACCTTCTTCGAAGTCTTCTACAAATCCTGTATATGTTCCTGGAGCCATCCAGGTAAGAGTAACATCCTGTCCTTCGTAAGTAACTTCCAGATTTGAAGGAGGAAAGAGCAATTCCGTAAGTTCTGCATCTAATTCCGTATCTTCCATAATCTCGATATCTGTTTGGAAATATCCTTCATAACCGTCTAGAGTAATTTCCAGGTCATAAGTTCCTAACCAGACAGCTGGAAATACCGTAACTCCACCGGTTGGTGCAGTCATTGTGTAAACATGATCAGGATCACCATCCTGGTTGGTTAGAATTACTTCCGCTCCAAGCGGATCATCACCGGCATTTGTAGTTACATTAATAGTAACTTCGGCTTCCAAACCATAATCGATGATATTTGAGAATGCAGCATCGGAAATATTACCGCCTGTATAAACTGCGGTTACAGCCCAGAGATATAATCCGGATTCTGCAGGAGGCCAGGTTTCATCCGTATAGTAAGTTTCCGTAACTGTATCATCGAGTAAGGTCCAGACTCCAGGATTTTCCTGTTCACCATCCAGCAAGCGATAGACTTCGTAACCTTCAAGGTCTCTGCTTAACTCAATATTTTTTGTATATCTGTATTTTGGTCTGCCACCATATCTCGGTTCGATAGGAGAACCAGCACTGAAATTTTCATTTTTGATCTTATTTGGGTGGAAGACAAAATCCTCTCTGTATTCGATCACACCTAAATCCAAACCATTGGCTCTGATGGAAAAATTCAAAGGGAATTCGTATTCATCAGGAGTATGCCAATCGTTTCCAGCAGTCCAATCAGAAGTTATATATTGTGTATTAGGGATATAAGGATAAGGGTCACCAACACCATCGTCTGTTCCGAGTCCGGCAAATCCGGCAAAATTATAACCAAGATAGAAACCGTTTTCAGCTTCTACTGCTTCAGGTAGAGTATGAACATTCCATTGATCATCGATACCAGGTAATCCATAACCTTCATAAAGGATATCATTAACATCCGGAATGCCGTTACCATCCAGACCTAAAATTATAAAGTTGATCGATGAATGAGGTCCGCCTTCGGAAGTTGAATACCAGGAAACATCTTCCAGGATAGCATGATGGAAATGAGCAGCACCTAATAAAGCGGTTATATTTCCACCTGTGTATCCTAGCTGTCCTGTAATAACACCATCATCATAACGAAATTCGGTTGGAGTTCCTCCTCCCGGAGCATTCCAGGTCAGATCGACGGCTTCACCATCGGGTTGTTCGACTGCTTCAACTCCGTTTGGAGGATCAACTTCTTCAAAGAGAGCAAAATCGACAGTTACAGATCCACCGGCAGGGACATCAGCCGGAAGCGTTTGAGAAGCATAAGGTGGAAATTCGCAAGTAACATCATACAAACCTTCCAAAACATCCATAGAATAAGTTCCATCACCTATTGTTGTAGTTGAATATTCGCCGGCAGTAATGACTGCTCCTTCGAGAGGATCACCTGTCATAGCGTCGGTAACTGTTCCATTGATAGTACCCCAACCAAGGATCGTAACTTCTACAGGTTCGGAAGGTACTGATTCACCTTCATCATATACTGCTGTAACATAATATTCATAAGTTCCGTATGAAAGCCCTAAGTCATCATATTCTGTTTCCGTAACCAGATCACCATTTATTTGACCTCCGTCTCTGTAAACATTATAACCAAGTAAATCTCTTGTTCCGTCGGATAAATAGTCAATTATGGCAGCCATCAGGTCGGCTTGAACAGTCGGATCTGTAATCGCGGCAAAAGAGGCTGTTGTAAAAGCGGTTTTAAAGCCGTTTTCGTATTGGAGAGCACATATTCCGGGAGGTGCAGGATCTGTCAGATTAAATAGATCCATACCAACATGGTCTGTAATATTATCGACATAAAGTCCTTCTCTAGTTGTTGTATAAATATCCTGGATATCAAAAGTAAATCCTTCTGCAAAGGAACCGGCAACACCTTCGACTGTACCTGTTGAAGGAGAAGATATCGTCCACGCATCTTGCAGAACCGAGCGTAAACCAAGATAGTCATAAGGGAATGAACCTTCCGGTAGATCTCCTGCTGAGCTGTAAGAAGCATAAAGATAATCTTGACCGGAGAAGAATAAAGCTCCGCCTTGATCAAGGAAAGTAGCCAGGTTATTTTCGTCGGTTTCAGTCATACAATCATCGCCGTAATATCCCCAGGCTTCTCCACTGAACCAGATGACAATATCATACAGAAGTATTGTATCGAGATCCGGACCGTCCAGAGAAATATCTTCGACTTCAAAATAATCATATTCAAATGCATTAGCGTCTAAAGCATCTTGAAAATATACATAATCATCAGTGTAACCACCGTCAAAACTTCCGTCTCGATCGACTACAAGGATTGAACTACCATAACCTCCGCCGGGAGCATCCCAGGTTAGATGAACATTGTCCTGCATTTCACCATAGATGGAATAATCAAGATTTAGGGGTGGATCTAAATCTCCTGGTTTTGCTTCCCAATCAGTCCAACCTCCAACTTCCAATTCAGATGTTCCTGAACCTGGTGCGGGACCGATAATAAATTCGCTGGTGATATAATGTGAAGCATCTTCAATAGTACCAGCATTAAAAATCCTTAAATAGATTTGATCAAAACAGTTAGCAACAGGTTCCGGCGGACTTCCCTCCAGATCTTCCCAATTAAAATAAGATTCTGTCAGGAAAAAACCTTCACCAAGCCCGACTGAACCACCGTTCATATAATCGACACCGAAATTATTATTTAGCATTACACCGTGAGGGTCAGCATAATAATCTTTTACATCAACAGTAGCTGTGATCACAATTTCAATCAAACTTCCATCAGGAATGGGAGTTGTTCCGTCCGGAAGTAATAAAGGATTGACTAAGTTGAAATCATCAGTATACATAAATTGCTGTAAAACATCCTGCCCGTATAAAGCATAAGCAAATAATAAGACAACTAATACTAATAATGTTTTTTTCATTTTTCCTCCTGTTTTTAATTTTCTCCCAATATTTATTGATTTAATGTACTGCATATCAATAATTGTCGTCAAAACAAAAAATGGCAATATATATGTCAAATATTTTCCTACTCATTATCGTCTTTATTTTCATCTTTAAAAAGAAAAATTTCATCTCCCTTTTTTTGCATTCCAAATTCTCTGGCTTTTTTCTCCCAGATTTTTGGGTCGTTTTCAAGTTTTTCATTTTCTATTAGCAATTCTTTATTTATATCATTTATTTCTTCGATTTTTGATTTCATTGTTAAAAATTTCTTTTTAACAACAGATTTTTTATAAAAACTAGAACTATCCAAAAAAAATATATAAATAAGAATAAAAAAAATTATGATAAAAAAAATCATCTTTTTCTTATTGATCTTTTTGACCTTATTCATAGTTCATTATTATTGCCTGTTTTTGAGAGAAGTCACTTTCCTTTAAGGTTATTGTGTTTTCATCGATCTTTCTAAAATTTTCGATCAAATTGAGATATCTTTCTTTTTCAGCAATCGGAAAGTTCAAAACTTCAGTTTTGTAATGCATGGGAAAAATGATTTTTGGATTTAATTTATCAACAATTTTTTTTGCTGTTTCTGCATCGATCGTATAAAATCCTCCAACCGGAATAAAAACGACATCGATTTTTCCTAATTTTTCAATAATTTCATCATCTAATATATGACCGAGATCACCGCAATGTAAAAAATTTTTTCCCGAAACTGTAAATTTCATTAACAGGTTCCGACCTCTTTCTCGCCCTGAATTTTCATCGTGCCAAACAGGAAATGTTTCAATTTCAATTCCTTTTATTTTAAATTTCCCGGATGCATTCACAATTTCAGGATTTCCTCTGATGAGAGAAAAATTATTATGATCAAAGTGATCATGTGAAGATAGAATGATGTCACAAGTTTCGTTGAGAGGTATTTTGTAACCAATGTCTGTGAATGGGTCCGTGATGATCGATACTTCATCATTCCAGATCTTCCACATACTATGACCAAACCATTTAATATTTATCATAACCCAAACAAACCTGCAAGTTTTGTTCCCAATTTCAAAATCGTTGAAATCTTGAAAAGAATAAATTCAATTTTTCCCAATTTTTATTTGATCATCAGTCTTGCCAGAAAACTCTTTTTAATATAAATTGCCTGATATGGACAGACTTCATGACAACACATACATTTTAGGCATTTATTATGATCGATCATTGGGTGCGAAATATTACCTGTAATCTTCATAATTTTTACCGGGCAACTTTGTACACAAACTTTACAGAGAGTACATTTCTCATTAAAATCAGGATAATAATAATAATATTTGGTTAAGAAGTTTTTGATGAAAGCAGGTGTTTTGCTTATTAGTTTTATCAGAAAACCGACTTTTCTGATCTTCACATTCTTAAAAACAAAAGATTCCCATTCTTTTGCGATCAGGATTTTATCTTGTGATAATTTTTCAATATTCAGGAAATCATCGAGATAATGTAATTGTTTGGTCGTGTAACCCATCATTTTGGAAGCATAAAAGTCTATTACAGAAGCAGATTCGGATGCGAAAATAATTCCGAAATTCCGGGGAATTCCGGCTGATGGTCCTTCTCCTTCCATTCCCAAAATCCCATCGAGGATATTCAGGCAGATCCTGTCCTTGACGAGAGAAAATAAAGAAGTGATAATTTCTGCAAAATCTTCATAATCCGGATGATATTTATGAAAATCCGCTTTTTTAAGTCCCGGGATAACTCCATAAAGATTTTTTACGCATCCGGTATAATACATCAAACTGTGAGTTTTATATTTTCCGATATTGATGACAGCATCTGCCTTTAAAAAATATTTTGATATTGGAAATTCGTAAATACCTGATTTCTTTAATGAAACGCCGCCTTCACTGAAATTTAAGAGTCTTATTTTATACTTTTCCGCAAGAGAATTCATCCCGGTTTCCTGCCAGACTTTTTTCACGGAAATCGAACCTCCCGGACTATCACCGATCCAAACTTTTTTATTATTTTCATGTAAAAGTCTGATCAATGCTTCTAAAATTACGGGATGAGTAGTTACCGCTTTCTCCGGTTTTAACGGACTCAATAAATTGGGTTTTAAAAGAATGGTTTTTTTGTCTTTTAGTTTTTCCCAGAGTTTTATTTGAGCAGTTGTTTTTTCTAAAAAATTATAGATTTTATCAAGATCATACTTCCGTATCTTTTCGATAAATACTTTCATAATTATTCTTTGGAGTTATCCTTAGAATCTCCCTCCAGATCTTCCTCGATTTCCGATTCCTCTCGACGAGTATCATCCGTATAGTTCAGATCAAAGAGCAGAAAACCGGTTTCGTCCCAGCCTTTGAATTCTCCATTCAAACGACCATAAGCAAAAATCCCTCGCATCTGTTTTTGTCCGTTTTTATACCAGGTTTGACATACTCCGTGTTTATTTCCTTTCAAATAATAAAATTCCTGTAGCACTTGTCCGTTATCATACCAGGAAAAAGAAAAACCATCTTTTTGACCATTTTTATATTTTTCTAAAAGTTGAAAATTATCATTTTCAAATTTCTCATAAGCGATGCCGGTGAATAAACTATCATTATGAAAGGCTTTATCTTCTTTGAAAATAATTTCAGACAACAGTTTTGCATTATTTTCTAATAAAAAGGAATCATCGAAGGATAAATCAAAATCTTCTTCGCTATTGAGAATTAAAAAGATGAAAGTAATTGTGATAATTATTAAATATTTCATTTTGGATTTGTTTCGACTCGTCTCTGGCAGCTGCCGGATTACGAGTCGAATAAATTTATTTGAACTGCTCCATACCTGAAAAATCTCGATCAAGAGTGAAACTTTTCAGGATTCTTCTGTCATCAGCAGATAATTCGTTTGTGATCATTCTCACGATCAATTCTCCCAAACCGGGTCCAAGCATAAAACCCTGACCGCACATCCCAACTGCCTGAATGAAACCGGGAAACTCCTTTGTATCGGAAACAATGGGAAATCCGTCCGGAGTCATCGGATATTGACCGCGCCAGGTTCTTCTCACTTTTAGATTTTTTAGTTTAGGAAAAAGACTGACCATTCTTTTTGCAACTTTCGGTAAGAACCAGGAAGTAGAATCACTGTCAGTTCCATAAAAAGGTGGAGTTGGAGTAATGCAGAAAATCACCTGTCCTTCATTATTTTGATAAAAATAATAATTTGCGGAATCTTTTGAAGGTCGCATATCAACGACCATCGGACCAAAAAAGCGTTCCACAGGTTCGGTGATCGCACCTTCATGACTGTCAGGAACAACCGGTAAATCGAAATCCAGCATCTTCCCGATTTCTGCCGCTTCGTTTCCCGTTGCATTGATCACAAATTTGCAGAAATATTCACCTTTATCAGTTGTGACTTGAAAACTTTCTGCTGTTTTCTGCAAATTTATAACTCGTTCTCTGAATTTATATTCTGCTCCAAAATGCTGGCTTTTCAAATAAAAAGCATTGATTGCCAAAAGCGGAGAAGCGCTTCCATCTTCCGGTGAATAAGTCGAACCTTTCAAGTTTTCTTCGTTTATTCCGGGAACTAATTTTTTGTAATCTTCCGCAGAAATCCAATCTATGTTCAAACCAAATGATTTCTGGATTTTCAGAAGATCCTTCAACTTCTTTTCATCCTTATCCGAATAAGCAGGAAAACTGTATCCATTGGAAATCCAGCCGATGTCCATTTCAAACTTTTCTTTCCAACCTGAAAAAATCTCGATACTGCGCTGACTGATCTTGATCTTTCCGAAATCGGAATGAGTTGCCCGAATCCCACCGATCGCTTTTTTATTCTGTCCCTGACCTGGAGAAGAAAGAGCATCGACAACCAGAACTTTCAATTTCTTTTCTGCTGAAGCCAGTGCAGTTGGAACACCGACAGAACCTGCTCCAATAACGATCACATCATAATTATTCATGAGAACCTCCGGCGGAGAATTTTCCCAGAGGAACTTCTATGAAAAGAGGTCTTCTCGTATTAAACTCTATTTTTTGGGAAAGAATTCTTTCTTCTTTGAAAATCTGTTTTATCAGGTTGTCACACGATTTTGCTCCGCATGGTCCCATTCCGGTCCGCAGCAATGCCTTGAGCTGGTTCATATCCGTAATTCCTTTCCTGATCATGTTTCGCGCTTCATCAGCAGTTACTCTCTCGCAAAGACAGACCATTTCTTTATCTGTTTTTTTATCCGAAATTTCAGACAAAGGTTTTGAAACTTCATCCACCTGAATTTTGAATGACACAACTTTTTTCGCAATTTTTTTAGGAACTTTCAATTTGATCAATTGGGCTTTATCGGTTAATTTGTTCTCTTTGATCTCGATAATTTCGCATTTTTCCAAAAAGTTTCCATCCATATCCACGCATTCGACCGGATCACCTTTCTTAACTTTATGATTGGAAACTTCGTAAGGGATAGTTACAAAAGGAAATTCCGCATCCTTGCGATAATCGACGAGAGTGATCGCCAATCCCGGACAAATCGCGACACATTTTCCGCAACCGATACATTTTCCTTCATAAACCGGCAAATCCATGATGGGATCACCTTTTATAAAAATGGAATCGGTTGGGCAAACAGTACAGCAAGGATTACAGGGAATTTCCTGAACGCAAAAGACCATCGGGAAAACACCTTCGTTCAAATCAGGAATTTTCATTTCGGAAATTTTTCCCGGTTCTGCTTTGAGAATTTCTGCTTTTTCATACCAGTTTTGCGGAATATCCTCGATGTGTTCTCGTAATTCTCTGGTGATTTTCAAACCGGCAATTTTCCCATTGAACATAGCAGACGATGCTTCCGCAATTTCAAAGGCATCACCTGCAGAATAAACTTTCAATCCGGCAGTTTTCGCTTCTTCCGTAAACTCGCTGACAGATTCCAGACCGACAGCGATCAAAACCGTATCACATCCGAATGACTTTTCCGTTCCCGCGATGACTTTGAAATTCTCATCGATCTTAGAAATCATTATTTCGGAAACAGATTCTTCACCTTTAGCAGCAGTGATCGTATGGGAAGTATAAATGGGAACTCCCAATCTCTTCAATTTGTCCGTATGAACTTTGTATCCACCGCATTCGGGAAGTGCTTCCGCTAATCCGACAACTTCGATTCCAGCCTGCAAAGCGTGATAACCGGCAATCAATCCGACATTTCCTCCACCGATGATGAACAAGCGTTTGCTCGGTCGCACTAAATCTCGATTTACTAAAGTTTGGAAAGCTCCTGCTCCATAAATTCCTGCTAAAGAATTTCCTTTGAAGCGGAGGAATTTTTCGCGTGCTCCCGCTGTATTCAGAACAATTCTGGGAGCAACCAGTTTATAAATTCCATCTTTCAGAATTCCAACTGTTTTATCTTTAAAAACATAAAGTGCAATGCTGTTTGTCCAAACTTCAACCCCCTTTTGTTCCCCCTTTTCAGGAGGATTAAGTCGAAGCACTTTTTCCGTCAGCATCCTGCCAATTGCATTTCCTCGCGTACCGGCGTAAGAATCTTCCACAGAACCGAAAAATTTATGCGTTTGCAGCACCAATTTACCACCAGGTTCACTTTTATCATCGATGACCAGAGTTTGAATTCCGTGATTTCCCAACTGGATTGCAGCTGAAAGTCCTGCCGGACCTCCACCGATGATCAGCACTTCTGTTTCAATTAATTCAATATCACTGATATTCGGTTTTTCCTGAACATCCGGCAGTTTGGGAAGTCCTTCCACACTTTCGATGAACATATTTTCCGAAACCTCTGTCATACAGGATTTAACCGGAATACCATTGGCGATGACAGCACATTTTGCGCATTGTCCGTTTGCACAGAAAATCCCCTGCGCACTTCCATCTTTAAAATGATGTCCGAAAATTGTAATATTGCTGGCAAAAAGAGCAGATGAAATGACTTCACCTTTTTTCGCTTTCAAAGGTGTTTTATTCCAATAAAAAGTAATTTCAGGACGCTCGATCATCGGCAGGATCGGATGTTCCTTGATTCGGTTATTGCTCATTTTTTCTCCAATTTCTCCTAAAAAACTTCTTCAAGAATTTTCATTTTCTTTGAATGTCAAGCAAAAAGCGGAGTTTATTTGAATATGCAAACATTCTTGTTGACCTGTTGGAGTTATTTTAAAGATATGTATTTTTTAAAAATATTCATCTTAAGAGTTTATTTAAAAATTCTTAACGATGTTTTTTATTGGAGATTTAAGGGGTGATAAAAAGGTATCGTTCTCCTCTTGAAATATTATTATATTCGATTGCAAACAAAAAAATTAAGGAGGATTTTCTATGAATCAAAATAATATTTTTCTAACGGATGCACAATTAAAAAATGAGATTCTTAAATGCGAGTATTGTGAAGAGAAATCCTGTAAGGAAGCCTGCCCGGCAGATTGCTCACCGGCAGATTTTATCATGGCAGCAAAAACAGGTTTTCCTTCCGATTTCAAGCGAGCTGCTGGTGAAATTATGAAAAAAAATCCTTTAGGCGGGATCTGCGGAGTTGTGTGTCCTGACAGACATTGTATGGCATCGTGTGCGCATGAAAAATTTGATGGAGCGGTCGAAATTCCGGCAGTTCAAGCCACGATTATCTTAAAAGCGAAAGAAATGGATGTCATGCCTGAATTTGAAAATATTTCTCTGAATAAGAAAAAAGTGGCGATTATCGGAGTAGGTCCGTCTGGACTTGCTGCTGCTGCCGTACTTGCTCGGAAAGGGTATGAAATAACAATATTTGAGAAAGAAGCTAAACCGAGCGGAGCCTGTAATTTGATTCCTGGTTTCAGACTCCCGGAAGATGTCTTGAAAACAGATATTGAATTTGTTATGTCCCTGGGAGAAATTAAGATTGAATGTAATACCAAAGTGGATAATCCTGTGAGTTTACTTGAGCAGGATTATGATGCTGTGCTGGTTGCTCCGGGTTTGACCGGTAATCTATCTTTAGGAATTGAAAATGAAGATTTAGCAATTTACGGCACGGATTATCTAAAGAATCCCGCGTCTTTTGCTATGAAATCAGGGATAGCAGTTATTGGAGGTGGAGCTACAGCGTGTGATTGTGTTTTAACTTTAAAGGAACAAAATAAAAAATCTGTCGAGATGTTCATGCTCGAAAATTTGGAGGAAATGCCGCTTACAGAAAAAGAGATGAAAGAATTGATTTTAAGCGGAGCAGATATAAACAGTCGCATCAGAGTAAAAAAAATAGTCAAAAGTAATGGTAAAATAACAGGAATTGAAACAATAAAAGTTAGACTTAAAAAAGGTAAGGAATTCCATCCCCAAAATATGGAAGATATAGCAGGAACTTCTCAAATAAGAAAGGATATTTCAGATGTTATCATCGCCATCGGTAACAAACCGGAATTTGAGAAAATTGATGATCCGAAAATATTCTATGCCGGAGATTACGAGAATGGTCCGACAACTGTTGTCGAAGCTGTTGCAGCCGGCAAAAATGCGGCTCTCGAAATAGATGCATTCCTTTCTGGAGAAGAAAAACCCGATATTACTAAAAAAGTTAAGAGTATTGCTATATTGCCCGGTTTTAAAACTATTCCGGTTCCTTTGGATACGGATTTTTTTGGAAAACAGTTAAGTTCACCATTCTTATTGTCTGCATCACCTTTAACAGACGGTCTCGAGCAGATGAAAGCCGCATTCGATGCCAGCTGGTCCGGTGCAATCATGAAAACAGCTTTTGATAACCTTCCCATCCATATTCCGGAAAGGTATATGAACCGGTTCAATGAATTAACTTTCGGCAATCGCGACAATGTATCGGGTCATAATCTGGACAGAGTTTGCAGGGAAATCGAGCAGTTGGTAGATGAATATCCGGATAGACTTGTTGCTGCTTCGACCGGAGGACCCGTAACCGGGAATGATGAAGAAGATAAAAAGGTCTGGCAGAATAATACCCGCAAGCTCGAAGCTGCCGGAGCAATGGCAATCGAATACAGTCTTTCCTGTCCTCAAGGTGGAGACGGCACCGAAGGAGATATCGTTTCCCAGAATGCAAAATTAACTGCAGCTATAATAGATTGGATTTTGGAAAAAGGTGATGGAAATATTCCCAAACTCTTTAAGCTGACTGCTGCGGTAACCTCGATCATTCCTATTGCGAATGCAATCAAAGAAGTGTTTAATAGATATCCTGATAAAAAAGCCGGCATAACACTCGCGAATTCATTCCCATCAGTTTGCTTCAAACCGGGGAAGAAAAAATGGGAAGAAGGTATAATAGTTGGTATGAGTGGTGACAGCGTTACTCCTCTCAGTTATTTCACACTGGCTAAAGTTGCTCCTGTGGGTTTAGCAGTATCCGGTAATGGAGGTCCTATGGACTATAAATCCGCTGCTGATTTCCTTGCTCTAGGTGTTAACACTGTTCAATTCTGCACCATTGCCACAAAATACGGTTATCATATTATCGATGAACTTAAATCTGGACTCAGCTATTTGATGAAAGAACGGGGAATAAGTTCGGTATCCGAACTGATCGGGATTGCTCTTCCAAATCCTATAATCGACTTTATGGAATTGTCTTCAAAGAAGATGATTTCCGAATGTAATACGGATCTTTGTTTGCAGTGCGGTAACTGTTTACGCTGTCCGTATATGGCAATCTCTTTTAACCAGGATAAATATCCTACTACAGAACCGGAAAAATGTATCGGTTGTATGATGTGTAATTTTCAATGTTTTACCGGTGCATTAACGATGAGAGAGCGGACTCCTGATGAAGCAGCAGCACTGAAGGAAGAATAGGTTATGGTAAATATAGTTAATAAATGATAAAACTTGTTTGACATAATTTCAGTTTTATTGAGGATTACCGGTATTCTTTATAAGAATGTAAAGAAATTACCCAAGGAACAGATCATGAATAAATCCAAAACAAAAGATAGAACTTTCTGCAAACTCTTTTTTAGAAAAATAATTATTCCTTCATTTTTGATTTTTTCATTATTTTCCTGCAATGATAAAAACCGGATGCAGGATCCGGATATTCAAAAAAAACAGTTTCCAGCTGAGTGGTTGTCCGAATATCATGAATTACAGATCGAGAAACAGGAGAATCTTCTTAAAAATCCTTTTAAAAAGATCAAGTTTTATGTTACAACCGATGAAGGAAACCAGATCAGGAAAAGACTACCGGAAAAATACCGGAGAAAATCTATTTATGCCGGAGTTAGTTTGAATTATAAAAAAGTCGAAGCACTCATCGATTCCGTGAATGCAGGTTCTACGCAAGTCATAGAATGCGTGGTCAGGATCCATAATGCAACCATGAGATTACCCATTTCTGAAAAATTACTGAATTCCAAAAAAACGGAACATACAAGGATCGGTGAAGTAACGGAAGTTCCGGAAAAGGTGATAGTTGTGCTTTCTTTCTTCAATATTAAAGAAGAAGAATTGATCGTATTTTCCGGTAAATTCAATTCCAAAGGAAAAAATGAACCTTACAGCGAGAATTTCGATCTGAAACTAAACGATATTATAAATATCGATAAAGGTATTATCCTGCAAGTCGAAGATAATTCCAATAAAGAAAGTAAGATAGATTTTCATTATGAAGTCTATCGACACAGTAAAAACCGGGACAAAACCGAATTATTTACTTCCGGGTACAGTACATTCCAATCCTCAAAATATGAAAATTATATTCCCATTCATCTGGATAAAAATCTGTTACCAAACGACCTGGTCATAGTCGGGATCGATTCGCTTTTCAGTGATGGAATTTCCCAAAAAGATATAAATATGGACAACAATATTTTTTCCCGCAAACTCAATCGTCTCGAGATCGAGATTGCCGGTGATTATTTTATCGAACCAACCAGTGTGATGATGACCAATAACAGTGTTTTTGCGAATAATGTTTTTAGTTTCGGATTGAATTACAGGGGAGAAATGTTCCATGAATTTGTCGAAGAAGATATCATGGCGATCAACCTGGAAAAATATGAAAGGTCTCAAATTGTTGCAAATCCTGTGACTTACACTTTTTATATTCCCGATATTATTCCCGGGAAATATCTGCTGATCATTAATCCAAACAGAAAAAAACCTGAAAAAATAACCAAAAACAATTATTTCACATTTACTATTCCACAATAAATAATGAATAAATTTCCAATCCGTTTGATCTTACCGATATTCATTCCGCTGGGTTTAGTCGCCTGGATTCTCTCCAATTTCTTTTATCTGGACCTGGAACTCAAAAGAGAACCTGATAAATGGACAAATTACATTTACCAATTACAAAAAACTCAAGTTAGTTATAAAGGTCAGAAAATAAAAATCCCGATCATTCTCGATCAGTCATTCACTCATTGGGGAAATGTCGAAGGAGAAGAGATCATTCTGCATTATATCCAAACTAAAAAAAGCGGGAAATTCACTGTCTGCCGCAGTTCTCCCAAAGATTTTTGGATATATTCCGGTTTCAGTGATGATTTTATCCGACAATTCGGAGTTGCTGATACTCTCGATAAGATTGATATTTTATTTTCCGTACTCAGAAATAAATTATCTGACGATTTAAAAAAATTTGCCGAATATGAAACAGGGGAAGGAAAGACCCGATTGTTATCTTTAGCGGAAAAGGAAGTATTATCCGATAAAGAAATGCTTTTTTTACTGCAAAAAGGAATTTTGTCCGAAAAAATATCCGACTATTTGTGGTTGAAAAACGGTTATCATAAATACATTCCGCTACTGGAAGTGATCGAGTTGATAATCCCTTTCAAAATGCAGTTTCCCTTGATAATGGATCATTTTCAAAGCAGGGAACATTATCATCAGGTTTACAAACGGATCTGGCGGTTCGAACATTTTTTTTTGAAAGGAATGTCGTCATTAATGATTCTGCTGGGAGTTTTTGGTTCGTATCTTCTCGGCTGGAAAGACCTGCTCTCTTTCGGTTATCGCTTCAATTCCGGGATGAAAATGTACCATTGGTGGCATTATACGACTTTGTTCCTGCCCAAAAATGAACACAAGATCAGGAAACATTTCAAACAGGAATATAAGAAATTCATTGAAAAAAAGAAAGAGGAAAAACTACAAAAATTTGTTGGAAATTGGCAAAAACCGGATTCAATCAACGAAAGAAAATTGAAAAATATCCTGCATTATGAAGGTAAAAGGGAAGCAAGGATCTATTGCCTGGAAAGAACGAATTTCTATCAAAGTTCTTCTTTTGCCGGAAGAGAATTTCTTATAAAGCACTTTTACGAATTTTTAGGATTAAACAGGAAACAGCAAAATAATGTAAATGCAAACCTGGTTTATTTGAAGGACATATCAAATATTAGCCTGAAGCAATTAAGTAAGGAAAGACTTTTTGAAAAAACAGAAAAGAAAAAACCATTATCTCCTTTTGATAAATTCCTGGAAAAACTTCCCTCCAAATATCATTCACATTTTTTTGAATTCGAATCTTTGTTGAAAGATTTTGCTTATGATCAGGAATTTATCGCATGTTTCGGTAAAAATCAAAATCAAACCTATCTGAACATTCTAAGAAAACAGAATCATTTCTTACTCCGAAATCTACTTCCGGATAATACAAAACTCACTGAAATAAGTAATTCCATCGGTGGTTTTAAGGAAAATGAATTATGTTCGACCCGTTCGATCTTATACGAATTAAAAGAAAAAAAAATCAAATGGGAAAAAAGAGACAGATATCTGGATTTGATCTCAAATAGGAAATTTGGAGAAGTTGAATCTGAGTTGATGGAAAGTTTTACCGACAAGATTGCTGCCGACTCGCTCCTCGATTCTGCAAAAGATGAGGAAAAAGCAGGAATCGAGTTGGATAAGACAGTGCTCAAAGAAAAGAGTTTCCTGATAGTCGCTAATTTTATCACTTCCAGCAAAGCAGATTCTCTGATAAATGCATTTGAAGAATTAGGAGCAGCTGCTTTTATAACAACAAAAATTCCCAGGAAAAATCCGAAAGATGTAGATATTGTCCTGCTTATGACCGGCTATATGAAACATGGGATGGGATATTATTTCAAGAAAAGATTCTCGTCCTATCTACGGATGTCGCATATCGATACCGCGATCGTGATCGATAATATTTGCGAAATTTTGGGTAAGATAAAACTTGGTTGACAGAATTTCCATAATTTTAAGATAATGCTTTAGGTTCAAAAGGAGAAAATGAAGATAATATGGAAATAATAAAACAAATAGTATAAAAAACGATCAGTATTCTTCCCCAAAGTATAAATTGGGAAACGGTTTTTTATGAACTTTATGTTGTCAAAAAGATTCAAGACGGATTGAGAGCAGAAGCAGAAGGAAAAGTTGTTTCTCATGAAGAGGTAAAAAAGAGATTTATAGAATAATGAGATTAGATTGGTCGGATCCTGCGTTGGAAAGTCTTTAAGCAATTAAGGATTATATTTCTTTCGATTCAAAGAATTACTCTAAAATTTTTACTGAAAATGTAATTCACCATGTTGAAAGACTCAAGGTCTTCCCAAATATTGGAAGAATTGTACCTGAATACGATCAAGAGGACATTCTGGAAATTATAGGATTGTATATCATTTATATGAAAATAAGATTGTTATATTGAACATCATTCATACGAGTTGAGATTTTGTAAACGTGATGATTCGATAAAAATATTGACAGTAAATTCAGCGTTTAGAATGTCGTATTAGAAAATTTATAATGGAGATTGGATAATGAATAAATCTATTTTATTCGATACTTTGGCTTATGCAAAAAAACTAAAAGCAGTCGGCTTTACCGAAGAACAGGCTGAAGTACAAGCAGAAGAATTAGCAAGCGTTATCGATGAAAATCTTGCTACAAAACGAGATTTAAAAGAATTAGAGTTGCGTTTAAAACACGATCTCACAATAAGGTTTGGCGCAATGTTAGCTGCTAGTATTGCTATTATTACTGCTTTAGTAAAATTGTTGTAAAAAAAAACAATAGAATAAAAGAAAGAGTAGAGAGGATATTAACACCTTATAAAAAAATATCTAAAAAAAATCGATTTTTTATAATATAAAGATTGACGCATATAAGAAGAATAGAAGATATTGCACCATAAATTTTAATGAAACTTTGTTAGAGAAAAAAAGAGGAAAAAATGACCTGACTATTTTGAAATTTTAAATAGAAATTTTTCGCTGAATTTTTATTTGTTCTATTCAGAAAACTGGCAATTTTCAGACTAGCAGAATGAATATGAAGGATGCGTCCCGCTGGGACGCACTTTCTTATGTCTTGCTAGTCGGGTATGCCAGTACCTCTGAATAGGATGTAACGGAAGTTGCGTCCTTTTTTTATTTATACAATTAGATAAATTAAGAATGCAATATTCCATAATTAAAGAAATCAAGAAGAGGTGTAAAATGAGAGGAGGGTAACAAGAAATTGAAAACAAAAAGGAAAAGGCAGTATCCCGGGACATGAAAATGAAAAAATGGGTGACACAGAGCCTATTGACGAGGTGTATGGAAAATAAAAAAGGAGTAAAAAATGAGAATCAAAACGATTTTTATTGGTCTTATTATGCTAATCATTTTAGCTTCTCTTGGTTGTAGTAAAGACTCTACCGAACCTACTAAAGAAGCAGTTTTGGAATTTGTGGAAGCTTTTATCGAAGTATTGGATGCAGAAAATTTTGAATATATGATCACATATACACTAAAAAATTCGGGAAATGCAAAAGCAATTAACATTCAAGGAAGAATTGGCTTTAAACCAGAAAGTGAAACTGAATATTTCTGGACTGATTGGATTTCTTTGGATTTTGATCTCGCTGCTGGTTCTACTTATACAGAAACATACATAGATAGCGAAGATAATCAAGAAGATTTTAATATCGCTTTGACATCAGAAATATTATTAGAATTCCAGTGGCAAACTGAATAATCTTAATGGTAAACTTTTTAAGCGGTCATTTTAATAATATGACTGCTTTTTTTTTGAAAAAAACTTATTTGACACAATTCCCATCTTTCGAGAAATAACACCCAAAAATGAATCTAAAAAAGGGAGAAAGGATAAATGCGATCTTTAGAAATTCCCAATATGCTATTAAGAATTTATAAAATCCGCAGATTATCCTGCATCTTCTTATCCAAATAATTTCTTCGTCCATTATTAAACTCAAAAAATATTCAATTTTCAATATTCAATATTAAATTTCAAAAAGGAGGAACTATGCGTTCAAATAAATTCTTAGGAAGGGACTGGCTCAGTCCGGAGATCGATTATACGAAAGAGGAATGGGAATCTCTATTAAGATTAGCAGAAGATTTGAAAACCAAATATGCTTTGAATGAAGACACTTCCCATATTCTGAGAGGGAAGACACTCTACACGATGTTTTTTAATAGTTCACTGCGAACCAGAAGCACATTTGCCGCTGGAATCCAGCAACTTGGAGGATTTCATGTCGATCTGGAACCGGGTAAAACTTACACTCCGGCTCGCAAAGGATTTGAAATTCCATACAAAACCGAAAGGATCTGCGATGTTGCCCAAGTTTTGAGTAGAACCGGAGATGCGATTGCGATCAGAATGTATGGCGCACCATCGCAATGGATCTACGGATTTGCTCATGAGACAATGAAGGAATTCGCTCATTATTCCGATATTCCGATCATCAATATGGAATGCGATATTTATCATCCGTGTCAGGCACTTGCGGATATGTTGACGATCAAAGAGAAATTCGGAGAATTCAAAGGGAAAAAATTCGTGATCAGTTGGGCTTATTCAGGTTCGACTGCTAAACCTTTCGCGGTTCCGCAAAGTCTGGCTCTCGCACCTTCTCTGTTGGGAATGGATGTAGTTCTGGCGCGACCGAATGGATTCCAGCTAGACCCGAAAGTTGCTGCAAAATGCAAAGAATATGCTAGCCAAAACGGCAGCACTTTTGATGAAACCGATGATATGGAAGCAGCCTTTGAGAATGCGCATGTTGTTTATCCGAAATCCTGGGGAGCAATGGATTATTTTGCTCGAGTAGATGAATCAGGTAAGAAAATAAAAGAAGAAAACCTGGCTGGCATGAAAGACCTTTTTGAGCGAAACAAAAATTGGATTTGCGATGAAAAGAAAATGAAACTGATCGATAAAAACGGAATTTACATGCACTGTCTTCCCGCAGATCGAGATATGGAAGTTACCGATGCTGTGATCGACGGACCGCAAAGTGTTGTTTATGATGAAGCGGAAAATCGTCTGCATGCTCAAAAAGCGGTCATGGCTCTTTTGATGGGTGGGAGATTGTAAATATGAAAACTTAATAAGTTTTAACAACTTGTGAAGTTTTTTCAACATCCAATTAATTGGAGGGTATAAAAATAAGTCCACTAAATTCATACTTTACCATGAAAAAAGTGTAGTGTAACTACAGTATCCCCATCGTCCCGATGGGAAAATACAAAAGTGTAAATGAAAAAACCACCGAGACGGTGGTGATACAGGAGAAATTATGCAAATAGACTTAAAAGGAAAAGATATGATCTGTACACAGGAATTATCAGTGCAGGAAATACACGCTCTTCTGAAACTGGCAAAAGAGATGAAAGCAGATAGATATGGAGAAAAATTTAATCAACTCTTGAAGGACAAAACTTTCCTGATGTTTTTCTACAATCCATCATTGAGAACCAGGATTTCCTTTGAAGCAGCAGCGACCGAACTGGGCGGACACGCTCAATTCCTTGAACCTAAAACAATGCGTTTGAAAAAAACCAGCAGCGGAGTAGAAGTCCAAGCAGGTGAAACTATAGAAGATGCTGCCAAAGTTCTCGATCGTTATGCTTGCGGGATGGGTATCAGGATTTTGGAGACATCTGTTGAAAACTATGGAGATGGAAATGCTTTACTTCGTGAATACGCAAAGTGGATGGACGCACCCATCATTAATATGGCGGACGACAAATATCATCCCTGCCAGGGATTATCCGATGTTATGGGAATGCAGGAACACAAAGGGGAGTTGGAAGGAAAAACTGTTCTAATGACTTGGGCACATGGAGCACTCGCTCGTTCATATTGCTCGGTTCACGAAAATCTGCTTATTACCTCTCGTTTGGGAATGAATGTGAAACTGGCTTTCCCGAAAGGTTATGATCTTCCGCACGATGAGATTGAAAAAGTAAAAGTAAACTGCCAAGCGAACGGCAGCAAATTCGAGATCATCAACGATCCGGATGAAGGTTATACAAAAGATGTGGAATTCGTATATTCCCGCAACTGGTTTGGTCCGGATTTTTATGAGATTGGGAAAAAAACGGAAATTGCCAGAGCCAGTAAATTGACAGATTGGATCTGTAATCGAGAGAGAATGAAAAGAACCAATAACGCTCTTTACATTCATCCAATGCCGGTCGATCGAGGGAAAGAGGTTACTGATGAAGTTGCCAGCGGACCGAATTCCATCATTATAGATATTGCTGAAAATCGGCTTCATACCCAAAAAGCAATAATGGCGATGACCATTGCCGGAATGAAAGTGGAAATATAACTCACCCCAGCCCTCTCTTAAAAAGAGAGGGAGAATTAAGGAAAAAAGAATTTTTATTAATTTAAAATAACCGTTTCTTTTAAAATTCACCGGTGTGATAAGAACATGTGCTTTGAGTAATTAGAGAAGAGGATCATTCATAAATTAATAATATAGAAAATACTCATTCCGTTAAAAACTCCCATTCTCTTTTTAAGAGAAGGGATTGGGGGATGAGTTAAGGAGGAAATCAAATGTCAAAATTAGCGATTTTAGCGATCGGGGGAAATTCTCTCATCAAAGATAAAGAGCATCAAACTGTTGAAGATCAATATGATTGTATTTACGAAACATCAAAGCATATCGTAAAATTGATCGAGCAGGGAATAAATGTCATTGTTACACACGGAAATGGTCCGCAAGTTGGATTCATATTGTTAAGATCGGAATTATCAAAAGGTCAGTTACACGAAGTTCCGGTTCCTTCTGCTGGGGCAGATACTGAAGGTGCGATCGGATACCAGATCCAGCAGGCTGTCGGGAATATCCTGAAAAGAAAAGGAATTGAAAAAGAAGTTGCGACTATTATAACTCAAGTTTTGGTCGATAAGAACGATCCTGCCTTTCAAAATCCCTCGAAACCAATCGGTCCGTTCCTTACAAAAGAGGATGCTGAAATTAAGAGAAAACAATTTAATTGGGATATAATAGAAGATGCTGGAAGAGGTTATCGTAGAGTTGTAGCATCACCGATTCCGATCAAGATCATCGAGCAGGAAGCGATTGAAACTCTCGCGAAATGCGGTTTTATCGTTGTTGCCGTCGGAGGTGGAGGAATTCCGGTTATCGAAGATGAAAACGGAGATTTGAAAGGAGTTCCGGCTGTAATAGATAAAGATCGTGCATCTACTTTACTGGCAAAGAATCTAAAAGCGGATTATTTGATCATCTCAACTGCGATCGAACAGGTTTATTTGAATTTCGAGAAAGAAGATCAGCGAGCGATTTCCAAAATGACTTTGCAGGAAGCAAAACAGTATTGCTCGGAAGGACATTTCAAAGCTGGAAGTATGCTGCCCAAGATCGAATCTGCTATCGAATTCCTGGAAGCAGGAGGTAATGAAGTTATCATTACAACTCCGGAATTGCTGGCAGATGCTGTTGCAGGAAAAGTTGGAACCAGAATTGTGAAGTAAAACTTCCGAATGTTCGTAGAACTTCGGAATGTTTTGATCTAAAAACAATCGGAAGAGCTTTGTACATTCCGATGTTCCATAAGATAGGAGAAAATATGAACACAAAAGAAAAAATATTGGAAAATACGATAAAAAGATGTCGCGAAAAGCACATCATCATTCCATCTTATAAACAAATGAAAAATCCGGAATTGATTCCTCAAAAGATTAAGGAAAAACTGAAAAAAATAGGATTATGGGATCTGAATTCTTTGAACCTTTTCAGAATAACCTGGAAAAATGAACCAGTCGAATTTGGGGGCGGTTATGGAAAAGTAAATTATCTTGAAATTCCAAAAGAATTATCTGGAGTCAAAGCCAGAATTTTTATCCTGATTGGCAAATATTTCCCAACTGGCGCACATAAAGTCGGAGCCACTTTCGGTCCGCTCGTGGAGAAACTTGTCAGCGGCAGATTCGATCCGACAACCCAGAAAGCGCTTTGGCCCTCGACTGGAAACTACTGCCGTGGTGGTGCTTATGATTCCTACCTTCTCGGATGTGATTCGATCGCAGTTTTACCGGAAGAGATGAGCAAAGAAAGGTTCGAATGGTTGGAAAAAGTGGGTGCAGAAATTTTTGCAACTCCAGGCTGTGAAAGCAATGTCAAAGAAATCTACGATAAAGTCAAGGAATTGAAAGCAGAACGCGGAGATAAGATAGTCAACCTGAACCAGTTTGAAGAAATTGGAAATGCTCTCTGGCATTATGCAGTGACCGGACCCGCGATGGAAGAAGTATTCAATCTTGAAAAAAAGGATGAGCAAAGATTCAGAGCACTTTTCCTGACCCAGGGTTCTGCCGGAACTCTTGGTTGTGCCGATTATCTGCGGGAAAAATTTCCATCTTTCAAAGTCTGTGCAGGAGAGGCTTTGCAATGTCCGACTCTTCTTTACAACGGTTATGGAGGTCATCGTATCGAAGGAATCGGCGACAAGCATGTTCCCTGGATCCATAATTTGAAAAATATGGATATGGTTGCCGGAATCGACGACGACCCAAATATAAAGATCATGCGGCTTTTCAACGAACCGCAGGGAAAAGACTTTCTTAAAAAAGAAATTGGTATAAATCGGGAACTTATCAATAAACTCGAACTTTTAGGGATTTCCTCGATCGCCAACCTGATGGGAACGATCAAAATGGCAAAATATTATGAAATGAATGAACAGGATATGATTTTCACGGTTGCTACGGATTCGATGGAAATGTATCAAAGCAGGCTGCTCGAAGAAAGAGAAAAATCCGGTAAGTATGATCCTAAACAAGCAGCAATTTCTTTTACAGCGGATTTAATGGGGATCGGAATCGATAATATGATCGAAATGACTTATTATGAGAAAAAGCGAATGCATAACTTGAAATATTTTACCTGGATCGAACAGCAGGGAAAAACCGTCGAAGAACTCGATGCTCAATGGTATGATGATAATTACTGGAAAAGACAATTTGCGAAAGTAGATGAATGGGATGAGAAGATCACGGAATTCAATGAGAGAACAGGTCTGTTAAAGGAATATGAATAAAAATCATTGGAATATTCATCTTTGTAGCCAGTATTTGTCGTTCCCAAACAGGAGTTTGGGAACAAGCAGTAAATCGGGAACAAATGGAAATTGCTGAAAAGGAAAATATGAAAAATAAATTTTATTTCCAATGTAATGATTGCGAAAAAGAATATACATCAAATAAAGTTACTTATCTCTGTCCTGATTGCAAAAAGGAAAACACAAAAGACCAACCTCCAAAAGGTGTTCTAAAAACAGTTTACAATTACTACAAGATCAAACACAGATACAAAAAGCACAAACTTTTCGATAAACTGAAAGAAAAGGAATTTCGGGAATTATTACCGATCAATTCGGAAAGAAGTTTATCGTTTTTGAAGGTTGGAAAAACTCCGCTTTATGAATTTTCAAACTTCACAAGTTTCAAAAACTTGGTAAGTTTCAGATTATTCTTGAAAGATGATTCTCAAAATCCGACTTTTTCCTTTAAAGACAGAGCATCGGATTTAGTTTGCGCAGTCGCGAAAGAAAAAAAGATCGATAAGATCTGTGCTGCTTCTACAGGAAATGCCGGTTCTTCTCTGGCAGGAATTTGTGCTTCTCAAAACCAGAAAGCGATCATCTTTGTGCCGGCAAATGCTCCGAAAGCGAAATTAACTCAAATCTGTATGTATGGAGCGAGAATTATCCCGGTCGAAGGAACTTACGACGATGCTTTTGAATTATGCGTACAGGCAACAAAAAAATTCGGCTGGTATAATCGCAATACTGCTTATAATCCTTTCACCATCGAAGGTAAGAAAATTGTTTCATTTGAGATATTCCAGCAGATGAAACGGGAACTTCCTGACCGGGTTTTCGTTCCGGTTGGAGACGGCTGCATTATTTCCGGAGTTTATAAAGGTTTTGAAGATTTGCTGAAATTAGGTTTGATTGAAAAAGTTCCGGTCATAGTAGCGATTCAATCCGAAAAAAGTGATAATATCCTCAGGAATCTGAATAATGAAAAGTTTATTTCAAAACCAAGCAAGACAATTGCCGATTCCATTGCTGTCGATTTTCCGGCAAATTTTTGGATGACAAAAAAATATATCCAAAAATATAATGGAGAAGGAATTGCAGTTTCCGATAAAGAAATTTTAGATGCTTCCAAAACTTTAAGTGAAAAAACCGGAATTTTTACAGAACCTGCATCTGCAACAAGTTTTGCCGGCTTTCTGAAATATCTCCAGCAAAATAAAATAGAAGAAAATTCCAAAAATGTAGTTTTGCTGACAGGAAGCGGTTTGAAGGATGTGAACGCAGTTCAGGAAATTATTCAAATTCCAATGGCGATAAAAAGTCTGGACGAAATAACTCCTTGACATAAAAATGTTATAGCGTTGTTTTGATTTTGTGAATAAGAAAATATTTGTGGAGGAGACAATGTCTTTATTTACAAAAAGAGCAACAGTGTATTTTGAACCGGAAATGCATCATATTCTTAAATTAAAGGCTTTGGAAACGCATCGTTCAATTTCTGATATTGTGGACGAAGCATTGCGGCTTGAACTTGCTGAAGATGCGGAAGACATTAAAGCATTCGCAGAGAGAGAAAATGAAGAAACAATGTCTTTTGAAAAACTGGTTTTGAACCTTAAAGAAAATGGAAAAATATAAAATCCTGATCAGGAAATCGGTAGAAAAAGATCTGATAAAGTTATCCAAAAAGGATATTCAAAAAATTCTCGCGATCATCGAATCACTTTCTGGAAATCCGTTTTCTCACCATGCAAAAAAATTGTCGGGGCAGGGAAAATATCGTATTCGTTACCGAAACTACAGGATTTTATATAAAATTGAAAACAAGACATTAACGATAATTATTGTCAAAATTGCTCAGCGAAAAGATGTTTACAGGAAGTAACACAAGATTCCGATCTTGTTTTACTTGCTTTATTCGACATCGGAATGTCGAATTACGGAATCCGCTTAAATCCGCGGCAAATTAATGGAGTAAAATATGAGTTCAGTCAGAAAATTCGATGCAGTTCCCAAATTAAATGGCTCCTGGAAATTCATCGATGATTATTCTTATGAAAATATGATCTACGGTTATCTCTATTATTCCAAAATCCATCACGGAATTATCAAAAAAATTATATTTCCATCAGAATTCGATTTGAATGAATTCACCATAGTTTTTGCGAAAGACATTCCAGGTAAAAATATCGTTCCCGAACCGGAATCGGATCAACCATTTATGGCAGCAAAAGAAGTTACTCATTTCGGTCAGATAATTATGGGAATTGCTCATCCCAATAAAAAAGTTTTAAGAAATTTCGCTAATCAAATCAAAATCGAATATGATGAACTTCCTGCTTTGATCGATGTTAAGGAAACTCTGGAAAATGAAAAAAATGCTTTTGGGAGAGAAATAATCATCGACCATCGAAGGAAATTGGAGAGTAATAAGAATTGGAAAAAAACTCATTCGATTTATTACACTTCTCATCAAGAACAAGCCTATCTCGAACCGCAGGGAATGATCGCTATTTATGCTCCCGAAAAAAATGAGATGTTCATGCAGGGAACTTTGCAGTGTCCGTTTTTCGTTAAGGAAGCAGTAGAAAATATTTTGGGAAATTCTTTTCAAAATGTGATCGTTGAAACTTCGGAAGGAATTGGAGGAGCGTTCGGTGGGAAAGAGGATTTTCCAAATGTTATTGCCGGAATAACAGCACTTCTTTCCTATAAAAGCGGGAAGCCGGTTAAGACGATCATGGATAGAGCAGATGATATTCAAATCACAACCAAGCGCCATCCGTCCCGAGTCGAAATCGAAACTTTGACCGATCCAAAAACGCAGAAGATCAAAAGTCTGAAAGTAGATTATCGACTCGATGCCGGAGCATTTCAGACGTTGTCTCCGGTGGTGCTGGCGAGAGGAGCTCTGCATGCTTCCGGAGGTTATGCCATCGAAGATTCCTATATCCAGGGAAGACTTTTCAGGAGCAACACACCTTCAAATGGAGCATTCAGAGGTTTCGGAGCGCCGCAAGCATTTTTTGCTGTCGAATCCCACATCGATAAAATTGCAGCAGAATTGAATTTGAATCCTTATGATCTCCGGAAAAAGAATATTTTCAGGATCGGTGATGAACTTCCTTCTACGCAAAAGATAACGGAAAATCATCTTTTAGATTGTTTGGAAAGAGTTATCCAAAATTCTGATTATCAAAAGAAATACAAGGATTTCTCCGAATTCAATAAAACTCATCGAGACAAGAAAGGAATCGGAATTTCCATCGGTTATCATGGCGGAGGTTATACCGGAAACGGAGAGAAATTCCTGAATTCAGAAATAAAGATCACCGTTGAAAAAAATGCAGATGTCAGGATTTTCGTCGCTAATACGGATATGGGACAGGGAGCGCATACTACTCTCGCTCAAATTGTCAGCGAAACTCTTAAGCATCCGTTTGAGAAAACAATCGTCCAACTTCCGAATACGAGTATAACTCCGAACAGCGGTCCAACAGTCGCTTCCAGAACGATTTATATTGTTGGAAGTCTTTTGCGGAAATTATCATTGAAAATTAGAAAAGAACTTGGTTTTGAAAATCTGGAGAAGTATATTCATAAAAATTCAACAAAATTCCCTCTTGAATTCAAGATGAATTTCATTCCCGATCCATCCGTATTTTTCGATGAAGAAACTTATCAAGGAATCGGCTACAAGGATTATTCCTGGGCAGCCTGTGTTTCGGAAATACTATTCCATTCAGATACTTATCAAATCGAAGTGAAAAAAATCCGGACAGTTCTCGATATTGGGAAAGTGGTAAATATGCAGATTGCCGAAGGACAAGTTCAGGGAGGTTTGGCGCAGGCAGTTGGTTTTGCATCTTCCGAGTTTTTCTATAAAAAAGGATTCGGCAGGTTGGAAGGATTCACGGATTATGCTTTACCGACTTCTATGGATGTTCCGGAAATGGAGATCGAATTCATTCATACGGATTCCGATATTTCCAAAGGACTCGGTGAAATTCCCATGGATTATCCTGCTCCTTCCATCAGAAACGCATTTCATCATGCTACCGGAATTTTTATCGATGAGATTCCGCTAACTCCGGAAAGGATTTTTAAGAATATGTAACACAAATCAAATCCGTAAAAATCATTGAGTAATTAAGGAAGAAAAAATGAAAATAAACTTCAAACTAAATAATAAAAATGTAGCAATCGATACCGATCCAATGCGTAGATTACTCGATGTACTCCGGGAAGATTTCGGATTGACAGGAACCAAAGAAGGCTGCGGAGAAGGAGAATGCGGAGCCTGCACAATTATTTTAAATGGAAAACCTGTAACAAGTTGTATCTTGAATGCAATTCAAGCAGATGGAACTGAAATCCTGACTGTTGAAGCGATATCCGAAACTACGGAAGGAAAATTATTGATCGATTGTTTTGATGAAACAAATGCGGTCCAATGCGGATTCTGTTTTCCCGGATTTTTGGTTTCTTCTTATTATTATCTGAAAAATGAAGGAGAAGCCAATATCGATAAAATCACCGAAATTCTTTCCGGAAATATCTGCCGCTGTACCGGGTATCAGAAGATATTCGAATCGGTTTTTCTTGCCTGTATAAAGTATAAAAATAATTTTGTTCCCCAAAAGGAGAAGTCATGAAAAAAGGATCTATTTTATTTTTTATCATTATTGTATTTGGGATAATTAATGCCCAAAATGTTCTTCAACAATTTATGTACACAGATAATTTGGAATTGGAAACTCCTTTATACTTACCGGATGTTAAAACTCCTGTTCCTGATAGTTCTCTCATCGAAATATGTATTCCCTTCAAAGATAACATCAAAGACTATCAAAATGATCTGCACGGAGAGCAGATAAATAACAACCTGGTAACCGATTATACAAACGGCGGTATGTATCCTGAAATCGGAATTGGATTTTTCTTAACCTCTAAGTATTTCATCTGGAAAGAGATCGCTATTGAAAATCCCGAACCAACCGCTAATTGCGGAGACCAAATATACTTACGATTGTACAATGCAAAGACGATCGAAGAAGCAACATTTTATCGGCACAGCCGGTTCATTGTCGGACCTCTTTCCGGTACTCCTCCTTCCGAACTGGAGATCGAAACCTGGGAGGATTGGCAGGAGATCGAATTTGATGATGATATTAAAGAGAAAGATAAAAAGTATTAAGTTTTGGAATAAAATATAGAAATAAGGTTCAAAAGATCTCAAAATGGAATTTCAAAAACCGGATAATTTAAACGATCTGCTAAACATTATCGATTCAACTCAAAAAAAATATCTCTTCCTTGCCGGAGGTTCGGATATTAATATCGATTCACGGAAAAATCAACTTGAAAATGAAGAGATTCTTTTCATTAATCATCTAGCGGGGTTAAAGGGAATAAAAGAAACGGAAAAATATATTTCAATCGGCTCTGCAACTACTTTTCTGGATATTTTAGACTCACCATTAATAGAAAAATACTTTCCTTTTTTTCAAGATTCTTTAAAGAAATTTGCTTCCCACTTGATTCAAGGAATTGCAACTCTCGGTGGAAACATCGCTAATGGTTCTCCCACAGCCGATTCTATTCCTTTGCTTCTTGTGTTGGATGCAGAATTAGAATTGATTTCAAAAAAAAGAAGTAGAATAATTGAACTGAAAGATTTTTTTACGGGATACAAAAAAAATATTCTTTCCCGGAATGAGATCATTAAAAGAATATTAATTCCTAAAAATGCTGAATTTTCAGAGGATACTTTCTATAAAAAAATAAGTTCGAGAAATTCTTTGGCGATTGCGAAATTATCTCTGGCAGGTTTGAAAAAAATCGAGAACGGAATTATAAAAAAAATCAAGATAGCAACGGGTGCCTTGAACGAATATCCGCGCAGGTTAAATCGCTTGGAATCTTATCTAATATATAAGGAAATAAAAGAAATCAGGATAGAATTTCTAAAAAAGAATTTAAAAAAGGAGATCACTCCCATCACCGATTTGCGTTCAGATGAAGATTACCGTTTTAAAGTATGTTTAAATTTAATAAATAATTTTCTTAATAATTAGAATATATTATTTTATATAACTAACATTTCCCACTTCGTAAAATCTGTCCGTTATATATTATTATGCATCTTATGTTATTATTCAAGCCTTTCAGACTTGATCTTCATTTCCGTCTATTCTACGGGTTTCACCCGTAGTTAATAACATTTAACTCCTTCGTAGTAATTTTTATATTATTTTAAAAAATTTTGTTACACTCAAGTAGTATTTGATACTCCGGAAGAAATCAATGAAATCCCATAGGGATTTAATATGAATTGCCGCAGGTGAAACCTGCGGATACAAAAAATACAGATTAGAATCCTGAAAGGATTCAATAAAACGAAGTAGGAAATGTTAGTATATAACTAAAAAAGGCTGTCCAAAATGAACAGCCTTTATAATGTACTCTTCTTAAATTTAATTATTTAAGAACCAACATTTTCTTAACTTGAGAAACGCCTTCTGATTCTAATTTGTAGAAGTAGATTCCTGAAGTTTCAGCATTCCAGATTTGTTCGGCGCCATTAATATTGGTTTGATCCAATGTGTAAGTATCAACGATCTGACCTTTGGCATTGTAAATAGTAAGAGTAGCAGTCTTCCCTTCCTTAACGGCATATTTAATTGCTGTCGTACCTTTGAAAGGATTCGGATAGTTGTTGTATAATGCTGTGATTTCGGAATAGACAGGATCAGGATCGATTTCAATTGTAAAGGTAATCGAACCGATTATTAATGCTGTTCCATCCTGCTCTTTTGCTTCAAGGTCATAATCATATTCTTCACCATCGACTACTTCCGTATCGATGAATTCATAAGTAGTTGTTTCCGTACCGTTCGTGGCATCTTCGGTATGGATTAACAGATCATCACGATAAATGTTGAAAATGCTCATATCGCTTTCACTTTCTGTTGTCCAGGAAATAGCAGCAAATTCACCTTGCATTGTAGCTTGAAATGCTGTAAGTGTAACAGGAACTGGTTGTTCCCATGCTCCCCAAACACCAACTTCAAGTTCGCTTGTTCCTGAACCTGGAGCGGGTCCTACGATGAATTCACTATGTCTGAACCAATCTGCTAGAGCAGGATCTGCATTGTTGTAAATTCTTAGATAAGCCTGGTCAAGGCAATTTGCAACCGGTTCGGGTGGGCTTCCAAGATCATCTTCCCAGTTGAAATACGCCATTGTGAGGAAGAATCCTTCCATTCCAAGCAGCATTCCACCATTCATGGTATCTTCTGCCCAGATATTGTTCAACATATTACCATGTGGGTCATTGGCAAAATCATATACATCTGGTGTATTGGTTAAGCAAACATGAATTGCATATCCGTCGGGGATTGGGGTAATACCATCGACATCATACAGCGGTGTGATCAAGCCGAAGTAGTCTGTGTACATGAATTGCTGCAGAACATCTTGACCAAAGATTGTTCCCGCAAATAACATAACTGCGAAAATAACTAATAGTTTTTTCATTTTTAACTCCTTTTTTTATTTGATGCGAATCACATTCTTTTTAACTTTTGTCGTGTTCACATTTCGTAACGGATTGTCTGTTGGATCATAAGTCCAGGGAAATGAAGAATGAGTGGAATAAACTTTTACCTGGTAAGCTTCAGCAGGATCAGTTGTAGTTAAAGAGCCGGCCCAGAGGCTTGTTCCGGTATTGTAATATGCATAATCACCAGCAGATACATCGATCAGCCTGTCAGAAGTTAAAATATTACCGCCTGTAAATCCACTATCTAAAAGATCAAGAGCAGAAACATCGACTTCTCCGGCTTCTCTGATTCCATGATATGAATATCCGACAACACAAGTGTTAGGCATCAACTGAACTTCTTGTTCTACATTTCCTGCCAGATAAACATCTTGATCGGTATGTGTGGAATGGACTTTAAATTGATAAGCATAGTTATCGGTAAAGCTTGTTAGAGCACCTGTCCAGTTGGTGCCGTTATAATAGGCATAAGTACCTAATGGAATTTCGATAATCCTGTCACCTGTTAGAATGTTACCACCGGTCAATTGATCACCGATGATATCATCTAAGGTCATGGTTTCGACTCCAATAGCATAGAAAGTAAATGGTAATGAAAAGTAGCTGTAACCAATGGTCGCAGTTCTCTTTACATAACCAACCACATCACTGGGATCCGATTCTAAAGCAAATAAAGAGCTCAAGAAAAGAATCGCCATTAAAGAAATTAATAATTTCTTCATTTTTTCCTCCTAAATTTGTTACTTTTTTTTCCTTTTCACACTTCAACTAAATTCACTTCTCTATTTAACTAAATTCACAGTTCACTTTTTTTAAATTCAAAGAACCTTGTCAAGTAAAATTTTTATTTATCCCGGGTCAACGAATTAACGCCGACCCGAGATATTTTTAATTAACTGTTATTGTCCGGAAAATTCCGTTGATTTATCTATTGCTTTATCACTGAAGGGCGCACGAAGAATAGTTTTTGGAGCAACATATTTTCTTTCCGGAGATTCACCGCTAGCTTCCCGTGTTACAAAATCGCAGGTGACAACATAGAATTCTTTATCAGCAGGAATTGGAGTAATTGTCCAGCTGCCGGCAAGAATATCTCCCTGAACTAAAGTAGCAAATGAACCGTATGGATCAGTATCGCTGTAAACATAGTATTTTTCACCGGCTACATAATTCCAGGAAATGACAACTTCATCAGCAACCTGGTCAACTGCAATACCTACTCCTGTTGGGACGGAGCATTGAGATTGACCGGTCAAGCAAAGGCCTAAACTATAATCCAGATCATCCCAAGTTGGTGTAGGATCTGTCCATTGTTTTGAAATTGCATCACCATCAGGCGAGTTCATCCAGAGGAACCAGCAATCATCAGGAACACCGGTTTGACCCTGAACGGATACCCATCCATCTAGTAAGTCACAACACGGATCGAGGTCTCCGCCCCATTGCCAGAGGATATAACCACCAATATCCATGATCGGAATTCCGTACCAGGTTTCGGTATAGGTGTAAATAGGACCTGTAGCTACATCCGGATAACCGAGTCCGTCATCTAACCAGAATTCGATCAGGAAGGTCATGGGATCATCACCAACGCAGTCACTCCAGCAGCAGAGCAAGCTCAAGCCCCAGAAATGAATATCACAGATATTCTCAGTAACCGTGTAGTTATCAAATACCTTGTAATCAACCGGGTATGCGGGATCATACTCGCTGGTGGCAGCAGTCCAGCCCGTAGTATTAGGTAATTGCTGGAAGATAGTATTATCCGGGCAGGCAGGTGTTTCGTTTGTTACACCCATACCTGATAATGGAACATCTTCCGTGCCGTCTTCAACAGAAACAACTGTTAAATAAGCATCGCCGTAATAACCGGGAGCAGTCGGGCAGAAATCAACATCGACCGTGATATCCGGAGGAAGAGAAGCAGGATAACTATTAACATCGGTCAGGACAAATGCTCCGGCATCCGAGCCTGTCAGACTAACGCTGGTAACAGTAAGTACTCCGCCACCGATATTGGAAATGGTAAAGGTTACAGCTCCGGCACAACCACCATAAGTTACAGCACCGAAATTATAACTGCTTGGACTTACACCAAGAAGCGGATTGGTAGGACAGGCAGTTAAACCACTCGGGACACCGGGATCACCGATATCACCGGGTACTGTACCTCCGGCACCTTCCCGGGCAACTTCAACCATACCATCATCATAAACAACATATTCATTCTCATAACCCCAGCCACCTTCAGTATAATCAAAGGAAAGAATATCCAGGTCATTAGCAGGAATTGTTGTATATTCAGGACCGTATCCGCTGGCAAGAGTTACGCCGGCATGTTGAAGAGTGCCGTTCCTGTAAATATCGAGATAGCCGCCATTCCAGCCGTCACCGTAATCATCCAGTAGTTCGACTGTATAATCGCAAGTACCGAGAGTCATGAATGTTATTGGTCCAACCCATGAACTTTCATCCCTGGTGCCGTCACAATCAGCCTGAACATACCAGTCATAGGATGTTGCTCCGGTTAAACCGGTTAAAGTGTAAGGATTACTGGTAGTGTTGTTGATCATTGTTCCCGTTCCCTGAGTAAATCCTTCGAGACCCCACTCGATATTCCAGTTCGGTTCGGTTCCGCCGGCTGTCCAGTTCAAATCAGCGGAAGTAGCTGTGATATTGTCTGTATATGGGTTTGTAGGAGCAGGACAAGTTGGCATTTCATCAACGAGGACATCATCGACGAGAATATCGTTGTAATAGGCAACGCTTGCAGTTTCATCGACAATAAACCTGAATTGAACATCTCCGGTAATTGTGTAAGAACTTAAATCCAGTTGTACCAGGAACCAGGCAGGATTATCACCGCTAAATGTGTAAATAGCAGCATTCCAGGCAGCACCATCCCAGAAATCGACATAAAGAGTGTTGTTATCTCCGGGGTTATCGGTATTGTTGCTGAATAAATAGAATTCGAGCATGGGAACTGTCAGGGAAGTAACATCGATAAGAGGAGTTTCCAAAGTTATACCTGTATTGGTTCCGCCGCCGGAGCCATCGACCCAGGCATAGTTTGTCCCGCCGCCGGGAGTATGATCTCCGGCAACAGACGCACCATAAGCAGCACCTGTAGAGAATAACCAGTCTTCAGGTCCGAACATCGACCAGCAAGTAGGTAAGCCGACATCATCAAATGTTTCTGAGAAAGGAACACCAAAAGTAGCACAAGCAGTAACAAAATTAGTAGGACCAACCCAGACACTTTCATCCCTGGTGCCGTCACAATCAGCCTGAACATACCAGTCATAGGATGTTGCTCCGGTTAAACCGGTTAAAGTATAAGGATTACTGGTTGTGTTGTTGATCATGGTTCCTGTTCCTTGAGTAAATCCTTGGAGACCCCATTCGATATTCCAGTTAGGTTCTGCTCCGCCGGCTGTCCAGTTCAGGTTAGCAGTAGTTTCCGTGATGGTATCGGTAAAGGGATTGGTTGGAGGAGGACAGGCTTGAGTTAATCCACCTAAAATAATATTAGCGATGTTAGCTCTATTATAAGTTGCGGTAGGTGGAGAAGCAGGATCGGGGTTTGTGCTGTCGCTGCGATAGACCAAGCCCCTGTTATTAGTAGTCGAACTACAATAAAAGTCATCACCAGAACCATTATACCCGGAAGCATTTTCATCGACAGCAATCACCAGGTTGTCTGTATTATCGTATGTAAAGTCTGTGATATCAAATGTGATCCAACCGGCAGCACCCGGATCGGTAAATGTCCCGGACCAGACTTCAGTCATACCGGCGCTGGTGATCCAATCTGTTGTGGATGCAAAACTGGTTTTTGTCGTGTGACCCATATAAATGGTCCAGTCATTGGAAACACTCAGAGATGTTCCGGCAAAGTGCCAGGACAATTCGGTGATATCCCCGGCAACAGCAATCTCGGATTGATAATAAAGAACTTCCGAATAAGTATAACCATAATATGGTTCAATAGGTAAAGCGATGTTAAGATCAGTTCCCGTACCGATCGTAATATCGGCAAAAGCGGAAGAAACGATCAGTAGTGCTGATAACAATAAAATTAATTTTTTCATATTAATTTTCTCCTTGGTTTTGTTTTTTTTACATTTTCTTTTTTTTACGATATTAACACTCAATTTTTTAAGTTACGATAGTAAAGGTCATTCTGAAAAAATTTGATTTGCGATGATAAAGGCTCATTTCTTAATATCGACATTATCAATCCATTGATCTTTTCATTATTTTAGAAAGCACATATTCACTTAAAAAGATCCCCATTATCAAACTTCTAACATTATAGCGAATTCAAATAAGTTTTTATACCGAAATCCTGTCAAATACTTTTCTTATTCATTTCTGCAACATTTGTCTAATTCTTTATTTAACAACATATTATAATTAATAAAAAATCTGGTTTTGATCCGTTATAAGATTTTATTGAAAGTTGAAAATCATGTAAAAAATTAAAAATTATCGGATTTCTGTCACCTCGAGTTCTTCGGCAGGTTCCGGAAGAACTGCAACGCAAAGACAATTTCCATCATTTACAGGTTTCAGATGTCGCTTCTACGAAGCTGATATATCATCTTTATCAATCGATAAATGCTAACGCATTTTATTACACGATTGCACAGCGATGCAGTTAATATGAATTAACGGTTCTTAAAATCAAGCGGGAAACATTAGTTGCTGATTTTGATTTTTCGAATTAAATTTGGAAATAATCGGTATTGAGCAGATTTTTTGGGAATATCAACTGTCGATACTTCGAGCCGGGATTTATCGAGTTTGCACACATTATCCTCTTATCGGAAAAATCATAAAGGAATCTACAAAATAGCAAAATACCGGTCAGTTTAAGGTTTCTAATAGAAGGCGATCTTCCGGGATCAGGATGACAAAATCAACCAATTATGCAGAATTTATAAAATTAGATCATTTCTTAATGATCGAGTAATATCGATTAGAATCGTGTATATTCTTATTAAATGCCTACTTGCACCGGCGAAGACTGATTTCTAAATGGTGAAGATTTGCTGCTCATCGGTGCTGAAGTATTACATGTTAGAGATCATCCGTAAAGTCGTTTTTTTTCGACTTGTAATCCGGCAGTTGCCGGAGACGAGTTGAAAAAAAACCATTATCAGCGGTTTCGAGTCGTCGTCGATCGTTAAACAATTTTTGACACCTCCTTACAACTCGAGTTTTCATATCGCAATTAGTTCTAATCGGATCATTATTTTACTGATGAACTTTAATTTAGAGCTCAACCGTAAACTCAACCCCGTCGATTGACAATTCCGCAAATTGTTCTACGATATTCAGATTTCATCTTATATTGAACTTTCCGCTTGCGGATAGCGGGAAGCTCGAGTTAGTTAAAATATTTATTTTTTTTCAGTTGGAAGGTCTAGTTCCCTCCAGGCAGAGATCCCTTCTTCATAATGATAAACCGTTTGAAATCCCAAACCCTTCATGATGTTCATCGCTTCCGAACTTCTAATACCTGATTCACAGTAAATAAGATAAATTTTCTTTTTATCGAAGAGTTTGATAACTTCAATAAACGAATCGGATTTGTGATCGATATTCACGGCATTCCTGATAAAATCCTGTTTATATTCTTCGGAAGTCCTGACATCGAGGATCACAAAATCGGGATTTTTTTCATATTCTTCAATTATCGATTTTGTCTCAGCTGTGGAAATATTCTTGAACATACGGTTAGATAAGGAAGTCAGAGTATCCTTTTTTTTATCTTTTTTTAAATCTGCATTAATTCTTAATATTTTTTTCGGATTATGAAAATCGTTGGAATAAACCATAATGTTTGCACGATAGTTGTTCATATTATGAACAGGTTTCAGAGTAACTTCCAAAAAGCCGGAATTACCTGGTTTAACCAATTTATCATATTTTCCGACTGTAAATGACCTGTGGGTTGTTTTAACATTTCGGAGAATTAAATCTCTTTTACCTTTATTTTCATATTCAAAAATTATAGTTCTGGTTTCATTTGCATGAACAATCCCGAGATTTTTTGTTCCTTCAGGAAAATATATTTGCGGGGGATTTTCTTTTTCATATTCTGATAAATCGGAAAAATCTTCTTCGATGGTAACATTAAATGACAAAACTCCTTTATCAAAAGAGACAGAATTCTCCATCATCATAAAATTAATTTTATCATTAATGATACCAAAATCATTTCTTTTAGCGGCATCGAAAACAAATTCGATCTGACCTCTTTGCTCGGGTTGCAAAACAGTTGGAATAACATTTATCGAAAGATAAGAAGGTAGATCAGGAAAAACTAATTCAAACTGTTCTTTTCCTATATTTTTTACTATTAAAGTATCCTCGATAATACCTGTATTTGTGATCTTACCTAATTTGACCATCTTGCGATCGATCATCAGGTTGCCCACTTTCTGTCTTAATTTCCCGGGAGTCGGAATAACATTACCTTTGATCCTTAACAGATAATTTTTGTTATTTTCATTCGTTGTCACGGTGATTGTTTTATTAAATTTACCGGGACGATTGTTTGATTTATAACTGACTTTGATATAACCGGAATCTCCGGATTTGATTTCATCAGTTGACCAACTGGGAGTTGTACAACCTCAGCCGGCTTTGACTTTAATAAGTTTTAAAGGGTCATCTCCGGTATTTGTAAAATAAAAATCGATTAAATAAGGACCGTTTTCTTCTTTTATCTCGCCGAAATCGTGTTCGAATGTTTCAAATTCGATTTTCGGTTCGGCAAAAAGAGAAAGTACGACTAACAACAATAAAGCACTCAATCCGGTTTTTTTCATAATCACCTCTCAATATTTTTTTTTTTTTCACATCTCAATCCGATATATCGAGAAAATTTAAGAAATGTTCGTAATTTGCATTTTTATAATGTAGCCTGTGCCTTGGATCAAAAGATCTATTATCGCAATTTCTTAATTCCAGGTGCAGATGAGAAGATTTCCCGCTGTTCCTGATATTCCCGGTCAAACCTGTTAAACCGACTTTTGTATTACTATTCACAACCTGACCTAAATCAACAAAAACTTCATTCAAATGAGCATAAACACTTTCGATCCCTTCCGGGTATAAAATTCTGACGATTTTCCCGTATTCGATCTTCACCGAATCGATCCGACCATCCTGCTTTGTGCATTCAACCTGAACCAGGTAATGCGGATTATTACTGACTTCCGTAACGATTCCATATTTAGCGAGAGGATAAACCGGAGTATTTTCGGGAACGAAAAAGTCTATCCCTTCATGGATCCTGCGGCAGTTTTTTGTACCCCGCCTGGTGCCGTAATGATCAGCCCAACTGTTTTTAAGATATTCCCCGATCAATTCTTGTAATGATAATCCATCATTGAATGGTGATTTCAATTTTGAAGATTCATCTATGAATCGGGGAGTAAAAACAATTATATTTTCATTAATGGATTTTGGAGAGACCGCGATCAAGGTATCGGAATCGAAAGTTACGACCGTGATGTTGTCGATTTTTTTTTGCAAGTACCTGATAATAAATGTATCGATAACTACGATCATGATCAACAAAACCATGATCGAAATCTTAATAACCTTCGCAGTATTCAATCTCATCATAATCCCCTGAGCACAAATTTTTTCGAGCTTAAAAATTGGCAAATTATTTTGTGGTTTTTTTTAGATACAAAACCATAAATAATTCAATTCTTTTTTTTAGACAAAATTATTGACATGAAAAATGTAATTTTTTTGTTTGCTTCTCTGTAAATAAAAATAGGTCCAGTAACTCAGTGGTAGAGTATCTGCCTTTTAAGCAGAGAGTCGATGGTTCAAGTCCATCCTGGATCACCATTTTGCCCCGTTCGTCTAGTGGACCAGGACTCAGGATTTTCATTCCTGCAACAGGGGTTCAATTCCCCTACGGGGTATTAGTTCTTCTCGAAGTGTTAATTCCTCCACGAAATATTGATTATGAGCATAATTTAAGTTTCGCAGTTATGTAATACAGCATAAATTCTTAATAAAGAAATCTCCCGTAATTCATAATTCTTGTTTAATTTATTATATCAAAAAAAGTTGTGAGTTGTTCCTTTTTTTCAATAATTTGATTACAGCAATTTCATAAAAACCGTTAAAATGGTTACTGATCGATTTTTTATATTTATCCTCACCACAATGAATTGTGGTGTTACTCTGATTAATTTTTTTTCGAAATTGAAATCAACTTTTCAGAGTAACACCCTGATTTATCAGGATGAATGATAGTGCAGAATATGATAACATAACCGTTTTAACGGTTTTTCATTTTACTGCGAAACTTGAGTGAGTATAATTTGGTATTCATTTAAGGAGTCGCTAAAATATTATTTTTAGTGGCTTTTTTTATTTCCTCAAAAAAAACAAGATTGACAAATCAGGGTTGACAAAAAAATTGAGTCGATTTTCAAAAAAAAAGATGCAGGTATTTTATGAATAAAGTCATAAAAAATATGAATAAAGTTATTAAAAAACCAAATACGATTTCCTTAAAGATCACTGTTTTTCTTTCAGGATTGGTAGTAATGATATTCGAGTTAGCAGGCTCGAGAGTTCTGGGTCCTTATTTCGGGACATCGATTTTCGTGTGGTCGAGCCTGATCGGGATCATTCTCGGAAGTTTAAGTCTCGGTTACTGGTTAGGCGGCAAGATTTCGGACAAAAAACCAAAAGTTGAGATATTGTCTCTGATCTTATTAATAGCAGGGATATTTATTGCTTTTGTAACTTTTATCAAAGATCCTTTATTGATAAAATTAGTTAAAATGAATATGGATATAAAAAGTCTTTCCGTAATTGCTTCTTTATGTTTATTTGCTTTACCGAGTATTTTGTTGGGAATGGTTTCACCTTATGCGGTAAAACTAAAAATGGAAAAACTGGACGATTCCGGTAAAACTGTCGGTAATCTATATGCTTTATCAACTTTGGGAAGTATTGTCGGGACATTTATCGCGGGTTTTGTCCTGATCCCTTTGATCGGAACATCAAAGATACTATTTTCATTATCGATAATTCTCTTTTTTTGTGCGACAATTCTATATTTAAAAAAAATGCTTCCATTAACTTTGATCCTGTCGTTACTTATAGTTTTATTCGGATTTAATAAAAAACTTAAAGGTAATATTATTGCTGATGTCGATACTCGATACAGTCGCGTTTGGATAGTTTATTCAAAAGACAATTATACCGGTAAGAATATCAAACTAATGAGGATCAGTAACCAGAGTAGTTCGGCAGTTTTTTTGAATGATGACGAACTTGTATTCAAATATACCAAATATTTCCGGTTGGATAAACATTTTAAACCTGATTTGAACAAGACATTGATGATTGGAGGTGCGGCTTTTTCTTATCCCAAAGATTTTATCAAAAAAAATGTTGAAGCCGAAATGGATGTTATCGAGATCGATCCTGGAGTGACAAAACTTGCCGGTCAATATTTTGGATTGAGACCGAATAAAAGACTTAATATTTTCCATGAAGATGCTCGAACTTATCTGAATAAAACTAGAGAAAAATATGATGTAATTTATGGAGATGCCTTTAAATCTATTTTTTCCATTCCGTTTCATCTGACAACTATCGAAGTTGTCGAGAAAATGTATCATATATTAAATGATAACGGAATTGTGATCTTAAATCTTTCATCCGCACTAAAAGGTGAAAAGAGTTTATTTCTCTCTGCAGAATATAATACCTACAAAGAAATATTTCCCCAGGTTTTTGTTTTCCAGGTGGATAAAAAAAGAGATGATGAACTCCTGCAAAATATTATTTTAATAGCCCGGAAAAGTAATGAACCAATATGCTTTGAAAGTGAGGATGCTGAACTGAACAAATACCTGCAAACAGTGAGAATTGATTTTAAACCGGACAATCTTCCCATTTTAACCGACGACCATGCTCCCGTTGAATTTTACACTAATAAAGCGATGTCCAAAGAGAGTTAGTAATGAAAAAAAATGTCTTTTTAGTTATGATATTGTTCAATTTACTTTATCTCATAAGTTGTTCAAATCAAATCCCTGAATTTGATAAGAATAGCGCGTTCAAATTTCTTAACGAGCAATGTGAGCTCGGTTATCGTTTCCCGGGAACTGAAGAAATAGAGCTCTGCCGGAATTATATCGTTTCCGAACTGGAGAAACATACATCTGATATTACGAAACAGGAATTCGAGATATTCAGCGATTCGGTTTTTTATGAAGGAGTAAATATCATTGCCGAATTCTATCCTGAAATGAGCCGCAGGATTTTACTGGGAGCTCATTATGATACCAGGGAATGGGCAGATAAAGATACAATTTCAGCCAATCATTATAAACCTGTTTTAGGAGCAAATGACGGAGCATCAGGCGTTGCGGTTTTATTGGAAATTGCCCGAATAATCTCCAGCGAACAACCTGCCCAATACGGAGTAGATCTTGTTTTTTTTGATCTGGAAGATGCTGGAAATTATATCGAGATGGATACCTGGTGTCTCGGATCAAAATATTTTGCAGAAAATTTTAAAGGTCAAAAACCGGAAAAAGCAATAATTGTCGATCTGATCGGAGATAAAGATCTGCAAATTTTTATGGAATCTTTCTCATATCAATCATCTCCTTCATTAACCAATGAAATCTGGTCGATAGCGAAAGAATTAGGATTTACAGAATTTATTCCAAAATTAAAATATAAAATCTATGATGATCATCTATCCTTAATTCGGGAGGGTTTTAATGCAGTAGATATTATCGACCGTGATTATCCTTACTGGCATACGGTTCATGATACTCCTGATAAATGTTCTGCGGAATCTTTATATAAAGTCGGTCAGGTTTTATTAAATTTGATCTATCGAGAAAAATGAAAAATCCGTTAAAAAATATTCTTACTGACGAAGAACAGAAAATCCTCATCTTTATCATCTTTTTTGCTGTTTTAGGATTGTTCATGAAGTATATCGGTCTGGAAAAAGAAGGTGAGTTTTTATCTGCAGACAGTCTTGTATTTGAAAAGGATTATGAGATCAAATACGATCTGAATTCCGCAACGAAAGATGAATTGATCACAATTCCCGGGATTGGTGAAAAGAAAGCATCAGATATAATTTCTTATCGAGAAAATTCCGGTTTTGAATCGAAAGAAGATTTGATGAAGGTGAAAGGAATCGGAAAAGCTACTTACAAAAAAATCGAGAATTATTTTTATGATTTCGGTTCTGTCAGCAATCCCTCGGAAAAAATTATCTCAAAAGAAGAAAAAGCCGTTAATGAAAAAAAACCGATACCCGAATTCCAAAAAGTGAATATCAACACAGCAGACCTCGATGAATTTATGGCTCTGAAAGGGATCGGTCCAAAAAAGGCAGAATGGATCATAGAATTTCGAAAAGAAATCGGACAATTTACCGACCTCGATCAACTTCTGGAAGTAAAAGGAATCGGAGAAAAGACCCTGGCAAAGATCAAAGATAAAATAACTCTCGGAAATGAATGATCGGAGAAAAATGAAGAATCTTTTAAAAAGAAAAGATCCTCGCTGACATATTATATAGTTTTAAATATCAGACGATATCAAAAAAAGTGTTAAATTAAACCAAAATGCGAAATCCTCAAAAGATCAATAAACTATGTGCGAGATGTCTCAAGAAATGTAAACAAGCGAGTACATCTATTTTAATTAAATGTCCGCATTTTGAAAAAAAATCCGTACAGATGGAATTCAAATTTGCATTTCCCAAGAAAAGCAGGAAAAAATGAGGATCATTACCGGGAAATTCAAAAAAGCACATTTATTTTCTGTTCCGGGAAATATTAGCAGACCAACGACTGACTTTCTGAAAGAAATTATGTTTTCTGTTCTGCCGGGATGTAAGCAGAATAAAGTTCTCGATCTTTTTGCCGGAACCGGTTCGCTGGGATTGGAAAGCATCAGCCGGGGAGCAAGTTCAGCAGTTTTTGTCGATGTTTCATCGAGAGCAGTAAAGACGATCCACAAAAACATCGAGAAATTTAAATGCGATGAAATATGTAAAGTTTATCATCGCCGAGTGAGTCCTTTTTTGAAAACCTATCCGCAGCAATTCGACCTGATTTTTCTCGATCCACCTTATAATAAAAATTTGGTGAATAGAACGATCGAGTTAATTTTTCTGAATAAAGTGCCGGCTCAAAACGGGAAGATCATCGTCGAACATTCAAAAAAAGAAGCTATTTCGGAAAAATGGAAGTCGAATATCGAGTATGAGAAGATTTCAGGAGAGAGTGTGATCACAATAATTAATGATTTCAAAATGCAGGATTATTTAGGAGGTGTTAATGTTAGCACATAATTTAAAAGAAGAAACAATAAATGAATTTATCCCGGTTGTTGAAAAAACGGTATTTGGAAAAGATATCGATGATAAGTTCAGATTGACAATCGCTATCGGTTTATATGTAAATAATGATGTAACCCTGGCAGGAGCTGCAGAATTAGCCGGTAGAAATTTGAACAGTTTTATCGAAATATTATGTTTAAACAAAATTGCCTGGGGAGAATATTCTGAAGAGTATTATAAACAAGACAAATCAGCCTTGAAAAAGTTTAGTGAATTAAGAGCCGGATCTCAATGATAAAAGTAATTGTGAATTCGAGTCCAATTATTGGATTAGTGAAAATTGGGAAACTGGATCTACTGTGGTTGTTATTTGATCAGATTTATATTCCGACTGAAGTTTTCAAAGAAATTACATGAAAAAATGATAATGTGAGTAGAGAATTCAAATCTGCTGTAAAAGATGGAAAAGTAACGGTTTATACTCCAAAAGATACTGATTTCATAAAAAGATTTTATGGAAAATTGCATTTTGTTGAATTGGGACTAATTATTTGTGGAAAAGAATTAGAAGCTGATTTTGTAATTTTAGATGAAATTGCAGCCCGAAATTCAGCAATCGATCTATCATTGGTTCCATTAGGATTAATAGGAATATTAAGATTTGCTAAAAGCATTGGATTAATTACAGAAATAAAAAAATATTTAATACATTTGAAGCAGAATGGTTTCAGGATTTCAAATTCATTATTAAGCAAAATTCTAATAGAAGAAGGTGAAATGTAATTTGAAGTCAGAAATTTAGAGCTATCAAACCGGAGGTCAAAATGAGTGCATTAGTTAATGATCGGTATGTGATTGTTCCTTCTGAATTTTGAAAATATCAACAAAATTAAAGAAGTTGAATATCGAATATAAAAGATATCAGGAGAGAGTGTGATCACGATCATAAAAATCTTAAATTGATGAGATTAACAGGAATTAATTTTAAAAGAACTAGTAGTTAGGTAGTGTCTCATAATTTATGAAAGATTATGAAAAGAGATTCAGAGTTATGAAAGACTATTCTTCATCTCATATCGAGGAAAAAGGACTTTCAATGGATTTTTTTAGGCATCTCCCAGAAACAGGTTTAAGACCAAAATTGAGGGGAGATTTCCAAATAGTCTTTAAAGAATTAGAATACAACAAGTTAACGGATAAACTTGTATGATTAATGTTACAGAACCAGTAGTTATGAAAGGAGGTTTTATGAGTTCAAATTTTGCTACATTGGTAGAAGATATAAAAAAGATATCAAGTGAAGATAAAAAAGAATTGAAATTTTTATTGGATAGATATTTAATCGAGGAAAGAAGAAACAGGATTTATCGGAATTATAGAAAAAGTTTAAAAGAATATAAAGAAAATAAACTCCTTTTTTCTGAAAAGACAGACATTCTTAAAGAATCTTTATTATCATGATTGAAATCGTATTTAGTTCTTCCTTCAAAAAATCTTTTAGAAAATAATAAAAAATAGAAACCTAATCGAGACTAAATTCTGGCAAAAACTCGAAATCTTTAAAGAAAATCCCTATGATTACAGGCTGAGGATACACAAACTATCCGGTAAATCAAAAGATTTGTGGAGTTTTAGTATCGAGTTTGATGTAAGAGTTATTTTCAGTTTTATAGAAAAAAAGAAGGCTCTATTCATTGATATTGGAAAGCATGATGTAGTTTATTAAACTAATATATCAAAATGGAAAAAATATGAAAATCTACAACACCCTCACCCGAAAAAAAGAAGAATTCAAACCCGTTGAATCGGGGAAAATAAAAATGTATAACTGCGGACCAACTGTCTATAATTACATCCATATCGGAAATGCGAGAAACAACATTGTTTTCGATGTTATCCGCAGGTATTTCGAGTTTCTCGGATTTGATGTTACTTATGTGCAGAATATAACGGATATCGACGATAAATTGATCGAGCAATCCCTGAAAGAAAAAATTCCGATTCTGGAAATGGCAAAAAAATATATCGCTGCTTTTAATAAGGATATTTCAAAATTAGGGATCAAAAAATTGACGCATCAACCCAAAGCAACGGAATATATCGGAGAAATGATCGCATTGATCAAGAATCTTGAAGATAATGGTTTTGCTTACGAGAAAAAAGGTGATGTTTATTTTTCGGTTACTTCCTATCGAGATTATGGAAAATTGTCCGGGAAAAAAATAGAAGACCAGAAAACCGGAGCAAGAGTAGCGGAAAATGTTCAGAAAAAGCATCCGGCGGATTTTACGCTCTGGAAGAAGGCAAAACCCGGAGAACCGAATTGGTCGAGTCCCTGGGGAAAAGGTCGTCCCGGCTGGCATACGGAATGTGTAGTGATGTCCCGCAAATTTCTGGGAGAAACTTTTGATATTCACGGCGGAGGTAACGATCTTATTTTTCCACATCATGAAAATGAACTGGCACAAGCAGAAGCGATTTCAAGGAAACCTCTGGCGAATTTTTGGGTGCATAACGGATTTATCGATCTGGAAGGTGTAAAAATGTCGAAAAGCTTGGGGAATTTTTTCACAGCAAGAGATGTTTTGAAAAAATTCGATTCCGAGACGATCAGGTTCTTTTTCCTTTCCAAACATTACCGCAATCCCATCGATTTCAGCGAGGAAATCCTGATAGAATCACAGCAGGCAGTGAAAAACTTTTATGCAATTTTATCCGAAATCGATTATCTTTCTTTCCAAAATGAGATTCCCGAATATGCAAAAGAACAAATGGATTTACATAAAAAATTCATCACTGCGATGGATGATGATTTTAATACAGCCAAAGCGATCGCGTTTCTCTTTGAGATCGTGAAACTGATCCGTTTTTCCAAACAAAACGATATTGAAAATTCTAAACAATACGCTCATCTGTTGGTCGAGCTCGGTTCTGCTTTAGGTTTTTTCCAGAATATAGAGGAAAGATTAAAAACAAGTCTTGATTCGATTTCTGAAGATTTGATAGAACTTTTGATAAAATACAGAACCATGTTCAAACAGCAGCAAAATTGGAAATTAGCCGATATGATCCGCGAAGACCTTAAAAAAACAGGCATAAATCTCAAAGACACAAAAGAGGGAACAGACTGGAGTTTTGAGGGATAGATCAATTATGGTTTTTCTTACACTCAATGACAATCAAAGCCCGATATAACTGCTCCAACAAGATCAACCTGATCATTTGATGCGTGAAAGTAAACTCAGAAAAACTCAAGCCCAGATCCGCTTCTTTCAGGATTTTTTCCAATCTTCCGTAAACATCGCTAGCTACAGAAATGATTTTTTCTTTCGATTTTGGAAATTAATTGGGAAAATTTAAAAAGAATTGAACTGCTTTCCTTTCTCATCAAGAATAACAACATAATCATCTTTTGTAAAATATTTATGAGAATTTCAGATTCTTTATCTTTAACGATATAGTTCGAATTTGCTTTTGTCAGTTTTACATAAAGTAAGATATCAAAATCAATTTTTGCATATTTTTAGACTCTCTTCCGATACTCCCAAATTTCATCTTTGATGAATGTTTTATTTGGATTTCCCTAAACATAAAAATATATTTTCATTTAACCTTAATATTACTTTCTTTGGTTCGTTTTGTTAGTTTTGTTCGTTGCTAAATCAATATCATGCACTCAAAATCCCCAAAGCCATCGATAAAAACTTAGTCTCCACATCATCTGCGCGGGAAGCGATCAGGATCGGAACTTTTGCTCCCATTACTACATGACAAACGCGATAATGACAATAATAGGTTAAAGTTTTTCCGAAGATATTCCCGGCTTCGATATTGGGAACAACGAGAATGTCAGCATCTCCCGCTACTTCGGATTTTATCCCTTTCATTTCCGCTGCTTTTTTACTGACAGCATTATCGAAAGCAAGCGGACCCTCGATCAGACAACCTTTGATCTGACCTCGCTTATTCATAGTAGTTATGATAGCTGCTTCGACAGTCGATGGGATCTTATCATTCACCACTTCGGTGTGAGTCAGCAAAGCAACTTTAGGGTTCTTGTTCCCTAAACCATGCGCAATCCGAACACAATTCTTCACGATCGAGACCTTCTCTTTCAGACCCGGTAAAGGAATAAATCCGCCGTCGCTCATTAATACGACTTTACCAGGAGTTTCATAAGCCAGAACATCGCTCATGATACTGCCCGTTCGTAGTCCGTTCTCTTTGTCCAGAACTGCCCTCAGAAGAGTTCCGGTATCGCATTTTCCTTTCAGGATCAAATGACCTTTACCTTGCTTTACCAGTTCGACAGCTTTTTTTGCTCCGGTGCTTGGATCGTTTCCGGTATCGATGATCTCGAACGAGTCTATAAATCCAGGTTTGTTCTTTTCCAGATATTCCAGTATCTGTTCTTTATCTCCTGTTAAAACACAATCAGCAAGATCCTCTTTTTTTGCCATCACAGCAGCTTCGACCGCAGTCGGTGTCTGAGCGGCGGCAACGATCACGGTCTTATTTTTTATATTCCTTGCTTTAACCAGCAATTCATCGAAATTTTTAATCATAAATCCCCCAAATTTTCATTTCAATTTTTATTCATAATAACTAACATTTCCCACTTCATTTTATGCTTCTAACTCCTTTAAAAATAAGT
>CAZFPK010000001.1:0-158651 GCA_964521025.1 uncultured Candidatus Cloacimonadota bacterium | reverse complement strand
GTACATGTTTTAGGTATCACATGAAATATCCAATTTAATTTTTAGTGAATGCTTATCCACTTACTTTCTATATTTTTATCCTCGAATTTTGTGTAAATTGATGATCGATTTATTGTTTTTTCCAAATTCCAACGACCATTTTCATTTCTTTTTGAAAGGATAAATTTTATTGCTTCATCGATGGATTTATCTTTGATTTTAAAGAACAGGATAGATTCCAGGATTCCAATAATACTATCTGAAGCAGTGAAAGGAAAATATAAAAATCGATAAACTTCTCTGATCAGTACATTTTTTGCCTTGCTTTTCTTGTAGATTTTATGTAAAAAAATAAAGTCGGTTGCTCTTTTGATAAACTCTTTTATTTCGGAAGTTCTTTCTTTTTCAGGTATAGCGGTCATTGCTCTTAAAGCTTGCGTGCAGCCGATATAACAAGTATGTCTGCCAAAGCATCTCTCCTTTTTTCCTCGATAAGGAAATTCTTCCGGAGCTTGAAAATCACCATCGTCGAACCGTTGATATTTGATAATCCATTTAATCGAATCCTGGATTCTCTCATCTTTATAAAATCCAAATTTTGATAATGCCCAAAACCATATTTCCCAGATAACAGGGCATCGTGAAAAACAGAATCTTTCCTTTTCTTTGATAATAACTTCCAATTGTTTTATATTTCTTGGAATAATTTGTATCTAAAATGTAATTACATAATTTTTTTATTCTTTCATCATTTTTATCCGCACCTAATTGTGCCAGGAAAATTGCCTGCCAGATAGTTGCTTTATATTTCGGTAGATAACCGCTTTTTGCCCTGATTTTTCCATATTTCTGGATCATTTTATCGGTGAGAAAGCTGCCGTCAGAATTTTGATGTTTAAGAATTTTCGTTACAGGTGGATTAAACATTATTTGTTTTTTTACTGCAATGATTTCTTCAGCTGATTTTTTTTTATCTAATAAATTTTTTAAGGTAAAATAGCGAACCGAAGGATTGTTTTTTTCCAGTAACCAATTTAAAGTGCTTTGAGAAAGGAATTCCCGGTAAAAATATTTATACTTATTTGAGGATTCTTTACAGATCATATCAAAATACACTCATTCATTGTAACTATAATTATTAATTTTTTCAAATATACTTTGTCCAGTCGTCCTTCGTCCTTGAGAATCGAATTATTTCTTTCCTGCCGCAAACAACGAACAAGCAGAAGCAAAACCATTTTGCTGAATATATTTACTGATATTCTCTGCTTCGGATATCAGGTTTTCACTTCCTTCTATTTTTTTCAGTTTCTCTAAACCTGAATTTATGGTTTTGTTCATTTGATCGATCAGTTTTTCATCTTTCGGATTTTCTATAGGAAAGCGATACTCGATAATATCGAGAGCTGATAAATCCAAATTGCTTACGATTGATTTGATTTCCTCTTTTTTATAAGTTTTTTTATGAAAAATTCCCTGTAATTCGTCGATATCAGCAAACCAGTGATGAAGTTTTACATGAGATATCTGAGCCTTATCCTGAAAATTGCAAAACATTTCATTGATGATGAATTGTCCATTTGTTTTTAGAACCCGCTTCATTTCAGCAAGTACTTCTTCGAGGTTTTCCATGTGATGCAGAGAATTGGAAATACAAACCGTATCGAAATGTTCATCCGGAAAATCTAGTTGAGAAGCATCCATTTTTTTATATTCGATGTTATTTTGCGGATACTTTTTCCTGATATATTTCCCAAATTTTTCTTCCTTATCGATAGCAGTTATTTTCTCAAAACTGTGAAAGGATTCTATTATTTGGATAAATTCTCCGGCACCGGTTGCTACATCGAGGACATTTCCTCCGATAATTTCTGCTAACTTTTTTTCTAATTTTTTCATAAAACCTTACAATCGTTGAACAATTTACAAAATTGTCAAATCTCAAGACAAAATATCATTGATTAAGAGAATTATAATTACAACAAAACAGGACTTCGTGTTACTTCTCGAGCAGAACTGCGGTCGGTTTTGACGGATTGTTTGAGTTACAGCATGTTAGAAATATTTACTTCACTTTTTCAATTTTCTTCGCATAATGAAATGTGATAAAAGGCATTGTTAAACATAATGAAGAGTAAATAAATCCTGACCAAATACCGATTCGAGCTGGCATTATCCAGGCGAACAAAGTTGAAATAGCTCCGGTGATTGACATTGTTATCCAAAAAGCGATTTCTTCATTTGTTCTGATTCGTTCCAAAGTAGTAAGCTGAAGTGAAGCACCAGCAGAATGAGCTCGTAAATAAAGTAAAGCAAGCATCATTGTCAGGGCTGTGAATCCCAAACCATAAACAATAAATAATCCTGCCAGTTCTGTCCAGTCGTTTATGATGAATTCGGAAGGTAAAAGTCCTTTACTAATCCAGGCAAAAAGTGCTGAAGCCATAAGTCTTAATGGATAAACATAAACGAGCATCACAAATACAAGCCCCAAACTAATAACAGTAGAAATAGAATCTTCCAGACCGTATCTTCTACTCCATTTACGATGTCCTATCCAGAAGAGCATGAGGAAACTGAAACTAACAATAAATGAGGGTACTGATTTCAAAGCAGTGATAAGATCTTTAAAGTTGGTTGGAATTGAACCTACTGAAATTACCAACATAGTAATCGCGAATGCAAATGCTGCATCGACAAAAGTTTCTAAACGGGTCATTTCCAGACCGCGTAAAGTGAAATCCTTTTTTTGTGGTATTTTTTTTTGTATTTCTGGCATATTTATATCAAATTGTAAAGTCCCCCAAAAAAATAAATGATTCGGAGAATCATAATTACAACGAAGCAGAACTTCGTGTTACATATTTATCCCGAAAATATCGAAAACAAAAGCATATTTAAAAGCAATTTCCTTATAATAGTCGAATCTACCGGATGCTCCTCCGTGACCGGATGACATGTCTATTTTAAGTAAAAGCAAGTTATCGTCGGTTTTTTTTGCACGCAGTTTGGCAGTCCATTTTGCAGGTTCCCAGTAATTGACACGATGGTCATTGAATCCTGCAAGAACGAGGATATGCGGATAATCTTGCGGTTGAATATTTTGGTAGGGACAATATGAACGAATATAGTCGAAATAAATCCTATCATTGGGATTTCCCCATTCTTCATATTCGGAAATTGTTGCTGATAAACTTGGATCGAACATGGAATTCAAAACATCCACAAAAGGAACATCGGCAATAACGACCTTAAATAATTCAGGTCGTAAATTCGTAACTGCTCCGACCAATAAACCACCGGCACTTCCGCCTTCGATCACAAGTTTCTCCTGCTCGGTATAACAATTTTCAATAAGACATTCCGCACAGGAGATGAAATCCATGAAAGTATTCTTCTTGTTCAACATGCATCCCTGTTCATGCCAATTTTTTCCCAGTTCTCCTCCACCGCGGACATGAGCGTTTGCATAGATAAATCCTCTATTCAGCAAACTCAATCGAGAAATCGAGAAATAAGGATCATAAGCATCACCATAAGAACCATATGCATCGAGCAGCAAAAGATTTGTCTTATTATCCCGGTAAAGTTCTTTCTTATAGACCAATGAAATCGGAATCGATTTTCCATCATGAGCTTTTGCATAAATTCTTTCCGATTTATAATCTTCCGAACTGAAATCTCCCAGTATTTGCTGTTGTTTTCTTAAAATCTTTTCTCCGGTTTTCATATTCAGATCAAAAATAGAATAAGGTGTGATCATCGATTCATATTCAAACCTGTAAAAATTAGTATCAAATTCCGGATTCCAACCTCCGTAAACCGTATAAATTTCTTCCGGAAATTCAACATAAAAATCATCACTGGTATGCAGGTTAATAACTCTCATTTTTTCGGTTCCATTTAAAAGTTCGTAAACGATCATATAATCTTTAAAAACCGAGTAACTGACATAAACCGAATCGCGGTAAGGTAAAAAATCCTTCCAATAATCTTGCGAAGGAGTAGCGACAGGAGAGGTCATAATTTTAAAATTTTTTGCATTATCTGCGTTCGTGCGGATATAAAATTTATCTGAATGATGTTGCAGAGAATATTCATGACCCGGAATTCTTTTTTGAACTAAAGAAAATTTTCCGAAAGGTTCATCTGCATTCAGGATCCTGTATTCGGAAGTTGTTTTGCTGTCTGTTCCCAAAATAATAAATTTCCTGCTTCGCGTTTTGTAAGTCCAGGTATAAAATTTTTCATCTTTTTCGTGATAGAGAAGTTCATCATTCTGATAATCATTCCCCAAAACATGTCGAAAAACTTTGTAACTTCGTCCTGTTTTGTCTTCGAGTGTATAAAATATTGTTTTATTATCGTTTGCCCAGGTTACATCTCCGACCGGAGAAATGGTTTCTGCCAAAATTTTCCCCGTTTCCAGGTCCTTGATATAAAGTGTATATTTTTCTGCTCCGCTTGTGTCCAATGTATAAGCGAGCAGTTTGTGGTCGGGACTGATTTTTACATCGTAAATACTGCAGTATTTTTTATTTTTTGCCAGTTCATTAACATCCAGGTAAATCTCTTCCGAAGCTTCCGGACTTTCTTTTTTCCGGCAATAAATACGGTATTGTTTGTCAATAACATTCCTTGAATAATAATAATAGTCATCTATTTTAACCGGAACACTTTGCTCATCTTTTTTTATTCTGCCGATAATTTCATCATATATTTTTTTTTGAAATTTCGATGTATGTTTCATCATGTTTTCAGTATATTTGTTTTCTGCTTCGATGTAATTCAGGACCTCTTTATTAGTTCTGGATTTGTCTTTCAACCAGTGATAATTATCGATAAGTTCGATTCCATGTTGGATTGATTTCTGAGGAATTACTTTGGCAACCGGAGGTTCATGATTTGTATTTGAACAAGAAGTAATTAAAACAATGATCAGCAGAGATATTTTTAAAAATTGTCTCATATTCCCCCTTGATTTAAAACATTCTATTGAATGTTCTAGGTAAAGCATTTAAACTATATTTAAGCAGTCAAGTTTTTTAGATAATAACGATGTAAGGATTTTAGAATTAAGTGCCTAACTTCATGTAGGGGAAACTAGAAATGTCCAACCAATTTTTTTCCATAATCTTTCAAAAATAATGTAACACTACCTACAATCAATCTGATTGTGTTGTAGTTCGGAACTTGTTAGGATTCTGATGAATGTTGATCAATATTTTTTAAAAGGTTCAGAATAAGTTCTGAACTACTTTACCATCGGGACGAGGGTGTTACATTCCTAACAATTTTTTTTTTAATTTCGGAAGTGCAGTATTTTCTCCCAACCAGATCGAGAAAACTGCTTTCCTGAAAGCAAAACCTTTAATCGTTCCCTGCAATTCATTATCGATAAAAATACTCGTTCCTTTTTCCGGTGTGTAAACAATATCATAAATATCGTCTTTCAATGCTGCTTCAGAAAAACAGGAATTGAATGCAGTGATCTTTGGTCGGAGAGAATCAGGAACATTTGCGTTGGAAAAACCTTCATTCCACGCATTTACGAGTTTTTCCGAAGAAACTTTCTTGTAAATGAAATGCATTCTGATCGCGATCTCTTCATCTACTTTTAGAATACTTTCGGAATTGGAGTTTTTCTGCGGGAGGTAAAGTCCGCACGCATAAACTTTGAAGATCAGTTTTTTCCGGATTCCTGCTCCATTCAATAATAAATCTTTCTCTCCGATTTTTTGGGTATCCGGAAGATCTTTTCCCCCGATCTCGAGAGAGAAAAGAGATGATAAAACTAATGAAATAATGAATAATGATACGATTTTCTTGTTCATAATTATAACTCCTTTTTTGATGATTTCTGATCCCACACCTGAAGGAGTGGGTTATTGATTGAAACAACTTCCGGATCAAAAAACCCTAACTTTAGGTAGGGGAAACTCGCAATGTCAAATAGATTTTTTCAATTGTTCCTAACCGGCAACTACCGGATGGGAATATGATGTTCTGTAGAAACCCGGTTAAAATGCGCATCTCAAACGGTCTTGTTTGAGGTATTTGTCTTCGAGTTAATTGAGATTTATTCCATTACCAATCAGGGGATTGGTAACGATGAAAAAGTATAAATTACTTTGCTTTTCCCTGGTTAGCAACGGAATCCATCTTTTTTTGTATTGCCTTCGAATCTCCGAGATAATAATGTTTGCGCGATTTCAGATTTTCATCCAATTCATAAACTAACGGAACACCCGTCGGGATATTGAGTTTTAAAATCGCTTCCGCACTCACATTGTCGAGATATTTTACCAAAGCCCGCAAACTGTTCCCGTGAGCAGAAATGATGATCCTTTTCCCGGATTTTATGGTCGGAACAATAGTTTCATGCCAATAGGGAAGAACTCTCTCAACCGTATCTTTCAAACATTCCCCCAGCGGAAGAATATCATTCGAGATATTTTTATACTTTTCATCAAAACCGGGACAGCGTTCATCATCTGATTTTAAAAACGGAGGATGAGTCGCATAACTTCTTCTCCAGATAAGAACTTGTTCTTCTCCGTATTTTTTTGCAGTTTCAGCTTTGTTCAAACCTTGCAGTGCACCATAATGTCTTTCATTCAACCGCCAATGTTTAGAGATCGGGATCCACCTTAAATCCATTTCTTCAAGCACTATCCAAAGAGTTTGGATCGCTCTTTTCAAAACGGAATTAAAAGCCAGGTCAAATTTGAATCCTTCTTTTTTCAAGAGATTTCCGGCTGCATGTGCTTCCTCGATCCCTTTTTCGGAAAGCTCGACATCGGTCCAACCTGTGAAACGGTTTGCTTTGTTCCAGACACTTTCGCCGTGTCTTAATAAGACTATTTTGTATTTGTACATTTTTTACCTCTTTAACTCACCCTAACCCTCTCTTAAAAAGAGAGGGAAAAAATTAATTTTTTCTTCGATTTCCCATTCTCTTGAAAGAGAAGGGATTAGAGATTGAGTTGATTTTTTTCTTGTTTCTCTTAAACTCCCTTCTCCACTAATCTCAAAAAATCCTTACATCTCCGCAGGAGATGACATCTCCCTTTGCTAAAGGAGAACTAACTGGTTTTTAGAAGGCTTAAAGGAGATTCCTCGAAAGAAATTAACAAGAAGAACCCGTCTCTTTCAAGAAAGAGAAAACCTCGGAATGACAAAGTTTCAATTCTTGCTCCTCTCAAACTCTTTTTTCCCTTAATCTCATAAAATTCTGAAATTCTTTCAATCCCTTATCTTTCACAGTTTGAGTTCATGGAATTCTTCTTGATCACTCTTCATAAACTCAAAAATCTTGGTTCTCTTTCAATCATTCTATTATTTGTTTGAGTTTATGGAACTCTTCTTGAAATTCTCTCTCAAAAACTCATAAAATCTTGGCACTCTTTCATTCTTTCTCACAAGATTAAGGTTCCGTCTGATCCAAAAACCTTCCCTTGTATTTCGCTTTCCCGAGCGTTCTCTGGAAAATAAACTGGCAGATCTTCGTTCCCGCATGTAATCGCAATAACACATTCCCAACATTACTGATCTCCAGAACTTGTTGATTAGAAATTCCCGGCTGCATAAATGATGCGGAGATATGAACCATCAATCCTAACCTCGCAAAGCGGCTGCGGCCTTCCAGCCAACCGCAGATATTCGGAGCGAGAATGACTTTCTCTTTAGTTATACCGAGAAGTGTTTCCTGTGGTTTGATGATGATAGAATCTGTCTCGATCAATTCGGTAATTTGTTTGTAATCCGCATTATCGTCCACATCGTGAATATCCTGGAATTGTTTATAGATCCGGAATTTATTATCGAGAGTTAGATCGATGGAAGCAGGTCCAACTGTTCCCGCATCGAATGGTTCGATGATAATATTTTTGTTCTCAATTTCTTTGAGGATTTCATCTCGTGTCAAAATCGACATATTAACCTCTTCCAATTTCTAATTTCTAATTTCTAATTTCTAATTTCTAATTTTCAATTTTCAATTTTCAATTTTCAATTTTCAATTTTCAATTTTCAATTTTGAGTGTTCCGTAATCGAAGGTTTTCCTGTCAATAACAATTTTTTTCAGAAATCCAAACAGTTTCCTGTTCCTGATTATTTCGAGGAATTCTTCATTATTAATAATTCCGATCAATTTCAGTTCCAGATCTTTGTGCGTCGGTTTCTTTCTTCGATTGAAAGATGTTTTCTCATCCAGCAGCCATTTTGTATAAAGATCCAGGTTATTTCGTAAAGCCGTGATATCGACTTTCCGCATTTCATAAAGTTCTTTCAGGTGATGCATCAGGATAAAGATCTCATCATATAACGGCAGTTTGTTTTTATAGATCCGATGAGGTTGAAATATGGTCATGTTTTTTTCGAGAATTTTCCTGTTTATGTGAGGATAGAAATTTTTTCTGTAGGAATATGACGGCATTCCGGATGGGAGATTTTTCTGATAAAGGATTTCATATTTGGAGATCAATTCAGGAAAATTCTTTTTGATCATTTCGAGGTAAGTATCTTTTTGTTTTCCGGGACGAAGGGTCAAACTCGCAGGCATAATAAAATCAACATCAATTTCTTTCATTTTATTGAGAAAATCGGAGATTTGTTTTTCCGCGTCATTAATAAAAGGAAGGAACGGCATAGCAGTGATCCCAACCGGAATTCCTGCTGATTTGAAAGTCCGGATAATCTCGATCCTCTCCTGAACCGAACTCGCTCCCGGTTCGAATATTTTTCTTAATTCATCGTCGAGGAATGTCAGCGAGATCATCAATACAAAACTATTCTTTTGATGAACTTTTTTCCAAATATCAAGGTCTCGTAAGATCAGGGATGATTTCGTCAGAACCGTGACAGCGAAATAAGATTTGGATAAAATTTCCGCACATTTCAGCATTAAATTTTCTTCTTTTTCCACAGGTTGATAAGCATCGCTGATCCCGGAACCGATGAAGATGACTCCTTTTTCCCGGAGTTTGGGAAGTTCTTTTCCCAGGATTTCCGGAAGATTTTTGCGGATCACGATATCTTTTTCATAATCTCCCTCGACATAATACTTTTCCGCTCTGCCGTCGCAGTATTTACAACCGTGTTCGCAAGCCATATACGGAGAAAAGGAATATTTGCTGACGAAATAATGATCTGCGAGTTTATGTTTGCGGATTGCGGTTTTTATTTCTTTATAGTGTTTATTTATTTTTTTCATATAAGGTAAACTTGCCAAATTTCAAAAATTTGGCAAGTTTTAAATTAAGTTTTAAAATTCAGCAGAAAACTGTTTGACATATTTTTCATAAATTCTAATTAGATATTGTTTAAAAAAAAGAGGAAAAAAATTATGCGAAAATATATTCGTCACCCCACAGATATTCCCATAAAATATAAAATCGATGAGAACGATCCGCATAAAAACGAATTCCTGAAAAATATCGGGCATGGCGGACTTTGCTTCCAATCGAGAAAATTTATCGAGAAGGGAACGGAATTGATCATTCATATTGCGGCGCGGAAACCTGAGTTCGTGCTCAAAGGTCTGGTCGTCTGGTGTAAAGAACTGGATAAAGGTTATGAGATTGGAGTAAAATTTATGGATATTCATTCCGAGTATCGCGTCAGGATGGTCGAGCAGATATGTTATATTGAGCATTACAGGAAAGAAGTTTTGCACTCACAAGGCAGGAAGTTATCGCATGCTGAAGCAGCCGGGGAATGGATAGAGAAATTTGCGGATGGATTTCCTCTTTAACGGAAATCTCTACTTCGTGAAGAATTCCCGTCTGACCGGACTTCCTCGCTTGCAGGGAGTTCAACATTTGGAAGTTCCTTATTCCAAAATCAACTTCCCATCATTCACCGACCCATAACTCCATTCCGGGATAAAGAAAGCCGCTTCCTCATCATAAGTTCTATATCTCCTGAAATTTATTCTCAGTTCATTTATATCTTCGGTGCAGCCGATTTCAACGAGAGGAATTTTTATTTCAGCGATCCAGTTATCTTTATATATTGCAGATTTGATCTCAAAATTTCCATTCCAATCTTTGTTATAATCAGATTTTTCCAGATCTGTTCTCATATCCCAGACTGCACCATTTGCATTCACATAAAACTGGTAAACAATATTTCCATCCGTCGAGACAAGGAATCCCATTGAATCATCATCATAAATCTTGTCATCTCTTTCTGTCTTTTCTGCTTTCAGACTGTCGATATTCGGTTCCGCACAATAACAGGCAAGATACAGGAATTCCTCATCATACAGAAAGAATGTTTTTGTATTTTTGATTTTCGAGGGATTTCCTTCTTCATTGGAAAATTCCGAAATAACAACTGCTTTATCTTCATCATCATGGGAAATCCTGCCGTCGATAACGGGAATATTATTGATTTTTCGGCATTCGATTTTCCTTTGAATAGTGATCGGTTCATTGTATTTGTATTTTTTATCTCGCCCGAAAGGATAAGTAAATTGAATTCTCGGCAACGGAAACGGTTTGGATATTTGGACAAAATCGAACTCTTTTTTGAGAGTATCATGCTGGTTTATTTTTATGGGGAATTCTTTTTCGGAAATTATCCAGTTATAATCATGCTCGATCCTGATAGTATCGTTAATGATCTTTTCCGTTTGATTGGAAATAGATAATTCGACTGTTATTTCTTCCGGTTTGGATTCATCCGTAATTTTGCTTTTCTTTTGAATGAACTTGCGGGGAATATCGTATGATAATTGTTCTTCCTCGATCGTAACCAATTCTTTCTCGAACATGTTTCCTGATTTTATCAAATTGGTATAAAGTCTATCTCCTTCAACTTTGCACCACAAATATTGATAGAACATTCCCATATTATCATCCTCGTAAGGAAATGAACCTCCGGAACTGCCCACAAGAAAGTATTCGATCCCATCAAATTCATTATAAGCGTATTGATGCCAATGTCCCGTGAAAACCGCATCGACATTATATTTTTTGAAAATATCGTGCATAAAATCTTCTTTTCCATCGGCTACTGCATCTGCCCAGAAAGGCTTATGCATGAAAACATAAATATTTGTTTTATCCTGGTTATTAGCAAGATCATCGATCACCCAATCTCTCTGATTCTCATCGATATCTTCATATTTGGAAACTGTCGAATTATCTATAATGATAAAATGAGTATTTCCAAAATCAAAGGAATAATATGGATCGTTCCCTGTTTTTTCTTTGAATATTTTTGCAGAATTCTCGTCGTAAATATCATGGTTTCCGGGAGTATAATAAACCGGACAATCGAAGATCTTCATTGTTTCCAGGGGAATATCATAATCATCCGGATTTCTTCCATCCTCCGCAAAATCCCCGACTGTGACAACAAAATCAGGACGCATTGCACTCATTTCTTTAACAACTCTTTCAAATTCCTGCTGGTCTGCTCCTCCGGTTCTGTCTCCGAGGATAGCGAAGTGGAAGTTGTCTTTTGCAATGAGGATGTTTGATAATAAGAAGAATAAGATAAATATTTTTTTGATCATTTTTTACTCCCGTAGTTCAGAACTTATTCTGATTTTTTTTTATTGTTTCGTTTTTAAAATATTAACTGAATCGGAACAAGTTCCGTTCTACTGTTGTTCTGATTTTTAATATTTCAATTTTTTTATTTCTTTTTTTTTGATTATTTTCTGAATCGGAACAAGTTCCGAGCTACATCGTCTTTTATCCATGTATATTTCCAATCTTTATAATGTTCACACAAATCCGCTTCTACCGGATTATTAATGATATACTGAACAATACCGGTAAATTCTTCAACATTCCTGATAAAATGATCATATCTTTCTGCTTGCCAGAATGGTCCGTTTCTTCCTAAAATCCTGTTTGCTTCGACAGCGGTTTGACCTTTTACAATTTTCAATATTTCTGCTAAAGAATAAGGAATGTCATCGATCTTATGTAAAGGTTTGATCAAAATATGAACATGATTGGGCATTATGCAAAAACAATATAATTCATATAATTCACCATTCTTTTCACATAAATTGTCAAACACAAGAGTGGTGATTTTATCATTTGCTAACCAGGTCGGACTTTCTTCACATTTTGCTAAAAATGAATCGATATAATCGAATTGTCATTTATCAAAATTCCGCATATTTTGATTTTCTCGATTTTGTTAAATTTACAAATTTTCTTCTGAAACTGGTTTTTATTTTGCCTTAATTCGGATAAAACATAATCCGGGAAACTGAATGCAAGCCGGTATGATACAAAAAGTATTGCATCTTAGGTTGGATATGCGGCAAGTTTCTTCGGTAGAAATAACGGTATTCAAGTTTTTTTGATTTCATAAGAGCTACCGTAGTTCAGAACTTGTTCTGCCCCTCTTTTCATTATATTTATTTCTTGAATTCGGATTTATCGAAGTTCAGAATCTTTAGTCCGGCTTTTGACGGATTGTTCTGATTTTTTCATATTTCGATTTTTTTATTAATTGCGAATTCGGAACAAGTACCGAGCTACGAATGTAAATTTCAATCGGAACAAGTTCCGAACTACAACATCCCTTCATAAACCTTCATATATTCCCCTGCTGTTTTCTCCATATTGAACATTCTTTTGGATTGACTCATAATTCTCCGGATCTGCTTTTTACGGATTTCAAAAGGTTGTTCATAAAATTTGAGTGCTTCTTTGATCCCGAATTCGATTCCGGTTTTATCGACCATGACAAAGACGAAACCATTACCTTTATTTTTTTTCACATCGAGATGTTCGACCGTATCTTTTAAACCGCCGGTTGCACGAACAATGGGCAAAGTTCCGAATCTGGGAGCTTCCATTTGCGGAAGTCCGCAAGGTTCGTAACGGGAAGGCATCAAAATAAAATCGGCTGCGGCTTTTCCGAGAGTACTCAAATATTCATCGAATGGATGAAATTTAAGATTTTTGTTTTTTTTGGAAAATAATCGTAATTTATTTTCCAGTTTGAGATCACCGTTAGCAACGACTGCTATCTGTATCTTATATTTTTTCAGGAAATAAAGAGCATTGTCTATCAGTAACTCAGGAGATTTCTGGGAATAAAGTCTGTTCGGCCAGAAAAACAAGGGAATATCCGGAGCGAGTGGTAAATCCATTTTTTCCTGGAATAAAGCCTTGTTTTCCGCTTTCTTTTCCATAACCGTATGTTTATTAAAATTGATCATATCGGACATAACTTTCGGATTGATCGTATCATTGGGAGCATTGAGAATACCGACTGCTTTTCCCTGCTCGTATTTATCCTTAATGACTTGATAGATCGGTCTGGAAACGAGCTCCGGGAAATGGTCGTCCTTGAGTTCTTCCAGGAATGTCTGGCTGACTGTGTTGAAAAAATCTGCGGCAAAGATCGCACTGGCAGTGAAATCCACTTTATTTGTATGAAAATATTTGCGCCAGTTCTTTTTAATATTTTCCGGAAATTCCTCAAAATATAAATATTCGACAAATTCCATAGGTTTTAAGCCGCTCAATTCGATATCCATTAAAGTCTGCTTTTCCGTGAAAATATTATGCAAAGTAAAAAGTGATTTGATGCCTTTTGCCTTCGCTGCTGCCGGAATCAATCCGGTCATCCAGTCATTGCAGTGAACAACATCGGGTTGTATCCAGTCGAGCAGGTTATTGATCACATATCTCTGGAAAACCAGCGAACGCCGCACCGGGGAATGAACTTTATGATCTGCATAAGGATTGCTCAAATAGGAAAATGCACTGTCATTAACAAGATGGATTCCTTTTCCCTGCAAAGTGATGGACAACCTGTCGATCTGCTGATTCGTGTATTTGGAAACATTTTTGATGCGGTTATCATATTTGGGAAGAACGATATGCAACTCGAATTCATGACTTTCATTGAGATGGCGTACCAAGCTGGCGGAAATATCTCCGAGACCGCCGCCTTTAGCCGAGACGAAATTTGCGGCATTTCCCATACCTTCGGGAAGTTCGGTTATTTCCGGAGTACAGAGAAGGATTTTTGGTTTTTTGTTATTTGTTATCAATTAATTTTCCATATTATCTTATTTGATTTTTTTTGGATTTTTCCTTTTCCATCGACGATGAACTGTTTTCTAATATCCATTTTTCCTCTTGATTTCTATTTAAAGACTAATAATTATTTGTCAAGAGTTTTACTGATGCTCTTCAGAGTTGCCAAATTTCCAAAAATTCGGCGATTTTTTTATTTGATATAGACAGTTTTAATATTCACAAATTCCTTGATACCATAATGAGAAAGTTCCCGTCCGTAACCACTTTCTTTGACCCCGCCAAAAGGAAGTCTCGGATCTGAACGCACGAAATCATTCACAAAGCAGCAACCTGCTTCCAATTCTTTTTCTGCAATCCTTTTGCCTTTTTTTTCATTAGAGGTGAAAACTGCAGCTCCGAGTCCGAACACGGAATCATTAGCAATCCTGCTCGCATCATTTTCATCTTTGGCGGAAATGATAACGGCAACAGGACCAAATAATTCTTCATCGTAAGCCGGAGTTCCTTTCCGGACATTTGTCAGAACTGTCGGCGGATAAAATGCTCCTTTATTTTCCGGGATCTTTCCTCCGAGAATACAAACCGCTCCCTTTTCGATACTCTTCACAACTTGCTGATGAAGTTCGTCTCTCAGATCTTGCCTTGCTAAAGGTCCGATCGTTGTTTCCGTATCTTTTGGATCACCCATTTTTTGAGAAGCCATCTGCTTAACCAGTTTTTCTTCAAATTCTTCTTTGATAGATTCATCAACGATAAATCTTTTCGCGGCAATACAACTCTGACCTGCATTGATCAGTTTAGAAGTTACACATATCGGAACAACTTTTTCCAAGTCAGCATCAGCGAGAATAACATAAGGATCGCTGCCGCCCAGTTCGAGTACTACTTTTTTCAGCATTTCTCCTGATTTTTTTGCGACAGACTTTCCCGCTAAAGTACTGCCGGTCAGGGTTACTGCTTTCACGAGAGGATTTTCAATTACTTCGGCGACTTTGTTACTTCCGATCAATAAAGTTTGAAAAACATTTTCTGGAAAACCAGCCTGCTTGAAAATATCTTCTATCGCCAAAGCACATCCGGGAACATTAGATGCGTGTTTCAGGATACCGATATTACCAGCCATCAAAGCCGGAGCAGCGAATCTGAAAACCTGCCAGAAAGGGAAATTCCAGGGCATTACCGCAAGCACGATTCCAATCGGCTGGAAGGATATGAAACTTTCTGTCGCATCGGTTTCAACGATTTCGGGTTCTAAAAACTTTTTCGCATTTTGCGCATAATAATCACAGACCCAGGTACATTTTTCCGCTTCCGCTTTCCCGCTTCTGAATAATTTTCCCATTTCATTCATCATCAATTCTGCGTATTCATCCGATTTGTTTCGCAGGATTTGAGCTGCTTTTGTCATGAGCCAGGTTCTTTCCTCGAAACTGGTTTTTTTCCAATCCAAAAATGTCTGCTGCGATTTTTCGATTTGGATATTGATTTCTTCGGAAGTATGTTCTTTGTATTCTTTGATCGTTTCTCCTGTTAAAGGATTGATCGATTTCATGGTTTCCTCCTGTATCACCACTGTCCCGGTGGTCTTCATATTCCTGCAAGACTCGACTTGCTACGAAGTGCGAGTTGAGAATTGCGTCTTGCGAAACAAGTTATTCTCGTCTAACACTTTGTCCTAAAATTGAACTCAACTCACATCCCGAATACCTTCGGGACAAGTCGAGTTCAATCTTTGAATTTTCTATTTCTATCTGGACGATGGTGTTACACTTTTTTCGGAACAAGTTCCGAGCTACTGAAGTTCAAAACTTGTTCTGATCCTCCTTTTTATAATCTCTGTTCGATCTAAATATCTGTGGACCCGGAACAATCAGTCAGTTGCCGGACTAAAGGTTCCGAACTACATAAAATTCCCGAGACAATAAAAATCAAACCAATAAAAGTTGAAAACAAAATTTTTTCTCCGACCAGGAAATTTATGAATAACAATGATAGAAATGGTGTCAGATAGATGAGATTATTTACTTTTGCGGTTGTCTCTGAAAGAGTTAGTGCTTTTAGCCAGACAAAAAAAGTAATCGCCATTTCAAAAAATGAGATATAAGTTGCTCCTAAAATTCCTTTCATTGAAAGAAGTTCAATTTTCGTAAAAATAAGAGAGAAAACTAAAATATAGAAAAATCCAAATAAGAAACTTAAAAAGAGTTTTGCGATTTCATCTCTTTTATCCTTCATATTAAAGATAAAGAAAAATGCCCAGATGATCGAAGAAAATAGAGCAAGAAAGACTCCGAACGGATTTGAAAATTTTAGATCGAAGACTTTTCCATGAGTGGAAATGATAATTACTCCCAGGAAACTGATCAAGAGGGCAATAATATTTATTAGTTTGATCTTCTGTTTGAGGATCGGAATGGAGAGAAGCACGATCATCAGAGGCCAGATGAAATTCAATGGTTGTGCTTCCTGAGCCGGAAGTAATTCGTATGCTTTGAAGAGGATCAGATAATAAAGGAATGGATTCAGGAAACCGAGAAAAAGTGAATGTAAATATTCTTTTTTGGAAAAAGAAAATACCAGTTCGATTTTTTGTTGAAACACTAAAATTATGAATAAAACGAGAGAAGCAAAAAAAGATGAGAATAAGAGAAGGTGTAGAAAATTCGAATATCTTAGAGAAATTTTAAAAGCAGATGCTGCTGTTGACCAGAGAAGAACTGCGAGAAAGGCGTAAATGTAGGCTTTTTTTTGATCAGTCATTTATAAAATAAAGTCCGAAAATTGATTTAAAAAAATTCCTTTTCCTGTTTCAGTTACAGATTCCTGATCTTGAAAGAGAATGCAAGAGAATATCAAGATACCTCGTTTTACTGCTGAAAGAATCCGTCTCTATCTCGAAAGAGAAAATCTCGGAATAGCGGATTTTTAAGCATCGATCCTGATAAGCGGAACCAGCATTTCATCTTTCGTCAATCCGCAATGATGTGCCGGAAATTCCTGTTTATTCTTTTCATTCTGCTGAAATACCGGTTTCATGGCAGCATCGGAAATAGCGATCGCTACATAATCACCGATGAAATCATCTATTTTCGGATGCTGCTTTCCAAAACCAAATAAATTAGCAGTGAAGAGTTTTTCTCTTTTCATAAACAAAAAATCATTCTCGTATTTTTTTATGATCCTCTCAAAATCTTTCATTTTATGACTTTTCACGAAAAAGGAAATAAATCTCGGTTCCGGAAATGCAGGCAGGATCAGACAATCATCCAACTCTTTATCTTCGTTTACATAAAAATATTTATATACATTCGTCAGTCCGTGATCTGCTGTTATCAAGATCGTTGTGTTTGTTAACTGGGATGATAGTTTCTCCAATCTCCAATCGATTTCTTTAAGATATTTTTCAACGATTTCCGCATCTACTCCGTGATGATGTTCCAGACCGTCAGGAAGAGAGGAATATGAAAAAATGAATTTTCTGCTTTTTTTCTGTGAGATTTTTTTGATTCGGGTAAAGAGCTGTTTTGCTGATTTGAAAGGTATATTTTGGGCATCTCTGGTCATATATTTAGAATAAATACTTATTCCGAGATGTTTCGGTTTCAAGTAAAATAATTGTGTTCCGGGCATAGTTTCTTTTATCTGTGAAAAAATATTGGGAATATCGAGAAAATCGTGAGTATTAAAATTTTCTTTATTTAATGATTTCTGATAAATACTATCATTATTCGGTAAAAAATCGATCATTTTGAAATAATCTTTAAAATATAAACTCCAGCCCAAAGCCCCGTGTTGGAGAGGAGATTTTCCTGTGTAAAGAGTTGTAATAGCTGAAGTTGTCGTGGATGGATAAACCGAAGTTATCTTATCGATGAAATGATCCGCTAAAAAAGAGCAGGAAGTTTTTTTATATTTTTCCAGAAGATTATACCCAAAACCATCGAAGATCATAAGGATGATGTTCTGCTTTTCTTTTAATTCCCCGACATCGATTTGCTTGAGAGGTTTATGTTCGGTTTTTACTCCGAAAATGTTTTGTATTGTTGAAACAAGATTCAAAGTTGAGTTGTTATAATCCGGATAGATTATTTCGTTTTTTTTCATTAACTTTCTCCTTCGATTTTCCATTTTCCTTCCCTTTTCCTATCTCCTTCATTCCATCAACCTTCTATTAAAAATCCTGATAGCGATAAATGAAAACACACATGTAATTCCAATTAAAATGAGGACACTTGGATAAATATCGGAAAGATGTTTATCATACCAGAAAATATCGGTTATTCCTTTCATTGCCCAATGATTGACTGTGAAATTTCCAATGGTTTGAATATATTTCGGCATGATAAATGATGGAAACATGGAACCCCCGAGAGCAGACATTCCCAGCACGAGCAATGTTGAAAGACTTCCCACCTGCTGTTGATTCTTACAAATAGCTGCAATAAAAATCCCGACAGACGAGCAGGCAAGAGCAGTTACAATTATCATCACTAAAAGTGCAGGAACATCTTTGAAAATATTCAGTTTAAAAACGAGCCAACCAAAAATAAAAAGAACAATCAATTGAGACAATCCCAACAGACTGATATAAAGCATTTTAGAGAGCAGGATTTCACTTCTTTTGACTGGAGCAATAAGCAGTCTATCGATAGTTCCGTTATTTTTTTCATCGATAAGAGTGGCACCGGCATAAGTAACGGAGAAAAGAAGGAACATCACCGCCATTCCTGCTACATATTGTGCGAACATGGAATTTTCCTTTGCTTTTCCGAGCAGCTTGACGGATTTCAGATCGATCGGATTTTCCATTTTGGGAACATAATCCGGTATATTAATCATGAACTGATCTTGATTTTCAGTAAAGGAAAACTGCCGGAACAATGGGCTTTTCATCATACTATTGATCATTATTTGAGGGAAATTTTCTACCAGAACTTTTTTGATAATTCCATTTGTGATTCCATACTCGATCTGGTATTTGGGATCGAAATGGATTTCGAGAAGGATTTTCCTTCCGGTTGAGATACTTCTTCCGAAACCTTTTGGAATGTAAATCCCGAGTTTCCGTTTTCCTTCCCTGATCCATTCATCCATCGAATTTTGATCAAAGAGGATGTATTCGTCCTTTACTCTCTTTTTCGTATGGACTTTCAGTTCCGATAGACTATCCAAAAGTGTGTAGAATTTTTTGGACAATTCCGTTTGATCATCATCGACCAGCAACACTTTAATACCGCTGATTCCTTCCGTCTTTCCGAATCCTCCGAAAACTGCTCCAAAAATTAAGGTGATCACCATTGGTACAATGTATGTTAGAGCAACTGCCGATTTGCTTTTGAAAAACATTTTGAAATCTTTTTTTATAAGCGGGAATATGTTCATTCATACTCCTTTTTGCTCACCCTAATCCTCTCTTAAAAAGAGAGGGAATAAATCGAAATAAAGTGAATTTTATTTCCATAGAGTTCCCCTTCTCTTGTAAGAGAAGGGGTTAGGGGATGAGTTTTTTTTATTCTCTCAATTCTCGTCCTGTCAATTTCAGGAAGAGTTTTTCCAGGTTTGGTTTATTAAAATCTATTTCCGAAATTTCATTTTTATTTTGATTGATCGAATCGAGAATTACTGATAAATTTCCGATCAAGTTTTCACCTGAAACCTGCAAAGTCTGATCATTAATTTTTGATATTTGGAATTCATTAAATGCATTTTTATAATTTTCTAAATCAATGTTTTTTTTGAATTTGATATTAATGCTGTTCTCTTTTTCCAATAGTTTGAACAATTCCTCTTTTGTTCCCAAAGCGATGATCTGTCCTTTATCGATTATGGCAATCCGCTGGCAAAGTCTCTCCGCTTCTTCCATATAATGTGTTGTATAAATAATTGTTTTTCCAATGGAATTCAACTGCTCGATCATCTCGAAAATGAAATTGCGTGATTGCGGATCGACACCGACTGTCGGTTCGTCCATCAAGATTATTTCAGGGTTATGAAGCAGTCCGGCAGCAATGTTTATCCTGCGTTTCATTCCACCGGAATATTTTTTCAATGCATCGTTTCTTCTCTCAAAAAGTCCGACCATTTTCAAGGTTTCTTCGCATCTGTTTTTCAGATCTTTCCCGGTAATTCTATAAACTTCTCCCCAGAATTTCAAGTTCTCAAAAGCAGTGAGTTCTTCGTAAAGGGCAATTTCCTGCGGGATGACACCGATCTTCTGTTTGATCTTCTCTTTTCTATTTTTGAGAGAAAGATCGTTTATGAGAATTTCCCCATCATCGAATGGCAGGAATGTATTTATGATGTTAATCATTGTCGTCTTTCCTGCTCCATTTGGACCGAGCAGACCGAAGAGTTCACCTTTTTCAATCTTTAACGAGACATCTTGCAGTGCTTTTATTTCACCAAAGTTTTTGGAGATGTTTTTTAGTTGGATCATTTGGTTTTCCTTTATTTTAGTTTCTCCAATTCTTCATACTTGTTTTTATAATCTATTTTCGGTGTTTTCTTATAGAGCTTTTTGTAGGATTTTATTGCATCTTTTTTATACTTTTCAGTTACTTCTTTTCCTCCTAATTGCTTGTTCATAATTGCTAATTCATAATTCAGAGCAGCAATTTGTTCTTCTTTCTTTGTATCAGCAAGCATTTTTTCAAGCGATTCGATACACTTTTTTATCCGCACCTTATATCTTTTTATTATTTTAAACTCAATTTTCACTTTTAGAATTTCAGCAGCAAAAATATACTCTTCGTCTTTTATCTCTTCAGCAATTTTCAGACATTCTTCATTTATTTCATTCGCCTTTTCATATTTTTTCAGTTCATAGAGACAATTTGCTTTTTCAGATAAAACATAAGGGAGGTGAGGTTTAAATCCGATTTCACTGTCGATTTCAATCACTTTCTCAAAACAATCTATCGCTTTTCCAAAATTTCCTTGAAAACGATAAACATTTCCCATATTACCTACGACTATTGATATCCCCTTCTTATTTCCGAGTTCCTCCAAAATTACTAAATCTTTTTGATAACATTCCATAGCTTTTGTATAATTACCAAGATTCGTATGAACAAGTCCCATATTACCGACTGCTCTGGAAATTCCTTTTTTGTTTCCCAATTCTTCCGATATAATTAAATCTTTTTGATAACACTCCATTGCTTTTTCATAATTACCCTGTTCCTTATAAACAATTCCCATATTTCCGACTGCTATTGAAATGCCGCTTTTATCGCCGAGTTCTTCACTGATTTTCAGTCTTTTTTCAAAGCATTCCATCGCTTTTTTGTGATTCCCTTGATTTTCATAAACAATTCCCATATTCCCAACTGCTATCGAGATTCCTTTTTTATCTGCGAGTTCTTCTTTTATTTTTAATTTTTTCTCATGAAATTCCATTGCTCTTTCATAATTTCCCTGATTCCAATAAACAAGACCTATATTCCCAAATGCAATCGACATTCCGCTTTTATCCTCGAGTTCCTCACAAATTTCTAATTTTTTCCTATGACATTCCATTGCTCTTTCATAATTACCTAATTCCTTAAACACAACCCCCATATTTCCAAATGCTATTGAAATTCCGCTTTTATCTTCAATTTCTTCGCTGATTTTTAATTGTTTTTCCAAACACTCCATTGCTTTTTCATAATTGCCTTTTAAATAATTTTGCCAACCTACAGAATTAGTTAAAGTTGCAATTCTTTTTTTATCCTTAATTTTGGTCGCTAAATGAAGAGCATTTTGATAAATATCTTCTGCTTCTTTCCACTTTCCTATAAATCGAAAGATGTTACCCTTTTTAAGAAGAATGTCGATTTCTAATTCTTTTTGGTTTGATAAATCGTGAATGCTCTGCAATAGTTGGTCGTAAAATACGACTGCCAATTCATTTTGATAATGATCTCTGGCAAAGTCTCCTGCCTTTTTCAGATATTCCCTTGATTTATCTTTTACTTCTGCTTTTTCATAATGGTTTGCCAGAAAAGCATAATAATCTTTGTTATCCCTGAATTTTTCTTCCACATATTCTGCTATGATCTTGTGCAGGATTTTCTTATTATAAATGAGAATAGTCTGATACACGACATCGCAGGCAATAATATGCTTGAATAAGTATTTAGTATCTGTTTCATCGACTTCTTCTTCTCTTTTAAGCCAGTCCATGTGAATTAGTTGAGTAAGTTTTGGTTCTATCGGTTGCTTGTTTCCCAGTCTTATTTCCATTGCTTCCATGATGGATTTAAGAAATGAATATCCTATAACACTTGCTTTTTGCAGAAGAATTTTTAAAGGAGTTTCCATTCTGTCGATACGAGATAAAATAAGTTTATGCAAAGTATCCGGAACAGCGGTAATTTCCTTTTTCAGCCGCCACATATTGTCTTTTTTTTCAATTATATCTTCATCCAGGAGAAAGTGAATCCATTCTTCGATATAAAATGGATTTCCTTCGGATTTTGATAGAAGTTCGGATTTGATCTTTTGCGGGATGTTTATTTTCCCGAGCATAGAATTTATCATTTGATCGGAATTATCAGTTGTTAAAGGTTCTAATTGGAATTCATAAAATTCTGTTCTAAACTTAAATTCACTAATGAGTTCAAATTCATTTCGATAAGCAAGCAGGAGAAACAAAATTTTGTTTGCTTTATTATTTCTTTTTTCTTCCACATTCAGAGATGATAAGATGGTCTTCAACGCATAACGGGATGATTCATCGAGCCAATGAAGGTCTTCAAGGACGATTATCAATGGATGATTTTGTCTATTCGCTATTTTAGTAATTGCCTCCAGGAAGTATCGAATTGCCAGGAAAATTTCTGTTTGAATAGATTTTGGATCGGGATTTTTCAATCTAATATCTTTATAGGTCAGACCGAGGATAAATCCCAATATAGGTTTTGCTTTTTCTAAAACCTGGTTTTCATTTCTTTTAAGTTCCGGAGAAATTTCAGAAAAAAAATATTCGAATTTCTCTCTAATAATCTCATTTGTATCGGTTTCATTAATGCCGATGTAGTTTTTGATAAAAGATGTCCAAATTGTATAAGGTGCTTGGGCATACGATTTTGTATAACCACTTATTTTAATGTTTTTCATGGTTTTTAACTTGTATTTATCTTTTATCTTGTTAGAGAATTCATAAATAAGACGGGATTTCCCCAGTCCTGCAGGACTACGCAAGCCGATCACTATAGGTTTATAATCAGCGTCGATTTTTCCAATTTGAGATTTTGCTTTTACATAAACTTTTTCAATTTTCTTTAATTCTTTATCTCTTCCCACATATACAGGTCTATGCACAACCTTGAACCGTTCCCATCTCTCGATTTTTTTAGTTACAACTCCCAGAACTTTATAAACATCGACAGGAAAAGAAATACCTTTTAATTTTAATTTACCGAGTGATTCAAACCGGAATATATCGGTAACCAGTTTCTTTGTTTCTTCCGAAATCAAAATAGAGTTCAAAGGAGCATTTTTTTCCATTCTGGCAGCAAGATTGACCGCATCACCATAAACAGTAAAATCTCCTGATCTTTGAAGACCGATTTTGCCTGTGGTTACCATTCCTGTATTTATTCCGATCCTGACATTTAGTTCTATCTTTCTTTGAGTCAGCATCTCATTTATTTGCTTTATTTTGTTTAGAATTTCCAATCCGCTTTTTATGGCTCTTTCAGTATCGGTTTCGGAAGTTATTTTACTGCCGAAATGAGCCATGATCAAATCACCTTCATATTTATCGATATAACCACCATACTTGAGAATAACATTAGTGAAAACTTTAAAGATCCTATCGATTATTCTTTTCACCTGTTCGGATTGAAGTTTTTCACTCATCGCGGTAAAACCTTTTATATCGAGGAAGAAGATCGAAACAATCCTGTTTTCTCCTTCTTCGAGTTTAATTGTTTTTTCTTTTACAGGATTTATTATTTCTGATAATTTGTCTAAATCATCTTCAATTAAGTTTTGCCATTTTTTTTCAAACATAAATTCTCTTTCTTACTTTTATTCGTAGTATAATTTGCTATATTGTTTTTTTGTAAGACATTTTACTTGATTGTTTTACTTGATCGGTTGTCTGATAACTGTTTTCAATTTTTCCGGAGCACTTCGTCGCGGATCGCTCAAATAGATCTCGTGATGTTTTCCATTAAATTTGTATCCCTTTTCTTTGATGAAATGATAAATCATATCAATAGTCGTAGCTTCTTCCGCATAAGGTCCAATATGCATTATCTGGGCGGATAAACCTTCATTATAACTTTCAAATCGCATTTTCGATAAAGCAGGAATATCCTTTTTCTTTTGGAGAAGTTGGATTGCAAATTCAACCAATTCCTGCGTTACAAATTCCGGCTGCATGATCATGGCTGTCCATTTCCAATTATTTTTATCTTCCAGATCAAGGTTATTCTTTTCATCCGACCACCAGAGACCTTCCAAAGGTGGAACAACATATTCGAAATATCCTTCCGGAGTTTCTCCTTTTTTGGGCAGCATTTTGATCGTGAAGGTAACTCCGTAAAGTGTTTCCAGAGCATCCTGGTATTCTTTCGCAGTATTCGGGTTTCCCTGTCCATCGATCATCAGGAAATTCAAAATCGGAACATCTATGACAACAACCTTTTTTGCAGATGGATTATAAAGTTCTTTTAACTCTTTTTTAAAATCGATTTTTTTCATCTACTATCCTCCGAAAAAAATTCTCTGCAAAACTTAAAGATACAATTTTATTGTAAAGAGAAATAATTTTATCCATTTCATTCATTATTATTAGAAGAAATCTTTTTGTTTCATTTCATAAAATAAAATTTCATCTGGATAATTGTCTATTTTTAAACAAATTACAACTAAAGAATTAGAAATATTTTCGAAAAATTAAGTAAAAATTCTTGACAGTATATATTCCTTAAAAAATAGAGTAGTAATCTTTCATTGCAAAATGCAAAATAAACGAAGGAGGATTTGGATGAATAGATTATTAAGATTACCTGCAGGCGGTTCTGTCATTTAGTTGACCGATCCCGTAATTTATTAAAATATCAGGAAAAACGCTCAATAAAATGAGATAAATATATTTTAGTGGGATTGGTCGATACCAGGGCTAATCCCACTATTTTTGTATCTAAAGCAAAATTTTTTCAAAGACTCGAGTGGGCTCTGGCTCTCACGAGTCTTTTTTTATTTTGGAAAATCATATGATGGGACTGGAATGTAACTCGAAATTCCGATTTCGAGGGTAAAGAGTTCAACTTAAGTCAAGATTCGAACAAAGCCGACTTAACTCAAGTTTTAGATTGTTCGTTTTGTTGGTTTTGTTCGGAGCTAAATTGTGGGAAATAAATTATGAAAACAGGAATTCAAAAATTATATAACCGGAAAAGACCGGCGCATCCGGATGGTGCTCATACAAAATCGAAACGCTGGTTTAAGCAGAAGGGAAGAAAGACTGTACGGAAATTCTTGAAAGAGGAATTGAAACGAAAGTAACTCGAAATTCCGATTTTGAGAAAACTAACAATCCGGCAACTGACGGATGTGAAGTTTTTTAGACTAATAGCTTTATAAAATTTGTTAAGTCTTTGGAGACTTCACAAATTCAAATGAAAACCGTTGAAAAAGTTCAGCAAGAAGAAAAGACTTATAAACTTTTTCAAGGTGAATTCGCGAAAATTTGTGTTCATTCGCGGTTAAAGGAAATTAATAATGGATAAAATAAAAATATTATGGAATTTTATGAAAGGAAACAGAACGCTTTATGTGCTGTCCATCCTTTCCATTGGTTTTGCTACTTTCATTAACTTCATTTGGCCAATGATTTTAAGGATCACTGTTGATTCGATCATCGGTGGGAAAGAGATGGCTGTTTTCGGTTGGTTGCAGCTGTATATCGAAGGTTTGCTAAATTTTTTTGGAAATCAGAGTCTACTGGCAAAAAACCTCTGGATCTGCAGTTTACTCCTCATTGGATTAACATTGATCAGAGGAGTTTTCCTGTATTGGAAAGGAAAGTGGTCGGCTGTTTCTGCGGAATCTATTGCCAGGAAGATCAGGGAGAAAGTTTACGATCATCTCCAGAAACTTCCGTATGATTATCATCAGAAAGCGAAAACCGGAGATTTGATCCAGCGCTGTACTTCCGATGTGGAAACGATTCGCAGATTTCTGGCAATGCAGTTTGTGGAGGTTGGAAGAGCACTCTTTATGATAGCTTTTGCACTTTCCTTTATGTTGCCGATGAATGTGAAAATGACGCTGGTTTCGTTGTCGCTCATTCCTCTCATTTTCTGTTTCACGGTGGTTTTCTTCATCAAAGTAAAGAAAGCATTCAAACTTTCGGATGAGTCGGAAGGAAGATTATCAACGGTTCTACAGGAAAATCTAACCGGAGTGCGCGTGGTGCGAGCATTTGCCAGACAGTCTTATGAAATCGGGAAATTCGATGAGCGAAATGTAGAGTATCGCAACCTTACTTACAATCTCATCCGGCTTCTCGCCTGGTATTGGTCGGTTTCCGATTTTTTCTGTTTGATCCAGATCGGTGGAGTTCTGGTTATCGGAACTTTCTGGGCTGCTAAAGGAATCATCTCGTTGGGAACTTTACTCGCTTTCACTTCTTATGTAGGAATGTTGCTCTGGCCGATTCGTCAAATGGGACGAGTTCTGACCGATATGGGAAAAGCGCTTGTTTCGATTGGCAGGATTCAGGAAATACTCGATGCACCGATCGAAGAATTTGGAAATGACAGCGATCCGACTCCAACCATCGAAGGCGAGATCGAATTCCAAAATGTATCTTTCGAATACGATGAAGGAAAACCGGTTCTGGATGATGTTTCTTTTCATATCAAAAAAGGACAGACAGTTGCTGTTCTCGGTCCGACAGGATCTGGAAAATCGTCTCTCGTTCATCTTTTACCGAGATTGTATGAGAATCAAAAAGGTTCGATCAAGATCGATGGAATTGAATTGAGAAATATCGATAAGAAAGTGATCAGGAAAAAAGTGGGAATTGTTCTTCAGGAGCCCTTCCTATTCTCCAAAACGATTCAAGAAAATATCGGATTGGCAAAGCACGATGTGATCGAAGCGGAAGTCTTTGAAGCCGCTCGTATTGCCTCCGTGCATGAAGTTATCGAAGATTTTGAGAATGGATATGAAACTGCAGTTGGAGAGCGGGGTGTAACTCTTTCCGGCGGACAAAAGCAGCGAATCGCCATTGCTCGAACTCTGGTAAATGACAGTCCGATTCTGATTTTTGATGATTCATTGAGTGCTGTCGATACGGAAACAGATGCTGCGATCAGGAAAGAACTCAAAAAGCGAAATAATAAGGCAACGACTTTCATCATCTCGCATCGCATCAATACACTCGCAGAAGCAGATTTGATTCTGGTTCTGGAAAACGGTAAACTTATCCAGCAGGGAAATCATCAGGAACTTGTTAATCAAACTGGACTTTATCAGCGTATCTGGAATCTGCAGAATCAGTTGGAGGAAGAACTGGAATTCGAGATCGAGCCAAAGCAGATGGAAGCGGATGTGTTGAAGAAGGAGAAGAAGATTGTTTGAAAAGATGAATATCCAATATCCAACAAGGAATTTCCAATAATGAAGGAAAAAGGAAGAAAAGAAATGGAGAACAAATGACAAAAGACATAAAGAAATCTTATTCACTAATATTTGTAAATAAAGAAGATAGAAAACTTCTGAAGCAGTATTACAAATGGCAGATCAGTGAAGATGAAAAAGATAAAATGAGTTGTGCCTGGGTTCCGGAAAAGCACACAGAAGATTTCAAAGAAGAACATTTTGAGAAATTCTATCAAAGAATGCAGAATCGATTGTATTCAGAAATAAATTACGCTTTTCTGAAAGAAAATAAAACAGGAGAATATTTAGGTTTCGCCAGTTATCAAAATCGAAATCATCGAAATTATAGCATCGAGATCAGTTATTACTTCCCAAAAGAAAATCGTAGAAAGGGTTATGGAAAGATACTACTTTCATTATTTTTGGATACAATGTTCAATTATAAGAAAATGAGTTTGAATAAGATTTATGCTGAAACAAATGAGGGAAATATCGGCTCGATAAAACTACTCGATCATTTTGGTTTTCAAATCGATGGCAGAATGAGAGCACATTATTGGTTTGAGAATGGGAAAATTAGATATGATCAATTGATTTATTCACTCTTGAGAAGGGATTGGGAGAGAAAAATATTCAATATCCAACAAGGAATATCCAATGATGAAGAAACACACCTCCCGACTAAAGTCGGACTCCTCTCAAGAGGAGATTTAAACTCGGTGTATCTCGGTGTTCTCGGTGGTAAATAATTGTTCGTTTTGTTAGTTTTGTTCGTTGCTAATTAAGAGGTAAATTATGTCTATTTTTGAAGAACAGGAATATAATAAAAATTTAGATTGGAAGTTGTGGAAAAAACTCTTTCAATTCACAATTTCCTATAAAAAACAAATGATCATCATCGCAGTTTTTATGCTGGGATTGGCTGGAGTAGATGTCATTTTCCCGCTGATGAGTAAGTATGCGATCGATCATTTTGTTGTTCCGGCAAGTACTGACGGACTTGTGAGATTTGGTCTGATCTATTTCGGATTGATCGTCATTCAATCGATAAATATCTATTTCTTCATTGCTTTGGCAGGAAGAGTTGAGATGGGATTGACCTACGACATCAGGAAAGCAGGATTCCAGCATCTGCAGGAACTTTCCTTCAATTACTATGATAAAACTCCGGTCGGCTGGCTGATGGCAAGAATGACTTCCGACGGACAGCGTTTGGGAGAAACCATCGCCTGGGGTTTGGTCGATCTGGTTTGGGGATTTTCGCTGATGATCGGGATCAGTATCGTGATGTTGATTATGAATTGGAAACTGGCGTTGATGGTTTTGATCGTTGTTCCGGTTTTGGTTGTGATCAGCATTTATTTCCAGAAGAAAATACTGAAAACTTATCGGAAAGTTCGGAAGACGAATTCGCGCATTACTGGGTCGTTCAATGAAGGAATCTCCGGAGCAAAGACAACCAAAACATTAGTTCGGGAAGAAGCGAATCTGAAAGAATTCCAGCAACTTACGAGCAAAATGTATCGTTCATCCGTAAAAGCAGCGATTTTCTCATCCTTGTATCTGCCGGCAGTTCTGACTCTCGGCAGCATCGGAACCGGACTCGCACTATGGAAAGGCGGAGAAGGCGTTATCCTGCAAACCATAACTTACGGAACTCTTGTCGCTTTCATATCTTACACAGTTCAGTTTTTTGAACCTTTGCGGGAACTGGCTCGCATCTTTGCGGAATTGCAAAATGCTCAAGCATCAGCAGAGAGGATTTTCTCGATGATCGATGAGAAACCGGAGATTCAGGACAGTTCGGAAATTGCGGAAAAATTCGGTGATATCCTTAACTCGAAAACAGAGAATTGGCCAAAAATAATAGGGAATATCCACTTTGAGAATGTTTCTTTCAAATACAAAAAAGGTGAAAATGTGCTGGAGAATTTCAACCTGGAAATAAATTCCGGAGAAACAATAGCACTCGTTGGAGAAACAGGTTCCGGCAAAAGCACAATCGTAAATCTTGCCTGCCGATTTTATGAACCGAATTCCGGTTCTATCAAAATCGACGGAACCGATTATCGGGAAAGGTCATTGCTCTGGTTGCATTCCAATCTCGGTTATGTATTGCAGACACCACATCTGTTCAGCGGTACGATCAAGGACAACATCAAATACGGCAGATTGGATGCAAATGACGAGGAAGTTGAAAATGCGGCTCGATTGGTCAATGCACACGATTTTATCCAGAAAACCGAGAAAGGATATGACAGCGAAGTCGGTGAAGGTGGAAGTCTGCTCTCAACCGGAGAAAAGCAACTCATTTCCTTTGCCAGAGCGATTCTAGCGAATCCAAAAATCTTTGTGCTGGATGAAGCAACTTCGTCTGTGGATACGGAAACCGAACAGAAAATCCAGGATGCTATCCAAACAGTTCTGGAGAATCGTACGAGTTTTATCATCGCCCACCGTCTTTCCACAATCCGTTCGTCAGACAGGATTTTAGTGATCCGCGATGGAAAAATTACCGAGCAGGGAAATCATCACGAACTTCTCAACCAGAAAGGATATTACCATAAACTCTACACGAACCAGTTTATGGAAGAACAGGAAGCGAAGATATTGAATGCATAGAAACCTTGAATATTACTCTGAAAAAGTCTCTTCCAAATTCTCTTATATTTGACTATTTCAGAGTTTGGAGATGTGTAACCTTGAAAGAGTTAAATAGGAAGATGGATTGAAAGAAACTTTTTCAAGGTGCTAATATGTCAACTTAAGTCAAGATCGGCTAAAGCCGACTTAACTCAAGTTTTAGATTCGTGAAAATTCGTAGTTTCAAAAAAAAGGAAAAAACAATGAAAAATCCAAATATTCAAATCGCAAAAGATATTGTAGAAAATCATTATCAAGTTGCTGTTTCTGAAATCAGCAGGTTTAATGCAGGATTATGTCATTTTGTTTATGATGTAAAATTGGAAACCGGTGAGGAAATTGTAATTCGTCTCGCAAGAGATAACTCCATAAATTTATTAAAAGGTGGAGTTTATTGGAATAAAAAAATGAAGCATTTTAAAACTCCTGTTCCTGAAATTCTTCATTTCGATTTTGAATGCGAATTTCCGTATGTGATTATGGAACGATTAGCAGGAAAAGACCTGCATTTTGTTTATGATGAACTGACCGGGACGCAAAAGAAAAATCTATCGAAAGAAATCGTGAAAATTCAAAAAATAGTTTCAGATCTTCCCAAAGCGGAAGGTTACGGTTATGCAACTTCTTATGAAGATAAAATTCTAAAGGAAAATAAATCGTGGAAAGATGTGATCAGGAATTCGCTGAAAAGAAGTAGAGATCGCATCGCTGACATCGGAGTTTGCAGTTTGAAACAGGTGGAGTTTCTTTTCACCAGGATGGAGCGCTTTGATGAATATTTTTCATCGATCGAGTCGGTTCCTTTTCTCGATGATATCACTACCAAAAATGTAATCATCCAAAACGGAAAGTTGAATGGAATTGTAGATGTAGATGAACTCTGTTTCGGTGATAAATTGTTTCATTTAGGTCTCACGAAAATGGCTCTACTTTCTCAAAATAGTGATACGGATTATATCGATTTTATTTCAGATGAATATAACCTGTCCAATCTGCAACTTCAGGTTCTGGATTTTTATACAGCAGTTTGCTGTGTAGATTTTATGGGTGAGATTGGTCAGCAATTTAACGCTGAACAAGTTCCGGAAATCGATAAAGAAAGAATATCTTTGTTGGAAAAAATATTCTATGAATTGCAGCCTGTGGAAAATGTTTTCAAAACAGATTTGATGCGTTACGGAGAATCCTGCGAGGATTTCTTTGATGAAAAAATAATCACAGAACTAATTCGAGTGGTAAAAAAAGGTAAAGAAGCGGTTGTTGTCTGCTGTAAGGCGCATCATGAAATGAATTGTGAATATATGGCAGTAAAATTGTATCGGGAAAAGAAATTCCGGAATTTTAAGCAGGATGGAATTTACCATCAAGGCAGGATTTGGGATAAACGCTTGGAACGAGGTAAAAAGAAAGGTTCTTCAATCGTGAAACAAGTGGAACGCTCTATTTGGGTGAACAACGAATTTGATGCTTTGGGAACATTATTTGACATCGGATTGAAAGTGCCGGAACCGATTGCCTGCACGGATGATGCTGTTGTGATGAGTTTTATCGGAGAAGATGATTATTCTGCTCCGATGCTCAAAGATGTTCGTTTAAATAAGCAAGAAGCGGAAAATGTCTTTAAAAAAATCGTGAACAATATTTCCGTGATGCTCCAAAATCATATTGTGCACGGTGATCTTTCACCTTTTAATATTCTCTATCACAAGGAAGAGCCGTATATTATCGATTTTCCTCAAGCAGTAGATCCGAATGTAAATCATAACGCCTTTGAACTGCTTTTGCGGGATGTTGAAAATATCTGCAAATATGTAAGCAAATTCGGGGTGGAGAAAGATTCATACAATGTTTCAAAGAAATTATGGGAATCATTTTATGGACCTGCGATATAATGTAAATCGAAATTCAGATTTCGAGAAAGACCTTGCGAATGGTTTTCGGACTTCTTGCTTCTCTTGACCTTCGCAATGGTTGGATAGACGAAGTAATGATTATCTTCAACTTAAGTCAAGATCGGCTAAAGCCGACTTAACTCAAGTTTTATTCGTGAGAATTTGTGTTAATTAATGGTTTCAAAAAAAGGAGAACAAAATGATCAAAGACAAATATGAGATAGATGAAAAAACAAAAGAGAAAGTGTTGAAATCATATTTCGATAAAGATTCGGGAAGATTGAAAACACTTCCAAATAAAGAGAAGAAAAAGGTGATAGTTTTACAGAAAATTTTCGAGAATTTCGAATCGAATAGGAAATATTCAGAAAAAGAGGTGAATGAAATTGTCTCCGGTTTTTATGATGATATCTTCATAATTAGAAGATTACTCGTCGATTATGGATTTATGAGAAGAACTCAAGATTGCCGGGAATATTGGGTGAATGATTAAAAAGGATGAACAGGATAAATGTAACTCAAACAATCTTGTTTGAGAAAAACACAATCAGGATTGATTGTGATACAGTAACTCGAAATTCCGATTTTGAGAAAACTTACCAAGTTTCCAAAAACTTGTGAAGTTTTGCAAGGATCGAAACAAAATTTGTTAAGTTCTCGGAGACTTCACAAATATATTGAGAATTAATGGGAGCGGAATATGTCAACTTAAGTCAAGACCTGCTAAAGCCGGCTTAACTTAAGTTTTAGATTCGTGAAAATTTGTGTTAATTCATGATTTCAAAAAAAAGGAAAAAATAAAATATGAAAAAGAAAATTGTAACATTAATTTTAATATTCACAGCAGTAATTCTAACAGCGATCACGATCCCGTATTCGCAGACAGAATTGAAAACAGAATCGAATCATCTTTCGGAGTTTGTGCGGATTTCTCCCGATGATGGGCAGTCAATTCCGTTGCGGACAGATGTTTGGCTTTGGCACGATAAAGAAAATCTATTTGTTCGTTGCGAAGCGGAAATCGATAAAAGTTTTGCACAAGGAAAATTAGCAAACAAGGATGAATGGGTCGATTGCGATTTTATCAGGATCCAGGTCATCACGGACATCAAAAATTATTATGCTTATATGTTTTGCGTTTTTCCGCTCGGAAATCATTATGACGGCATTCGCCAATCCGACATGAATATGGATACAAGTTGGAACAGCAATTACAAGAGGGAAAATATTATTTCCGAAAAGTTATGGAAAAGTATGATGAAAATTCCTTTGAAAGATTTACGATTTTACGGTGATCCTCCTTATAATTGGAAAATAATTTTAACCCGGTATTTGAAGGAATCCGACGAATATTTTTCAGTTCCTTTCGGCACAAATAAAATGGGAAAAGATTATTTTCGGACTGCTTATGATGTCACTATAAATGAGGAATTATCCAAAAACAAGAATTACAGGATCACTCCATATTTCATCAAAAAATATGATTTGATTGAAAAGACAGATTCTTTCGATCCGGAAAATATTGGATTGGATTTTTCTTATAATCCTACTTCTTCCACAAAAGCAAAGATCAGTCTGAATCCCGATTTTTCCGATATTCCGCTGGATGAAGTGGAAGATAATTTCAATATTCGCTATCCTCCGCATTTCGAGGAAAATCGTTATTTCTTTATCGAAGATCTCGATGTTTTCGGAGTAGAGAGCAATTTGTTTTATTCCCGTCATATTATGCAACCTCGTTATGCTGTCAAATTGACGGGAAATACTGAAAATTTTTCTTATGGATTTCTTTCCGCAATGGATAAAAAAGTTTCGGATGATAATAATATCCTGAACGATAATGATCTTTATAACCTGTTGGCTTTCAAACCGAAATGGGAAGATCTTTCTATTCAAATGACGCTCTTGAACAGGATGAACAAAGATTATCACAACGAAGTTCTAATGATCAATCCAAGATGGGAATTTGTGAAAAACCACTCGATTTGGAGTGAGATAGATTTCACTTTGAAAAATGATCCGGAAATTAAATATGAAAAAGGATATTCTGTCCATCTCGGATATAATGGAAAAAAGAGTGATCTAAACTGGTCGTTGAACGGAGCGCGAATGAGCAAAAATTATAATGCGGACATGGGTCGGGTTTTTGAAACCGATTTCACATCTCTAAATGCAAATTTTTGGCAAAACAGTGATCCGAATGGAAAGATCATAAAGAAGTTTGGTTCGAGTATCTGGCTTCATAAAGCATTTGAAAATGAAAATAAAGAACTGCTCGAACAAAATGGAGGATTGAATTTCTGGATGAATTCTCCTCATAAAATTAATTTCAGTTTGAATGGGAGTATTGGTCAGGAAAATTACAACGGTTCTGTTTACACCTGGAATAATTTTTACGCAAGTATCAAAACCTGGAAGATTTCCTGGTTTGGTGCCTGGCTCACTTACATCACAGGAAATTCTCTCGTTTATGATCTTTCCGAAATATTTAGAAGAGATAAATTTCACATAACTTTTTTTGGAGATGTCAGCAATCATATTTCATATAATATTTCCGGGCAAAAACTTAAGCATTTTGATTTCCCGATCGATTGCGGAAAGGATGATGAATATTGGATCGGAAATGCCGATTTGATCATCAATTTTTCCAATCGACTCTCTCTCACTAATGGTTTGCGATATAACAATTATGAGATGGAAAATTATTCTGCTAATCTCGGTTTTTTCTCCAATCTTCGTTTTGAATTCAAGGATAACTGCAATTTCTATCTCGGTTATAAAACTGCTCAAGATGAAATTGATCAGGAGTTTATCACCGACTACGAACAGGCTTATATGAAGGTGAGTTATACTTTTTAGTTAAAAACCTTGAAGACGGATTCTACCGGAGGAATTCTTTCATTTGTCCTTTTCAATGGTTGGAAATCGATGATATGGGAAAACCATTGAAAAAGTATGGCAGGAAGAGAATACTTATAAACTTTTTCAAGGTTTGGAATGTAACTCGAAATTCCGATTTCGAGAAAACTTACCAAGTTTCCGAAACTTGTGAAGTTTTATATCTTCAAAATTTGGTAAGTCTCAAAGACTTCACAAATTTAGATAGAAACCGTTGAAAAAGTTCTGTAATCTCCTTCAAAGATTTTTGTTGTGAATACTAAAAAACTTTTTCAAGGTCAGAGAAGCACAGAATTGCATTCTGTGGGGAAACGACTCCGTCGTTTTGCAGCAAAATAATTGATGCACTCCAAAATCAAGATTCTGATTGTTAGTCGGTTGTTTTGTTCGTTGAAAAAAAGGATAAGTAATGGAAACCAAAAAATACACCGAAGCAAATCGAAAAGCCTGGAATCAGGCAATGCCCAAACATCGCAAAGTGATGGATAATAAGTGGGATAAGATGTTTTCCAATCCGGATTTCATCTTTCAGAAAAATGAAGAATTGGAGGAACTAAATAAAATTGGGATCAAAGGGAAGAATATCGCACATTTATCCTGCAATAACGGCGTCGAACTAATGTCTCTCAAAAGAATGGGAGCAGCAAAATGTGTCGGTTTCGATATTTCTGATGAAGCAATAAAAGATGCGATGAAAAGAGCAAAAAAATTCGAAATCGATTGTGAATTCGTTAGAACGGATGTGTTCGATATTCCGGAAAAATATAACGATAAATTCGACCTGGTTTACATCACAGTTGGAGCATTAGCCTGGATTCCGGATTTGAATGGATATTTCCGGAAAGCATCGCAACTTCTTACACAAAACGGAATTCTCTTCATATACGAAATCCATCCTTTCAATAATGTTCTGCCGTATGATAATGAATTCGACGGAGAAGTAAAAATCATACATAATTACTTCGACAATGAGATTTATGTCGGGAAAGATGGAATCGATTATTACGGCTTAACCAAATATGATTCTGCTTCGGCTTACGAATTTTCTCATACGGTTTCCGATTTGATTAATGGAATTATTTCTAGTGGATTTCAATTGAAGTTATTCAATGAATATGAGAGAGATTACGGAGTGATTTATGAATATTTACAGAAATCAGATTTGAAATTGCCATTGAGTTATATTTTAGTTGCGAAGAAACCTTGAAAACGGATTCTGTCAGCGGAATTCTTTTTAATCTACACAGGAGATTAACTACTTTTCAAATGTTAATCACAGAGAATACAGAGAGCAAGGAGAAAAAATCAGGCTGAATTAACAGGATGTAACTCAAGCATTCCTGTTTGAGAGATGCACAATCAGGATGAATGAATGAGAGAGACTTTTTCAAAGTTTATATTCGTGAAAATTCGTTATAATTAGTGATTCAAAAAAATCCGGCTTTGTTCAGAACTACGCCGTGATAGGAAGGAAATAAAATGAAATACAAAGTAGTAACAACTCTCGAACAAGAAGACTTGATCGAAAAAGGCGATGAATTAGTCATCGAAGTCTGGCCTGAATTTATGCTGAACGATGCTGTCGCAGATGAATATTTTATCAGACTTTATGATGATTTCCCGGAATATCAATACTGGCTTATGGAAGGAAATGAAATGGTTGGAAGCGGAAACTCGATCCCGATTTTCTGGAATAATAAACTTGAAAATCTTCCTGAAAATGGCTGGGATTGGGCATTGCAAAAAGGATTCAAAGATAAAGAAAATAAGATAAAACCGAACTTTCTTTGTGCGATGTCGATCACGATCAGTCCAAAATATCAAGGAAAAGGGATCAGCACGGAAATGATAAAAGCAATGATGGAAATAGGGAAGAAGAAAAATTTTGAAAAACTTCTGGTTCCTGTTCGTCCGACATTGAAAAAAGATTATCCGCTCATTGATATGCAAAAATATATTTCATGGAAAAGAGAAGATGGGAAACTTTTCGATCCCTGGCTGCGAGTTCACGAAACACTTGGTGGAAAAATAATTAAAGTATGTTCCCAAGCAATGAAAATATCAGGCTCTCATGCGGATTGGGAAAGTTGGACAGGAATGAAATTTCCTGAATCAGGAAAATACATAATTCCCGGTGCGTTGAGTCTAGTGGTCTTTGATGATATAGAGGGGATTTACTTCGAACCGAATGTCTGGATGATGCATCAATTGTAACTCAAAAATCCCTGTTTAAAAAAATACAATTAAGAATGATTGTGATACAGTAATTCGAAATTCCGATTTCGAGATAATAACTCTGAAAAAGTCTCTTTCAAATTTTCTTTCATTCGACTCTTTCAGAGTTTGGAAAGCAGTAATCTTAAAAAATATTCTATTGGCGGAATTCTTTTTTTAATCTACACAGGAGATTAAGTCCTTTTCAACGGTTAGAACTGAAACTTACCAAGTTTTTGAAACTTGTGAAGTTTGTAAAAGAGGGATAAAAACTTTTGGTTAGTCTTTGCAGACTTCACAAATAAAACATTGTCAACTTAAGTCAAGATTCGGCTAAAGCCGAACTTAACTCAAGTTTCAGTGTGTTCGTTGCTAATAATTTGTCGTTCAAAAAAAAGAAATTAAATGCTATACATCAAAACAAATAACATCAGTTTCTGTTACGAAACTCAATCCGAAAATATCCTGGAAGATGTATCTTTCGAGATGGTAAATTCCAGTCGTGTCGGTTTGATCGGGAATAACGGCTGCGGGAAAACTACGATTCTTAAAATGTTGAAAGAAGAAATTCAGCCAATTTCCGGGAATATTTATTTCAGGAAAGACCTGGTTTCTGGATTTCTTCCCCAGGAGATAGACCTTTCGGAAAATATTTCTGTTTCTGATTTTCTCTGGAAAGTTAATCCAATACTTTTTGAGTTAAAAAGGAAGATGAAAAATCTGCAGGATTTTTCCGAACAGGAAGTTGTTCAAATTTACTCTGACTTCGAGAAAAATCGCGGATATAAATTTGAATACAGGTTTGAAAAAACTCTCTCTCAATTTGAACTCGAAGAGGAAATGTTGACCCGTCCTCTTTCCAGTTTAAGTGGAGGTGAGAAAACCAAAATCGCTTTCTGTCGAATTATGCTAAATGAACCAGATATTCTACTTCTGGATGAACCGACAAATCATCTCGATATCAAAACTCTGAACTGGCTCGAATCCTATCTGCAGAAGATTTCCATTCCGTTTCTCGTTATCAGCCATGACCGCAGATTTCTGGATTACTGCGTGAAAGAAATCTGGGAGTTGGAGAACAAAACGATTCAAACTTATTCCGGGAATTATTCCTTTTACAAGTATGAAAAAGCAACTGAATTCAACAGGAAAATGCATAGATTTGAAGTGCAGCAGAAAAAGATAAAACAATTGAAGAAAACTCTTTCACAGCGAAAAACTTGGGCATTTTCCCATCAATCGCAAACCGGAAAAGAAGGTTATGCTCCGGTCTATGAGAAAATCACGAATCCGGCAAAAAGTGCGATGAAAAGAGCAAAGAACATCGAAACAAGGATTCGAAAAGAAATCGAGAAAGAGGAATCGAGCAAACCTTTCATCGAGAAAAAAAGGAAAATCCAAATTCACGATTCTGATTTGAAAAGCAGGTTTATCCTGAAAGTTGAAAATTTGGGAAAATCGTTTGATGCGAATAATGTTTTCAAAAGTCTCTTCTTTTCTGTTCCCAATCATTCAAGATTAGTAATAAATGGAGTAAACGGTAGCGGTAAAACGACTCTTTTGAAAATCCTGATTGGAGAAATTACCGATTTTGATGGTTCTTTTTCCTGGAATCCGCAAGCCAAAATCGGTTATTATTCGCAGGAGTTTGAGAATCTGAATGAGAATAATTCCATCATCGAGGAGGTCATTCAAGGAAATAACGAAATTCATTCTGAAGCGAGGACAATTCTCGGATGCTTGAATATCCGGAAAGATAAAGTATATCAGAAAATTAGAAGTTTAAGTATCGGAGAAAAAAGCAAAACTGCTCTGGCAAAGATCATTGTTTCCGATGCTAATGTGCTGCTTCTCGATGAACCGACGAATCATCTGGAAATATCAGCCAGAGAAGCGTTGGAAAATGCTCTCATAAAATTCAATGGAACAATCATCTTCGTTTCTCATGACCGTTATCTGCAGGAAAAACTATCCTCGGAAACTCTGGAGTTGGGAAAACCTTGAGAACGGATTCTGCCAGTGGAATTCGTGTAAAAATCTCCATAGGAGATTAATCCTTTTCAACAGTTAGAAGTTGAAACTACAGAAAAAGTTCAGCGAGATGAATTATCTTATAAACTTATTCAAGGTTCACTCTTCATCTCATTTAACAATGGAAGAAGCAATATTTGGACTTTCCGGATTTACAATAAGTTTCTGTTCGGCAGGTGAAATTAGAACATCCATGTCTTCCATTGGAACTACTCCCAGCAAAACTTCATCTCCCAAAACTAAAGCACCGGTAAAACATCCTCTATTCTCGAATTTTACTTCGATAGGTCCTACATAAGAACACAAATGCTCTTTACCGTCAGCCGTAACAACTTCTCGTTTATAAAGTTCATCTAAATTCAACTGAATAGCAATTTTTTCAGGAATATACAAATGTAAAGCACCGGAATGAACAAGTGTATCAACTTCCATCTCTTCCAGTTCTTCCTTTTTTGGATTCTTTAAAATAATCTTGGTTTTGATTAATCCCATCTGTAACCTCCTGATATTTATATATCAAAATCAAAGTTGATAACAAGAGTATCAGTGTCAAATAAAAAACACAAAAAACTTGACATTTACTTCATTAAAAAATATTTGACCCAAAGTTAAATAAAATAATAAGGAGTAACTAATGGTTTCCCGTAAGGAAAAAGAAATTGAATTCAGGGAAAACCTGATCATAGAAGCCGCTGAAAAACTCTTTTTAGAAAACGGTTTTGAAAGCACAAAAATGGAGGATATCGCTTCCGAATCCGACTATACAAAACCGACTTTATACAAATATTTTTCATGCAAAGAAGAAATCCTGTTAGCAGTTTATATGAGAGGTTGGAACCGCAGTTTCGAACTAATCAAAAAAGCCGCAGAATCCAAAGAAAAAGGATACGATAAACTTCTCGCAGCAGCGAAATCATACAACAACTTTTTCAGTCAAAATTCTATCTACTTTTCACTGTTAAAATATGTGCATGATAAAGGTATCAAACTTTGTGATTCCAACCAGAAACGAGAGCAGGAATTTGAAAAATCAAGTAAGAAAAAACTAAAATTGTTTTCCGAAATTATGAAAAAGGGAATCGAGGATGGAAGTATTTTCTCAGAAATCGAATCGAAAATTGCAGTGAATTATTTCCTCAATAATCTCTACATCAATATGCACACAAAATATAATAGGGAAGATGTTTCCAAAGACTTTTTGCGCAAAGCAACCAAAATGATGATGCGAGTTTTTATGTAACTCTGAAAAAGTCTCTTCCAAATTCTCTCTCAATTGACTCTTTTAGAGTTCGTAAGATCTAACCTTGAAAGAGTTAATAAGAAAGATTGATTGAGAGTAACTTTTTCAAAGTAAATAGGATGAAAATTTGATAAATCTCGTTTAAAAGAAATTATCATTTTGATAAATAGTAAATTGAAAATATTGTAACAAAAGATGAATATAAAACGGTTTATAACATCACAGCATCTGGTACATAATTTGCAGATTGGTGATGGGTAATCGTTGAATCTTTGAAATAAACAAGGGGGAAAAATGGTAAATTACGAAGAACTTCTCCAAAAGAGAAATAAACAAATCGATGAGAGTTTTCAACAGAATCTTCAAAAAATCAGAAAAATCAGGGAAGAAACCAGAGAATCGGAAGATAAGTTTATGGAATTCGCTTTCACAATTGCCGACAGAATCATTGTATTGAGCGAACTTGAAAGAGAATTTTCCAACAAATATTACCAGGAAAAAACGCTGGGAGAATTAAAAGAATTCAACCTGAATTATTTTTCTGAAATCCTTCCTCAAAATTACGAGAGAAGTTTTGCTAATCCGGAGTATGCGGTAAAAGTTTTCGGCAAAGAACTCGGAGTGATTTTCTCCAATTTCTATCTCCAATTCAGGATTTTCCTATCTCTTTCCATCAAAAATCAGCGTTTTATGATGGAAAAATGGAACACCAATTTCCTCGAATTTTATGAACTTATGAAAGAGAGAATTCGAGATAAAAAACCATACATCGATATCTCCACAAAAATCCACAAAAATCCAACTATCGACGATCAGGTTTTTCGTTTTCTAGAATTTTATAGTTTGGAATATCCTGGATTTCAATCTCTTTTAATGAATTCTGACCTTTCCGATTTGCGATATTTGTATCAATATGGGAAAACCATTACGGAAAATGAGATTAAAACTGCCGAATTTTTCCTTCATTATCCTGAAGAGAAAATTCGGGAATTGGCAGCAGCCATGGTGAAAGCATTCATCCGCGGTTATGAACTGGCTCGCAAAGACATTTCCCAAAAGGAAACTGTAAATGTTCATTACAATATCGGGCAGGAAAAACTGGCTCGCGCGCTGGTCATGGAATTGGAGAATAACAAATTGAAAGCACTTCTTAACACTGTTTATACGACTCCTCCCAATCGCCAATACACTTACGATCATCGCTTTCCGGGAGCACTTTTCCTGGATGAAGAATTCGTGGAAAAGCAGACAGATGTGATCAAAAATGCTGCGGAAAAATGCCGGGAGGAATTATTGAAATTCGCAGGTCCGTTTTATTTCGATAAATTCGGTGAAAAACCATTCGATCCCAAACAGAAAGACGCTTGTTTGAAACTCTCTCCCCAGCAGCAGAAATTAATGCAGAAGATGAATATCGAACGCAGTAAAATCCTCGATCGATACATTTCCCGTTCCAAGACCAGTTTTTGTATCATCGGTTTCCCGAGTCCGGAAATCGGAGAAAATTTCGAGAAGATTTTCGAGGATACTCTTGCTTTGAATATGATCGACACAATTCATCACGAAGAAATCCAGCAGAAGATTGTCGATGTTCTCGATCTGGCGGATTATGTTCATATCAAAGGAAAAGGCGGGAATCTGACGGACATAAAAGTGAAGATGCAGAAGTTGGAAGATCCGTCCAAACACACGAATTTCGTGAATTGCGGTGCAGATGTGAATATCCCCGTGGGAGAAGTTTTTACTTCCCCGCAATTAAAGGGAACAAATGGAATTTTACATTTGAAAGAAACTTTCCTCAAACAACTGAAATTCACAGATCTGAAACTGACCTTCAAAGAAGGTTATGTTTCCGAATATGACTGCAAAAACTTTGAAGATGCGGAACAGAACAAAAAATACATCCAGGAAAACCTGCTCTTCCCGCATAAAATTCTTCCACTCGGAGAATTTGCTATCGGAACGAACACGCAGGCTTATGTTATGGCAAGAAAATTTGATATTCTCCCGATCCTGCCGGTTTTGATTGTTGAAAAAATGGGACCACATTTTGCAATTGGCGATACCTGTTTCAGCTGGGAAGAGGATTTTAAAGTGTATAATCCCATCGATAACAAAGAGATAACGGCTCGCGAGAACGAAAAAAGTGCTTTGCGGAAAACCGATATCCAGCAGGCATACACGAACTGTCATACAGATATCACGCTTCCGTATGAAGATTTGGATTTTATTTCTGCCATCACCAAAGATGGAGAGAAAATCGATATAATCAGAGATGGTAGATTCGTTGTTCCCGGCACGGAAGAATTGAATGAACCGCTGGATGAGTTTGAGAAATAACTCGAAATTTCAATTTCGAGAAACCTTGAAAACGGACTCTACCAGCGGAATTTTTTCTAAAATCACCGAAGGTGATTAAGTCATTTTCAATGGTTGGAAAATGAAACTTACCAAGTTTTCAAAACTTGTGAAGTTTATCAGAGAATTAAAAGAAATGATAAAATTCGGTAAGTCTTTTATAGACTTCACAAATTTGCGAGGAAACATTTGAAAAAGTTAAGCAGGAAGTGAATTCTTATAAACTTTTTCAAGGTTTTTCAATGTTCGTTTTGTTCGTTGTTAATTAAATTAGTGAAATTAGTGTAATTCGTGGATAAAAAATAAAAGGAGATAGAACTATGATTCTAAAAGACTTAAGCAAGTATTCGAAGTATTTCACCGAATACACTGAACTGCGCGTTCAGGAAAATCGGGATATTCGAATCACGATGGTCAACGGCGACATTATGAGTAACAGCAGAACCGCTACTGGTGGAGTTTCTGCACGTGTTTACAAGGACGGATTCTGGGGTTTTGCTTCCAATCCGGAACTTGAGAAGGAAACTATCAAGCAGGTGATTGCATCTGCAACCAAAAATGCGAAATTTATCAGTTCCAAAGAAGACCGGAAAAAACCGGAACTTCCTAACCGAAAAGGCAGTTCGGAAAATGATTTCACTACGACTAAACCGAAAAAATCGCAGAAAGAGATAATTGAATTCATGCAGAAAATCGATGATTACATCAAAGAGAAATTCACGAAACTGACTTCCAGAACGGTTGTTATGGCGTGTCTCGATATGGAGAAATTGCTGCTCACTTCCGACGGTTCGACTTCTTTTTCAATGATCCCCAGAACGATCAGTTATGTAACGATGACAGTCGAGAAAGACGGACAACCTTATGAACTTTATAAAGTTTACGGCGGTTTAGGACAGTTCGAGGACAATTTTGACGATCCAAAGAAACTTTTCCCCCAACTCGGTGAGCAGTATGAACATCTCATCAAAAAATCGGAAGGAGTTTATGCGGAAGCAGGAATTCACAATTGTATTCTCGATGCTGATCTGGCGGGAATTCTAGCACACGAAGCGATCGGTCATACAACCGAAGCGGATATCGTCAAAGGTGGTTCTGTTGCCGGAGATTTTCTCAATCAGAAAGTTGCGTCAGAGATGGTAAATCTCGTAGATTTTGCCAATCATTATGATGGAAAATTGTGTCCGGTTCCGCTCTTTATCGATGATGAAGGAACCAAAGCGGAAGATGCGGTTATCATCGAAAATGGAATTCTTAAAAAATATCTGAACACCAAAGAATATGCGAATCATTTTCAGATGGAATTGACCGGAAATGCGCGTGCTTATACTTTTTCTGACGAACCGCTCGTCAGGATGAGAAATACTGCTTTTATTCCCGGGAAAGACAAACTAGAAGATATGATCGCTTCCATCGACAACGGCTATTATCTGATGAAATCTTCCAACGGACAGGCAGATTCTACCAGCGAATTTATGTTCGGAATTGTGCAGGGATATGAAATTAAAAACGGAAAACTCGGGAAAGCGATCAAAGATACGACTATCAGCGGAATTGCCTTCGATGTTTTGAAAACTGTAACTATGATTTCGGATGATATGGTTTGGAGTTGCGGCGGAATGTGCGGGAAAAAGCAGATGATCCCGGTTGGAATGGGCGGACCAGCCATCAAATGTAAAGTCAATATCGGAGGTAAATAATGGAAAACATACTCAAATATGCTCAAGAATCTCTGTTCAAATCAGGAGCGGAAAAAGTCCAGTGTTCTCTCACAAAAAGTGAAAAACACGAACTGAATGTGGTAGCTGGAGAAATCAGTCTTTTCCGCACTACTTTCAATAATAATCTCTCTTTGACCGGAATTCTGCAGGATAAGAAAGGCTCGACTACCATCAACAAACTCGATAAACGACCTGTAGATGCAGCAGTGAAGCAGGTTATCGAACTGGCGGAGTCTTCCCAGCCGGATCCGGCAAACGATATTTCCGAAAAACAGCCGGCAAAGGAATTTTCTTCCGGGCCGGAAAAACCGGATCTGGACAAAATGTATTCCCGCATGACCGAATTTATGGCTTGGGCAAAAGAAACTTATCCGGACACAATACTGGAAGAATTGATCTTTGATTTCACCAAAAGGAATAGTAAATTCATTAATTCCAATGGAGTAGAATTCACTACCCGAAACAGTCTTTATACTTTTGTGGCGATGTTCACGACCAAGAAGGGAAAGAAAACTTCTTCCTTCAATTATTCTTTTGCTCTAACCAAAGATCTGGATAAACCATTCAAAGAATTAGCATCTTTCGACAGGTTAATGCAGCAGTCTTCCGAACAAACCGAAACGCATCCGATCCCGGAAAAATTCGTCGGAAATGTGATCATTACTCCCGATTGTATGGATGATATTATCGGCAGCATTACTCGCTATCTTTATGATTACCCGCTCATTACGAAAACTTCGGTTTATAAAGACAAATTGAAAAAAGTGATCGCAGATAGCAGGTTCACTTTGCACTCAAAACCTTTATCAAAAGAACTGGCTGCTAATTATTTCGTTACTCCGGACGGCTTTGAAGCAAAAGACAGCACCGTCATCGATAAAGGAATTCTGAAAACATTCCTCCTGGGACTTTACGGCTCCAAAAAAACCGGACTTCCTAAGGCAGTTAATATGGGAGGAAACTACATTATCGAACCGGGAGATGTTTCTTATGAAGAAATCATCAAATCAACCAGACAGGGAATCCTGCTTTGTCGTTTCAGCGGAGGAAATCCCAGCGATAACGGTGATTTCAGCGGAGTTGCCAAGAACAGTTATTACATCGAAAACGGCGAGATAAAATATCCCATCAGCGAAACAATGGTTTCCGGAAATCTGGTCGAGATGCTGAAGAATATCAAACAAATCTCATCCGAAAGAGTGAATTCCGGCTATCATCTCTATCCTTGGATTAAGTTCGAGGGTTTGACTGTCTCCGGAAAAGGTGAGGATGCTGGATTGAAAACAAATCTTTCCGTGAGTCCTGGCTAAAGTTAGACTCGACTTCAAAGCGACCTGTCAAGGCGAAACGAAGTGAAGTCTGAAGCGTCGAATTGAGAATAACTTTAAAAAAGCATTAGAGATTAGATAGGATAACAGGATTTTCAGGGTAAATGTAACTCAAACAATCCTGTTGAGAAAGTAACTCAATCATCTTGATTGAGAAAAACTTACCAATCAGGCAACTGCTGGATTTGAATTTTTTAAGATGAATTGAAATTTGGTAAGTATCAAAGACTTCACAAATTCGATATGGAGTAAAATAACCGTGTTATTTTAGATATGAAAACGACTTCGGTGTTATGCATTAACGCGGTTATTGCGCTTCAAAAAGAGGATTCGAGTGAGATAAAATGAAAACAACAATTCTTTTATTTCTCATATTTTCAATATGTTGCTTAAATGCCAAAGAACACTTCCAAATCCCAAAACTAACAACTCCTCCCATCATAGATGGAAAAATCTCGGCGAACGAATGGGATAAATCAATTCAGCGGGATAAATTCTTTCAAACCACTCCCGGAGACAACACCGAACCTTCGGAAAAAACGGAATTCTATCTCGGTTATGATGATAAAAATATTTACGCTCTGGCAAAGTGTTATATGCAGGACAAATCTCTCATCCGTTATCATCATTGTCAGAGAGATGCGATTTACACTACGGATAGAGTGTTTCTCTTCCTCGATACATTTCACTCAAATGACAGGGCATATTATGTCGTTGCCAATGCTAATGGGGAACAAGCGGACGGAATCGTCATCGAAGATATCGATCCCACCATCGATTTTTATTTCGAATCGAGCGGCAGCAGAACGGATTTCGGTTGGCTGGTCGAGATCGCTATTCCTTTAAAAAGTCTGAAATATAAAAGCGGGAAAAATGTCAGCTGGGGCGGATTCCTGAAAAGAACTATTCCGGAAAGGAATGAAGAGATAACAAGTTTTCCCGTCAAACGAGGAGGCGGGAATTTTTATGATAATTATGGAATTTTCCAGTTCGAGGAACTTCCCACAAAGATGAATTTGAAGGTTATTCCGTCAGCGATTGGAACTTTTTCGGAAGATAAAATAATATTTCCCGATTCTCTTGGTTATAATATCGAAACAAAAACTTCCGAGAAAGATTTTGAACCCGAATTGAATATCTTTTTTGAACCGAACTCCAACCTGACCTTGAACGCAACCATAAATCCTGATTTTAATACGATTGAAGCAGACCAACTCGAAGTCGATGTGAATCTCCGTTACCCGCGATATTTTCCGGAAAAAAGACCTTTTTTCATCGAGGAGACAAATCCTTTCCGAACAGATATCAACATCTTTCATACAAGGCAGATTGTTGACCCGAAATATGGTGCAAAACTTTCCGGTTCGTTCGGGAAGACAACAGTTTATGCTCTCGGTGCAGTCGATGAAAAAGCGGAAGGTTCTCGTTTCGGATTTGAAGGAACAACAGATACTCCTTTCGGTTTCGCTACTTTCAATCGCAAATTCCGGGAAGGGAATTCCTTCTTACGAGTAGCCGGTACTTTCCGCAAATTCAAAGTATTTGAAAATTATGTTGTTAGTCTGGACACAAACCACCGCTTTCTGGATCTTTTCAATTGTGACGGTCAGGTTGTTATCAGTTCCAGCGAAATGGAAACGGAAAATGGAGAGATCGAGCAGAAAAAAGGATATGCTCATGCTTTTGATCTCGATTTTTATAACAGCAAATGGTTCATCAATTTTGAAACAAAAGCAATTACAGTAGATTTTGCTGCTGATCTTGGTTTTGTAACGGAAAGGGATTTCAATTTTTTCACCAACAGAACCGAGTATCAAGTTCATGCAAAAACCGATCAGGATTTTATCCGTTACCTGGAATTTGCTTCCACGCAAAATATCAAATATGATTTCAATTTTAATGACATCAAATCATTTTACTGGGAAATAATGGGCGGAGGAGTTTTTTAGAACAAAATGAATATTTGGACTGGTTTTGAGTATCAAATGGAAAACTACCTGGGAGAAGATTTTTATATGTATTATCCCTGGTTTTACTCGGAATATGAACCACTTAAACAACTCAAACTTGTTTTACTTCTTGTGGATGGTCAGAATCTTTTTTACGGTTATGATCAGGGAGAAACAGCAGATTATCAGAAATACGAAACAACTCTTGGTCTCCGACCTTCCAACAATATTGAATTGGAATTCAAGCAGCGTTATCACGAATCAAAAACATTTTACATCGCACGAACTTACGAGACAAAACTGAAACTGCAATTTCATAAAAATTTCTGGATAAGAGCTATCCTGCAACTGACGAACAACGACATTCAGGTTGATGATTACCAATATCAAAGAATAAATCTCTATCCGCTCTTCACCTATAAACCGAGTGCCAATGCTGCTGTTTATCTGGGAGCATCGAATAGTTGGTATGATGAAGATTATGAAGGAACGATATGGGATTCGCAAAATCAACAACATCTTCAAAAGATGCTGCGTTTTCAGGAAGATATGATGACTTATTTTTTGAAGGTGAGTTATACTTTTAATATGCAGTAAAAAAAAGGAGGGAATGATGAAATTCAGATTGTCATTTATTGCTTTTCTTGTTTGTTTTGTTTTTTCTGATCTTGATGCAAAATCTTATGTAGAGATGATGACCGAAGCAACATCTTTATACAATCAGAAAAAATATCTGAAAGCAGCAGAATTATCCGAAGAAGCCTTCAAAATAGGAAATCCCAGCAGGGAAGATTTTTATAATGTTGCCAGCTGTTGGGCTTTGATTGGAAATAATGAGAAAGCATTATCAAACCTGGAAAAAGCGATAGAAACCGGTTGGTTGGACGTGAACTGGCTACAGGAGGATAAAGATTTGGAGTCATTACAAAAGAATATGCAATTCAAGAATCTGGTTGCTCAACTTCAAAACAAATTGAGTAAACTGGAAGATGATCTTCCGAAAAAACATCCGGAGAATGAGATTATCAATTTACCCGAACCGGATTATTTCAGCAATACTTCCATCGAAGAAACTTTATTGGAGAGAAGGTCGATCAGGAGTTATACGGAAGAACCTTTGACAATCAAAGAAATCTCCCAAATTTTCTGGGCTGCTTATGGTGTAACCTTTTATGAGGAAGGAATGCCGGAACAATTACGCGGAGGATTGAAAACCGCACCTTCTGCCGGTGCAACTTATCCGTTAGAAATCTATGTTGTTGTTAAAAATGTGACCCACCTGCCGGTCGGAATCTACAAATACAAACCTGATGGTCATAAACTGCTGAAGATTTCAGATGATGATAAACGGAATGAGTTATACAAAGCCGCATATCATCAGGAAATGATAAGAGATGCACCTGCTTCGCTTGTTTATTCTGCCATATTCAAACGAACTACGCAACGATACGGAGAGCGGGGTAGAGAGCGCTATGTTTGTATGGATCTCGGTCACTCCGCTCAGAATGTTTATCTGCAAGTAGTGTCATTGAATATTGGAACCTGCGCTGTTGGTGCTTTCGATGATCTGAAAGTGAAGTTGGCTATTAATATGACCAGAGAGGAAGAACCGCTTTATATTATGCCTTTGGGGAAATTGGAGAACAAAAGAGAGGGTGAATAAACTGAAAAACAAATCATTCATCACCAAATACTATTTAGAAAAAAATCTTCCACCCGATATCGACAAACAGATAAGAAATGTTTTATCTCGAGCCTTTCCGGATGTTAAGATTTTTCAACATCGAAGATGGACAAATACACAACCATTAGAAAAAGATATCTGGTTTGTTACTCTCATTAATTCAAAAGTTATTGCAGTTACTTGGTTACACAACCGAGAGATTTCCAATTTCAAGAGAAATTTATTTATCGGTGGGATTGGAAATGTCTGTTCTTTACCGGAATATCGAGGTTTTGGAGCAGCAAAATTATGTATGCTTGAAGCCCAGGAATATTTAATCGAGAGTCAGAAATTCGATTATGGATTGCTTTTTTGTGGACCTCAAGTATCGGGATTTTATCTAAAATTAGGTTGGATTGAAGTTAATAACACTTTTTATTTCACCAATCAGAACAATGAAAAAGATAAAGATGATTCTTGTATAAAAATGATCTATCCGGCGAAAATGTCGGTTTCCGAATGGCGTGATTCGGATTTTGATATTAACGGAAATGAATGGTAGTGTTGATAGAGAATTTATCCTGTTTCAAAATCGTAAGTTTGGTTCTTGGTCATTTAATAATTCTTTTATTTCGACGGGTGTCTTGTCCCAAAACGAGTTCCTTATTCATTCTTCGCTGAACTTCGGAGTATGGATTGAATAACAATATCTGTTTTTCTAGGAAACCAGTGTTATTAAGAGCTGTAAATAAAGTGTCCTATTCAAACGGACAAAATATTCCGATACTGAAGTGTTAAACTAAATCATTCTTGTATATTTTACCCCCACCATTACCAGAATAAAAGTAGGATAGCAGGATGGTTTTCTATGTTAAAGTTCCGAAATATTTAAGTGTCAGTTGTTTCGCTTTCACATGATCTGGGATATAATCAGGGAGGATGATTGGCGAGATTTTATCTTTATCGATTCCGATTTTTTTTACTTCTCTGGAATAAGCAGTAACATGATCGAGAGATAATTTTCCATGTTTTATCCCTTCTTTCACTTTTTCCGCAGCATTTTTTCCGGCTCTTCTCCCGAACACGATCAAGTCGAGTTGTGAATTTCCCATCAAGCGGTTCCTGCCGTGAACACCTCCGGAAGCTTCTCCTGCTACATATAATCCGGAGATAGTTGTTTCTGCTTTTTCATTTATCTCGATGCCGCCGTTTTGATAATGAAGAGTTGGATAAACCAACATGGGATATTTCCTGATATCGATATCGAACCTGTTAAATTGTCTGAACATAGCCGGGAGATTTTTTTCTATAGTACCTTCACCGCTTAGTTTTTCTATCAAAGGAGAATCCAACCAGATTCCTTTCAGACCTGAAGGAGTCTCTATTCCCATATCGTTAGCACATTCCCGGATAAATGAGGATGCTTCTATATCTCTTGGTTCGAGAGGATAGACAAAAAGTTCGCCGTTTTTATTAACAGGTTGAGCTCCCAAACCACGTATTTTTTCAGTGCAGAGAAAACCAACTATTTGTTCAGGATATACTGCTCCCGTCGGATGATATTGAACAGAATCCATATAAAGTAGTTTAACTCCGGCTCGATAAGCGAGAACCAGTCCATCGGCAGTTGCTCCATAATGATTTGTTGTTTCAAAGTTGCGGATATGAAGCCTGCCAAATCCACCGGTGGAGATGATCACGGTTTTTGCTTTAATAAGGGCATATTTTTTTGTTTCCATGTGATAAACTATAGCTCCTGCAACCTGTCCTTTATCATCGAGGATCAATTCCGTAGCTGCTGTATATTGGATAAATCTGATCTTACCGGGTCGATTGTAAACCTCATCGCGGAGAACACGACAAATAGCTGCTCCTGTATAATCCCTGCCTGAATGCATCCTGTTCCTGCTCGTTCCTCCCCCGGATTTGACCATCATCGAACCATCCGGGTTTTTGTCGAACATCACTCCCAGTTCTTCCAACCATTTTATCGATTTCGGACCGTCTTTTACCAATGCTTCGACCAATTCCGGTTTATTATCGAAATGACCTCCGCCGATCGCATCAAGATAATGAATGGCAGGACTGTCATCCGGTTGATCCGCTGCCTGGATCCCGCCTTGAGCCATCATAGAATTGGCATCACCAAGTCTTAGTTTTGTAATGACCAGGGAACTTGCTCCATTATTGGATGCTTCCAGAGCTGCCGCGAGACCGGCAGAACCTGCTCCGATAATAAGCATATCTGTTTCATAATCGACTTTTTTTAGATCGAAATCTTTTACTTTATTCCGGGGATAAGATTCCAGCAAATTAACGACATCACTTGTTAATTGTTCACCTTTGTTCGGTCCGATCCTGATCTCTTTTCTTGCTCCCGGAGTATAATCGGGATGGTATTTACTTAGAATATCATTCTGGGTTTCTTCGTTCATGGCGGGAAATACTTCTTTGCCTAGTTTTTCTGCTAATTTCAGTCGTTTGGCTCTTGTTCTTTCTACTTTTTTGATAGATTTCATCATATATGCAGGATACATAATTACTCCTTGATTAATTTATTAATATATCTTGATATGTCTTTCAAAATATTGTTTTGTTAAAGGAACGATGTCTTTGCTTTTTAGTTCATTTATTTCTTCGTCATATCTTCTTTCTTCCATTTCCTTGATCCTTTTGTCGAGTTCGGGGCTTTTCTTTGCTAAATATTTTCCATATAATCGCTGAGCTAAAGTGGCAATATTGAATTGAACGATCTCTGCCGGACATCGTAAAGCACACAATCCGCATCTAATACAATCGAATGAAAGTTGAGCGGCTTCTTCCAGGTCGTCGCGGATGATTGCCTGTATATAATCTATGACTTGAATTTCTTGAGGGCATACCTTAGTACAGGTATTACAGGCAACACATCGGAAAACACTGGGGAAAAGTTCTTTAAAAGCATTAACATCGGGAGATAGTTTTTCGATATCATATACCGGTTTATCCGATGGAACAAATGGGATTTGCGTAATGGTCATACCGTCTGTTACAACTGTCTGACAGGCAAGTCCACCGTTTATTTTATATTCACCTTTTTCTCTGTAAACAGTGGCACATGCTCCGCAATAACCCTCCCTGCAGCCGACTCCTCGCTTCAGTTGGAATCCGACATATTCCAGGGCAGTAATAATTGTCGAACCTTCCGGAACTTCAAAAAGCTCACCCAAAAGATAGACTTTAATTTTTTTCCTGGCGTCTTTCATTTACACTCCTTTTATATTCTCTTATCATGAAATCCGGATGAAATAAGATTTCTCAAAAATTGCGACGAAAATCTGGAAGGGTTTATATTTGTCAAACAGAATTGCTTTGTAATATCCAAATTTCAGGTTTAATGTCTTTTAAAAATGATATATTCTTTTTTTTTATTGACAGTAAAATGACTCTCGGAGAAATTTTGCCTAGATTGTGAATTGAGCATTATATCACAAAGTAGAGGTATCGGGGTTAAAAATTTGTTAACAAGTACACAAAATTAGGAGGTAGTTATGAAAAAAAACTATTTGTTTTTTTGCATTGTATTGCTTCTTTTAATTCCCGGTCTGTTATTTTCAGAGAAAAATAATGACCGGAAATTGCTGGAACTTTCTCGTGAACTCCACGATAAATACACCCGGCAAAAAGAAGAAGCATTAAGAGTCGCAAAGGAGAAAAACTTTCCGGTGACGATTGACCGGGAAGGTGAATTCAGTATGGAATTGATGCGTTTGAGCAAAAACGGGATGCCTGAGTATTACATTACTTCCAATCTGAATTCAGCCAGAACGATTGAAACAGACGAATTATGGACAGGAGGAGGAACCGGTTTGAATCTATCCGGTGATGGTTTCCTGATTGGGGAATGGGATCAAGGGACTGTTCTTACGACTCATGTGGAATTCGATGATGGAGTAGGAGGAACCAGAGTTACGCATCGAGATGCAGTAGCAACTCATTGGCATTCTACTCATGTCGGAGGAACTTTGATTGCAGAAGGTCAAGATGCTAATGCTCAGGGAATGGCATTCGAAGCAGACCTCGATTCTTATGATTGGGATGATGATGATGCTGAAATGGCTACTGCTGCCGCTGATGATGATCTGCTTATTTCCAACCATTCTTATTCCTGGAATCGAGGTTGGAATTGGGATGGTGCCTGGTTTTGGTGGGGAAATACCGGTGTAAGTGCCACCGAAGATTATTTGTTTGGATTTTATGATGATTCTGCTGAAGATTGGGATCAAATTGCGCATGATGCCCCGGAATACCTGATCTTCAAAGCTGCCAGCAATGACCGCGATGATGATCATAACGGAGGTCATTGGGTTTGGAGCGGTGGCGGTTGGGTCTGGAGTACTGCTGCTCGCGATCCGGATGGAGATTGGGATTGTCTACCGCAAATATCTACTGCCAAAAATATTATGACTGTCGGATCAGTCGAACAAATTCCCGGAGGTTGGACTGCTCCGGGAGATGTTGTTGCCAGTGATTTCACCAGTTGGGGACCTTGTGATGACGGTCGTATCAAACCTGATATTGTGGCAGATGGTGATTGGTTATACTCCACTGATGATGACAATAATACCGATTATCAATGGGTTGGAGGAACTTCCATGTCCTCTCCTGCTGCTGCCGGTTCAGCTGCTCTCCTGCAGGAGTATTATGAAAACCTTAATGGTGATTATATGCTCGCCGCAACCTTGAAAGGACTTATCATTAATACTGCCGACGAAGCCGGTCCTAACGATGGTCCTGATTACATGTTCGGTTGGGGGCTGATGAATTCCGAAGAAGCGGTAGATTTAATTACAGCGGATAATACCTTGAGTGCTCTTATCGATGAAAATAATTTAAGCAATGGAGAAACCGAAGAATATCATTATTACTGTGATGGAACAGAAGATATCAATGTTACTATCTGCTGGACAGATCCTGCCGGAACTCCACCAGCTGCTGCTGTTGATCCGAACGATGTTATGCTGGTAAATGATCTCGATTTGAGGATATTTTCAATATATCCGACCACTACTTATTATCCCTGGCAGTGTGATCCTGCTAATCCTGCCAACGCTGCTACTCAAAATAGCGATAATGATATTGATAATGTGGAGCAGGTATTTATCGATAATCCGGCTGCCGGTTATTATAGAGTTCAAATCTCACACGAAGGAAATATCGCACCGGGACAGGATTATTCTCTCATTGTTTCAGGTATGGAAAGTCATGAAATCAATACCTGGACCGGAGCGTACAATTATTACTGGCATAATGATAATAACTGGTCATTCGGTCATATTCCTCTTCCTGCTGAAGATGTTCTCATCACTTCTAATGGTTATTATCCACCAAGAGTCGATATCTATGATGAAGAATGTAATACTCTGAAAATCGAAGCCGGAGCAGCTTTGGAAATAAGAGACCAGACTCTTGAGATAAATGGTGATTTTACAATCCTGGGTGAATTGGAAATGAACGATGCTGCCGGAGTGCTCTATGCTTATGAGGATGTTATCTGGGAATCGGGCTCTACTGCAGATATTTCAGCTAATGCAGTTATTTGGGTCTATGGAAACTGGGATTTCAGGAGTGGTGCAAATGTTCATTTAGATGACGGTATTGTTGATTTTGCAGGAAGTGATAATAAATATATCCGTAGTTACGAAGAAAACTGTTACTTCAACGATCTGGGAAGTTACAAAACCGGAGGTTCATATATAGCAGTCAGTGGATTATCCGATGAAACCCTGAATATTCATGAAGATCTATATATCCATCCGAATGCAAAATTTAACAGTTATTCCCATTATTCGATTGTCCTGCAAGGATATTTCTATAACAATAATCATTTTAATTTTGAATACGGAACTTTTGTTTTTGACGGAACATCTCATTCCATAACATCAAATGCCGGTGATCATTTTAATAACCTGACCATCAGTTCCAGTGGAAATACTTCCTTGAGTGATAATCTAAATGTGAATAATGATCTCTTGATCGAAAGCGGCGCTTTAGTAACAAACGATTATCAGATAGAGTTAGGTGGAGACTGGACGAATAATGTCGGAGCCGGTGGTTTTGTTGAAGGTGCGGGAACTGTCATCTTTAACGGCAGCGACGGACATCAATATTGCTCGAACGAAACATTCAATATCCTGGAGATAGATAAGCCATCCGCTGCTTTCAGGCTGAATGGAACAACCGTAACATGTGCTTCTTATGATTGGACCAGCGGTGCTCTCGATGTGTTGTCCGGAACATTTACTGCCAACGATCTGGCTGATAATGGACTTTATGGCAGCTATTATGTAAATACCAGTGGAACGATAAATCTACACCAGGATGGAAGTTCGTGGATCGATCTGGAAGGAAGTTTAACTTTTACAGGTGGAGGAACAATCAATGTTTATGGAGGTTCTTTAGATAGTTATTGGGCATATACGAATGATGCTTCCATAACTATGAATGGAGGAATTCTGGATTTCATCAATCAGGGAATTTACCTCCAAGACAATGGAAATACTTTGACCGATATTATTTCCGGAGGAACGATCAGAACCGCGGAAGGATTCAGGGGAAATATCACGAACTTCAATCCAACCGGAGGAACGATCGAATGTTACGGCACAACCGACGGAAATATGAGTATGGGAGCAGGAAGTAATTTCTTTGATATCCATATTAATAAATCTGCTCGATCAGGAAATGAAGATGCCAGACAACAGTATATCGAAGTTGTAGAAAGAGACGGTACCATCACTCGAAGAGAAAGAGCAAACACAATTACAGCGACAACCGATCTTGATATTAATGGAGATTTTGTGATCGATGCCGGAATTTTTGATACTAATGGTTTCGACCTGTATGTAGCCGGAGATTGGGAAAACAATGTCGGAGATGCCGGATTCATCGAAGGAACTCAAAAAGTTGTGTTCGATGGAGCAAATGCTGCCGATATTCTCACCAATGAGACTTTTTATGATCTTCATTTGGATAAAACTTATGCTGGTTATATGGGACTCGAAACCGGTTCCGGAGATGATGACGGAGTGGATATTTCCATACTCAATAATTTAAGACTTTATGATGGAACTATGGAACTGAATAATCCAACCAACATTTCGATAGGCAATGAGTTAAATATTAGTAATGGTGCAACTCTAAATGCTAATGATTCGGGTACAATAAATATTTCTGTAGTTGAAGATTGGTTTGATTCTAATACAAGTGGAGGATTCGATGCAGGTTCCAATTCTATAGTTACATTCAATGGTACAACACCTGGTGCAGTTCAAGTTGTCGAAGAAAATGACTATTTCAATGATATCGTGATCAATTCAGCTGCATCCTGGGTGCGTCCTGAAAGTACAGCACCAACCATCTACTGCAACAATATGAATATCGTGGCAGGTAGATTAAGACTTGTTACATATAATGTCATCGTCGATGAACTAATGACAATTTCGGACATCCTGGATATGTCTTTTCCTGAAGATACTTTGATTGTGAATGATATTGTCTGGGAATCAGGGTCTTCCGATATTGTGACAGATGGCAAGATATTCGTTTCCGGAGACTGGACATTTAATGACGGTACAAATGCTCAACTTGGAACAGGAAATACCGTTTATTTTGATGGATCGGATAGTCAATTCATCTATTGTATGGACTCTAATGCTGAATTTGGTGATCTTACTATCGATATGCCCTCGATGGCAACCTGGATCCATTCTTCCAGCACTGAGACTATGCGCGTTGCCGGTGATATGACAGTTACCGCAGATGATGTTTTCCAGGTTGAAACAAGTGACCTGCTGATCGAAGGAACTCTTGATATCGAAGATACAGGAACAATGTATCTTGAGGATGTCGGTGGAACAATGACCAACAACTCTGATTTCACCCTAAATGGAGAACTGAATATCGATGGAGGAGATGTTCTTATTCACGGAGAGTTTGAACTTGCCGCCACAGGTATTTTGACGATCGATAGCGGAACATTTATCAGCGATGGTCCGTTATCTAGAGGTTGGCAATATTTTTACGGGGAATTAAACTTAAGCGATGGTTTGCTTGAGATAACTAATAATCATATTGCCATTGAGAGTTCTTTTATCGATAATATCAGTGGTGGAATTATCAGGACCGGTGGAACATTTTTCGCTGACGAACTTAATACATTCCAGCCTTCAGGTGGAACAATGGAATTCACTGCACTTATCGAACTAACATATATTCATTGTTCAAATGGGAATTATCTTTATAACATGTTGGTCAATGGATCAAATGAGTTCAATGTACATAATGACCTGATCGTTCAGAATGATTTAATTATAGATGCTGGTTCTCTTGATACAAATGGTCATGATATTGATGTCGGTGGAGATTGGACCAACAATGTAGGAGATTTAGGATTTCTGGAAGGAACACAAACCGTTACTTTCTTTGGTGGTGACTTTTCTGATATAGAAACTGATGAAACTTTTTATAATCTAATTGTAGATAAGACCATCCCGCATGTCGAAGCCGTGGAAATTCAATCTTACCGGACAGTTAATGTTACCAATGATTTGAATATACTTAACCGCACTTTGGATATGAATATCGGTTCGACCTTGCATATCGGCAATGATTTGACTATTGCCCTCGATGCCGGCTTGAGTGCTTACTATGGTACAGGATTGAATATTTCAGTTGGAGGTGACTGGACTAATAATAATATCACTTATGATTCCTATATCGGATTTAACCCCGGAACTTCGACCGTTACTTTCGATGGTGCTGCTGATCAGTTCCTTACTACCGGTTGTGCTCAAGAGGATTTTTATGACCTGGTAATCGATAATTCCGGTGGAAATTTTAGATCCTGGGACAATGTTCAGGTTTATGATGACTTGACGATCAATGATGGCTCATGGCAAGATAATACACCTTATCTAACGCATTATGTTCAAGGAGATTTCACTGTGGCAGCAGGAGCTGGTTGGATTGGAGATACAACCTACAATACAATTGTTTTCAAAGGTACTGCTGATCAAGATGTTACCTTCGATCCTCCGACAACAGATGGTAGTTTTCATGATGTCCTGATCGATAAAACTGTTAGCAGAATAATTTCATCTGACTCCAACAAAGAAAAAATTACGGGAACAGAATTTAGAGAAAACGAAAACTCCAGAAGTATGCAGGTTACTTTATTAACCGATGTAGTATCTTCAGCTAATGCTTCTCTCATCATCGATGAAGGAACACTCGATCTGAATGGTCATTACTTCAGATGTACCGGAGATGTAACCATAAATGATGGAGGAATCCTTTCTATCGATGACAATGCCTGGTTGGAAGTTGGCGGTGGAGATGTTCTCACTGTTAATAATGGTGGGACATTGGAATTAAACGGTTCAGCCGGAAATGAAGCCATCTTAACTCATCATTCGGATTATTACGATCTGAATATTGAAAGTGGCGGAACAATCATTGCTGATTTCGGGATTTTTCAATATATGTCCTTAAATGGAGTTTACATCAAGAATGGAGCAATTGTCGATGCTACGGATTCATTCAATAATTGTACTTTCCAAAACGGAGAACCCGGTGGAACTCTCCTGCGCATCGATAATGGCCAGACCTTTACTGCGGACAATGTCTCTTTCCCGACCAATACCTGGGGAGGAGCAAGTAATGTGATGAAATCCTTCGATCAAGGAGAAGTAACCTTCACCAATGCAACCGGAGATTTTGCAGGTCCAGTGTATGAAGATGATGCTTTTGAAAGAATTCACTGGGATGGATTCGGACCGGATTTAGAAATCACCAATGTCGTCTGGACCGACGCGAATCCTTATGTCTGTGATGAAATAACTGCGACCATTACAGTTTATAATAATGGAAATATCGATATTCCTGCTGGTGATGGATTTTATGTCGATATTTATTACGATCCCGGAGCTCCGCCATCTCTCTATGATATTGGAGATCAGTATGAATGGATCGATGTTGGTGTTCCTGCCGGTAACTTTGTGGAGGTTGAATTCGATATTATTTATGATGTTGCGGAATCCTGGGATTCTTATGTTCAGGTCGATACGGAAGAAGATATTTTAGAATTGGATGAAGGTAATAATATCTGGGGACCGGATGCTATTACCTGGAATGCTCTTCCTGCAATCGATGATCTGACAATCCAGGAAAATGCTGGTAATATCGAGCTGAGTTGGACATATCCCACAACGGTGGATTACTTCAACATCTACAAATCTTCCGATCCTTATGATTTTAGTGGAGTAATTCCCGATACTTCACCGGTTACGAGTTATTCCGAACCTGCAGGAGCAAAATTGTTCTACCAGGTTACAGCTGTCAGGAATTGTGTTCCGACCTTGATTTTAGGGAATGAAGAAGTAAAAGAAAGAAAGAAGTAGAACAGGATCGTATCCTGAATGATAAAATGCCATCCTTTTTATGAAGGATGGCATTTTTTGTATCTCAAAATTTCTATACCTGCTGCTGCATCTCTTATTTACCTCTGAATGTGAAATAAGTTTTGAAATACTCTATAAATTCATTGACATAAAATTACTGAAAAATATTTAAAAAATAGAAAATAAAATAAAGAAGAAGGATTTTATGAATAGATTTTTTTTGTTTTTAACAGTGATTATTTTTAGTGGGATATTTTCTTGTTCTAAAGATGATCCACCTGTTCCACCTCCAGACGATAACTTGATCTTAAAAATGGAACCTGATTCTCTAATAATTGCTATAGGAGATACAGCGGAATTTTCCGTCTTGATCGAAAATGCCGGCGAAAATGCTCCAGACCTTCATGGTATGTCGATGGAGATTGTTTTTGACAGCACATTAATAAAGAGTCCTGAAGAAGATTCTGTTGAAGTTGGTAGTTTCTGGACAGGAGAGACTCAGAAATTAATCATAGGAGAATCCGGAATTTTAAATGTTGCTATTTTTTATATAAGCGATGTCAACGAAACAGGAAGTGATACTTTATTTACTTATGAATTAACAGCAGATAGCAGCGGAACGAGTACTCTTGAATTTCAGAATATCAGTTTGATCGATGAAAACGGTAATACGATCGCTGGTGCTGATGATCCTGATAAAAGGAATGGATCTCTTACTATCCAATAATAAAATCTCTTACAAAAATAAAATCAAGATTTAACCTGCAATACTTTTTCCATTTCCTTTTTGATAAAATATCCCATCAACCTGGCAAATAGTAACTTCAAAGGATTAATCCGCACTTTGTAGTAGTAATCCATCTTTGTCCAGCCCATATCTTTCCAATATTTGTAAAATAGCGGACTGAACCTGGTCTCCTCTCGTAAAGAAACGAAGACGATCATATCGTTCAAGGTTGGAACAGGTTTTTTCTCAGATCTTAATTGCCGACAGAATTTCCGCGCGAGAGTTTCCAATTCTTTCTCGGTCTTTGTTCTATATTTCGGAACATTATCCAGGTAATCCATCATTACTCCCAGACTTCCGATCACTTGTGTTCCCCAGCAGGATGTAATAAGAGAGATGTACTTCAGAGTCGGTTTTAATCCCATGCCGGCTACAGTTGCCAGAGTTACTGCGATTTTTTCATGAAATAAGGGAGTATGACAAATATAGGTCAGCCGGTCGATGAAATTTTTCATAATTGCCGGAACATGCTGACTGTAACCCGGAGATGTAACGATAAAACCATCTACTTCTTTTAACAGGTTGATTATCTCGGGAATATCATCTTTGAGGGGACAAAATTCTCCCCCTTTCAACAGACAAACATGACATCCGCGACATATCTTGATATTTTTATCTTTGAGAAAAAGATATTCGATCGAAATAGTAGGATCTATTTTTGTAACTTTATCCTCGAATGATTGACAGATTTTATAAGTATTACCTTTGCGCGGACTGCCGATAATAGCTAAAATGTTCACTTCTTTATTCATTCTTACTCCTTTTTTCTAAAAAAAAACTCAAATTTTTATATTATTTTCCAATTAAACGAACCGATTAGTTCACTTTCAACCGTTATAACATCTCCATTATTTAAAGAACCGACTCCTTTCGGTGTCCCGGTATAGATCAAATCACCAGGAAGGAGATTCCAGATTCTTGATATTTCAAAAACGATTTTTTTTATTGGAAAGATCATATTTTTGGAATTTCCAATTTGTCTTAATTTTCTATTTACGAAACATTTGAATTCGATTTTTTCTAAATCTTCATTTTGCGAAACCTGAACAAATAAACCGACAGCAGCACTTTGCTCAAAAGACTTGGAGACTTCCCAGGGAAGTCCTTTTTTCTTCAGATCATTTTGAATGTCTCGCAAAGTCAGATCGAGTCCTATAGAAATTCCTTTGATAAACGATATAACCTGATCAAGACTTGATGGTTGACCTTCTTTTCCGACCACAACAACAAGTTCCGCTTCATAATGCAGGTCTTTCCCATGTTTTGGATATTGGATTTTGCATCCATCCGGAACAAGACTGGTAAAAGGTTTCATAAAAATCACCGGTTTGGTTGGAATTTTATTTTCCAGTTCTTTTGCATGTTCGACATAATTTCTACCGATACAGAAAATCCTGGTTGGAGTGAAAGATTCATTTCCGATAATTAAACTCATTATAACCCCGAAAAAACATCTCTTCTAAAATTTCAACTGCATCCTGAACATATTTCTCACACTTTTTTCGTGCGTTATTTTCTTTTGCCGATAATCTTCCTTCTTCGGTGCTGACATCATATTCCAATAAATCACGGCAAAAAGTATAATTTTTATTTCTCTGCTGGAAATTTTCGATAAAATCGGCTGCGAGATTATAAATCCTTTCTTTCTGCTCTTCGTTTTCCGGTGCGAGTCTGGGATATTTCAAACCTAAAACCATTAATGCTCCTGTTATGACGCCGCAGATCTTTCCTGTTTGGGCATAACCTCCGCCGAATGCACTACCTATTTTCAGAGCAGCGGACAAATCTATCCCGAATCTTTCCGAAAATACGGAAAGAACCGATTGAGTACAATTAAAACCCTGAGAATATGTGTTTATGACTTGTTCTTTTCTATTCAATTGCCTTCTCCAAATTTATCCAAAACCAATTCTCAATATTATTATTTTCAGTACTGATCGGGAAAATATATTCCGGTCTTTTCAAATGAATTCTCAAAAACCAAGTTTTTCTCTTAAACATTGTTTTGTCAATCTGAAATTCAAATCCATCCGGATCGAGATATGTCATTTTCCCATCTGCAAAAACAGATCCAATGCTATTTCCCATGCAGAAGATATTCTCCCCCCAAACAAATTTTTCCCACTTATTATCTTTGAAATTCCTTTCTCCAAGCGCCGATGAAATATGCAGGTTTTTCAAGTTAGTTTCAGAATCAGCAAGATAGAGATCGATTCCGGTATGTTTTTCTTGAAGGAACTTCAAAGCGAGATAAACAAATTCCTCATCTAGCTTAAGGCAGAATTTAATGGAATCTCCTAAAAGACAGGAATCAGCGTCGGTCCATTCGTTTTTTGAAAACTTTCCATTAGGAAGGATGTTGGATCCAAAAGGAATGGATATTTCAGATGAGTAAGTCTTTATAAAAATAAGATGGATAAAAATGATAATAATGCTACTAATCTGCTTCATTCATTAAACCTCGAAGGAGGAAATGAAAGATGTCTAATTATTGTCAAACAAAATCTGGTAAAGGAAAAAAATCCGGATTTTGCTGCAAAAAACCAGGTTTTAATTCAATGCTTATATTTTCTTTTACTTGTTGAATTGAATCAAAATCATCGCTCGAGCAGTAAGCAAGAATTACTGAATAAGTATTACCTTCCAATAGAATTCTATTAAAAGTATTATTAACATTTCCCACTTCGTTTTCAATCATCTAACCGATCGAAAACGAAGTGGGAAATGTTAGAACATTACTAAAACAAAAAAAAATTTAAGAATTTCATTTTCATTCAGGTTAGCATTGTTGTAATTCCGAGATCTCTTACTATTTCTTTCGAGGAATCTGCAATTGTGTATTATTATCTCGCCGTAGATTCTTCGTTAGAATTCTTTTATAAGAAACCTCAGAATGACAAATTTTATTATTACAACTCAATCTCCGTAAAAGTTGCTAATGTATGAAAACTTGTGAAATTATCTACTGAACCGTAGGCAAGTATGATCGTATAAGTATTTCCAGTAACCAGGACGCGATCGTATTGATCTCCGGAATTCAAAGGAATTTTGAAACTGATCATAGTCGATGCTCCGCCTTCTTCACCAGCAGGTTCCATCACATTATCAGTTCCTCCCAAAGAAGTATCGGATGCATGAGATGTTGCGGAAATGCCCCAGTCATCCCTGATATTCACCATTCCGTTCACATCAACATAACCGATGATAATGTTAGCATTCTGCATCTGGTTAGTTGGATCGAAACCAACCGCAACCCAACCGGAAGTCGGGGCAGTTACCATACCGTAAAGATCTTCATCATCTGTCATCCATTGGAAAGTAATACCATCGACGATTACTTCGTTCCAGGTCGTTGTCGTAAAAGTTATATCTTCGATTTCTAAGATCGGGATCACGATTTCGGTTCCATCTGTTTTGTTGATCACCATATCTGCTGCAAAAATTGTTGCAGCAATTGTTACTAAAATTAAAATTATTATTGAGTTACGCATTTTTCCTCCTTATTTGATCATTATCATTTTTTTGGATTTGGTCTGACCGTCGAGGGTCAGTTTGTATAAATACAACCCTGATGAGACTTTTTTGTTATTCTCATCGGTTCCGTTCCAGGCAATAGTATGATCGCCTTTGTTCAGGTTGTGATCGACCAGAGTTTTAACTTTTTGCCCTTTCAAATTATAGATTTCGAGTTTAGTCGATCCATCCGATTTCAAAGTAAAACTGAAATTTGTTTGCGGATTGAAGGGATTGGGAAAATTCTGCTCCAATTTAAAATTGATCCGGTTCATAATTTCCAGACTTTCCACATCCGTGATGTCGGTAAATTCAATATTCGCAATTTCGGAAATATCGATCTCGTAAGTTTGAGTGGTTGTTTCGATGATCATAATTTCTGAAAAAAGCGGAATAAAGAATAAGGACAGCAGTGAAATTAGAGTTATTCTCTGCATGAAACCTCCTTTTTGTTTTTGAGAATCATTCTCAACGCTTGAAAAGATAATATAATAATCGATAGAAGCAAATAAAAAATTTTCTTCACATAATTTTATATAGAATATTTTTGGATAAAGGTTCGGGAAATTAAAGAAATTTGCCTTAATTTTCTAATTGAAAACTATAAGAGTTGTCAGTATGAGCGTAGTCGAGGATAAATTAAATCGATATGAATAGATCCTTCGACTACACTCAGGATGACATCGAATAATAAAAATGAAAATTTTATTTTTTTCGGATACTCACCTTGGTTTTGATTTTCCGATCCGTCCCCGCATCGAGCGCAGACGGAGAGGAGAGGATTTCTTTAATAATTTTAGGAGAGTACTGAATTATTCGCTTGAAAATAAGATTGAACTGATCATTCACGGCGGAGATTTTTTCTTTCGCAGTAAAGTTCCGCAGCAAATCGTAACAAAATCTTACGAAATCCTTTTTGAATTTGCAGAAAATGGAATTCCATTCTTCATTGTTCCCGGCAATCATGAAAGATCGAGACTGCCACAATCGATTTTGACGAGACATCCGAGTATTTATATTTTTGAAAAACCTCAAACTTTTTTCCTCGAGATAAAAGGAATCAGATTTGGAGTTTCCGGATTTCCATATGAAAGGAATAATGTACGGGATAATTTTAAGAATATCATCGGACAGACAGAATGGAACAAAAATTATTCCGATATTAGACTTCTCTGTTTTCATCATGCTGTCGAGGGATCGAAAGTTAAGAATTATACATTTCGGAGCGGGGAAGATGTGATCAGCGGAAAAGATATTCCTGATGATTTTCATTGTCTGCTGTCCGGTCATATCCATCGTCAGCAGATTATCTGGTTCCGGAAGGATAAGAAACAGATTCCGGTCATTTATTCCGGTTCAACGGAACGCACTTCCTTCCAGGAAATGGATGAAGATAAAGGATTTTATGTTCTGAATTTCGGGCAATTATGCAACGGCTGGAGATTGGTCAGAGCAGATTTTCATCTTTTACCGACGCGTCCGATGAAAGATATTATTATTGATTGGAAAATAAAGGATAAACAGCAATTGGAGAATTTTCTGAAATCTCAAATTATGGAATTTGATCAAGATGTGATTGTTAGGATCAAATGTAAAAATCAAAATATTATTTCTTTTTTGAAAGCAGATTTTTTAAGGGAGATTTTTCCGGAATCGATGAATTGGCAGGTGAGTTATCCGTTCTAGGAAGATGTGATGTTTTTAATAATCTAAATTATTATAATTCAAATTATTAAAATGGTTGTTTTTTATCAATTTGTATTTGATAAAAATCGACATGAGAATTCGATGTAAGAATCCTGATATTATTGGATTTTTGAAAGCGGAATTTTTAAGGGAGATTTTTCCGGAATCGATGAATTGGCAGGTGAGTTATCCGTTAGGGAGATGCTAATGGGGATACTCCCGATTTGGGAGCATATATGAACTTTTTTTACATTATGTATTTTCTCAAAAATCCTTCCAGCAAAACAATCCCTGAATTATCCTCTGTAACTTCCGGATGAAATTGTGTTCCCCAAATCGGTTTGGATTTATGTTTGATGATTTCAATTCCATATTCCGAATTTCCAAAAACTTCAAAATCCTGCGGGGCATTTTTGATCGCAAATTTATGAGATTCATAGACTTTCATTTTCGATGAATCATATTCAATTCCCAATTTATCAAGATCAAAAACATCGATCTCATGAATTCCCAGAATTTTATCAGGAAGTTCATAAGTTTTTTCTCCATAAACAAAAGCGATCAACTGAAATCCGAAGCAGATCCCAAAAATCGGTTTATCGGAATTTGCGATCAGTTTCTTTTCTTCATCGAGTTCGATTGTATTGGCAATACTCATTCTTCCGCCGGAAAGGATAAAGAGATCATATTCGTCAGAATCTTCAAATTTAAAATCAGCAAAATCGATGATGGAATATGATACTTTTTTCTGTTTTAAAAAACCAGTAATTCTACCAATAAAACTGGAGTGATTATCGATGATGAGTGCTTTCATCTTTTCGTTGTTCGGAACTTGTTCCGATTTATGTGAATTCTTACACATTTTACAAAAATGGGCTGCATTAATCCAACAGCCGGTCAGGATAATCGTCAGGATCCCAATCGTAATCATAGTCCGGATCATATTCCAACCTTTCTGCTATAAAATAATGAACCATTAAGATTCGTTCTTTTGTTTTCAAAATAACTTTCTTATCCAACCTCTGAATGTCAGGCTTCAGCCTGTCTTCCGAGTGTTATTCTTACCCCAAACATTCGGATGACCGATTTCATCGGACAATCAGAAGTTTTTTAATTATTTCCACTTAAAAGTCCGCCCAACAGACTTCCACCAAGACCGGCAACTCCCTTTGATTCTCCTTTATTATGGAAACGATAACCAGCCATAATTCTATCCGCAAGTCTTGAGAAGGGAAGACTCTGCAGGTAAACAAGACCGGGACCTTTCACAGTTGCCAGGAACAGACCTTCACCTCCGAAAAGAGCGTTTTTAAATCCGCCAATGAACTGAATGTTGTATTCCACTGTCGGAGTAAATCCCACCAGGCAACCTGTATCGACACGCAGAATTTCTTCAGGTTGCAGGTGTTTCTCGATGATTGTACCGCCGGCATGCACAAAAGCCATTCCATTTCCTTCCAATCTTTGCAGGATGAATCCTTCACCCCCGAATAGTCCTGCTCCGATCTTCTTCGTGAAGGCGATCTCGATCTCGACACCTTGTGCAGCACATAAGAACGAATCTTTCTGACAGATGAATTTACCATTATGCTTTGCTAAGTCCAGCGGAATGATCTTGCCCGGATATGGTGCTCCGAAAGCAACATGAGATTTTCCGGAACCGTTATGCAGGAAGGTTGTGATAAAGAAACTTTCTCCTGTGATCATTCTTTTGAATCCTTTGAATAAACCACCTCCGGTCGAGGTCTGCATTTCGATACCGTTTTCCATGAACATCATTGCACCTGCTTCGGCGCGTATTCCTTCTCCCGGATCCAACTCGATCTCGACGAGCTGCATATCGTCGCCGTAGATTTTGTAGTCGATTACATCAGCCATTTTTTATTTTCCTCCTTATTTTTTTTCATTGAGTTAGACTGAAATATTTGAGAAAAACTTAAAAATGAAATTTGTCATTCTATAGGAATCTAACGAAGGAATTCTGCCTTAGAATCTTGGTGATATCATATAAAATTACAGATGAGATTCTTCCTGAGATTAGCAGGAAGAGAACTCAGAATGACATATTTTCCTTTTTATTCCCTCTCTTCTCAAGAGAGGGTTAGGGTGAGTTTATTAAAATCATCAACAATCAAATCCGCTTCCGAAAGATCCTGCTTTCCATTATTGAATTTATCAAATCCAACACAGATCATACCGGCAGATTTCGCAGCTTTTACTCCATTAAGTGAGTCCTCGATGACCAGACATTCTTGCGGATGCACTTTTAAAAATTCAGCAGTTTTCAGGAAAATATCAGGAGCAGGTTTCCCGTTTTTGATATCATTTCCGCTAACGATAACTTTAAAGAAGAGTTTTATGTTTAATTTCTTTAAAATCAAATTAACCAATCTTTTAGAAGTCGAAGATGCAACTGCTGTTTTCACACTCTTATTTTTTAAATCTATGATGAATTTGATCAAACCGGGAGTTGGTTTTAGATTTTCTAACTTTTGAAAATGTTCGTAATTTCTTTGGTTGTTGATTTTTATGATTTCTTCTAATTTAATCTTTCGAGGTTTTTCCCAAAAATCAGACTCAACTCTCTGATCTTTGGTTTGTTTTCTTAAATCAGGCTCAACTCGCACTTCGTAGCAAGTCGAGCTTAATTTTTCGATGATCCTTTTCCACATTTCCGTTTGGGATAGTCCGACAAAAGATGCGTATTCGTCATTGGAAACATTTATTCCAAGTTCCCCGAAGAATTTCATTTGTACTTCATAGTAGATGGGTTCGCTGTTCAGCAAAACTCCATCCATGTCGAAAATGATTGCTTTGGGATTCATTTTTTCTAAATTCAACCGGTTCAACTATTTCAGTTTTCTTCCTGCTTTTCTTATGTCCTTCTCTTTTGAAATTCTTTCTGATTTTCTTCTGTAAAGAGAAGGACAGCAGGATGAGTTACTTCGGTTTCGGATTCGCAATTTTCCCGATAAAAATAATCGAATTTGTTTCTTTTTCTTTGATCGCAAACACGAAAGGACGGTTGACCTTCATAAAAAAACCGGGACCTGTATAAGTCAGTTTCATTTCCACAACCGTAACCGCAGCGGCTTCTGTTCCTTCTTCGTTCACATCGACAAAAGTCTTGTGCTTAACATTACTGATGTAAAGTTTCTGCTTTTTAGTCATTTTACTGAAATCGGCAGCAGAAGTAAAGGCTTCCGGCATTCCGAGAGATGTAAGAACATCGTTCATTTCGATATCGTATTCGATTTTAAATTTGGGAAGAACAAGAGTTCCCTTCTGTTTGGAAAAACCGGACAGCCAGGCATTCCAATCTTCTAAATTCAAGTTGGAGATGAACTTGTTGATATCCTTCTCTTTTTTTGGAAGAATAACGACCATACTGAAATTTTCTTTACCGTAAGGAAGTTCCACAGCCTGGAAATCTTTGTTCTCAAAATAGAGATTTTTTTCGGAAGTTTTCATCATCTCGCAAAGAACGGATTTTCCTTCCGCATAAAAGAATTTATCTTCCCTCGTTCTCTCTTTTTTGAATGCTTCCGTCCACGAACCCTTGAAATAAATAGCATTGATGAGATACATCATGGAAAGAGCATCGATCTCATCGATGACTTTCTCGATCTTGCCGTTCGTTTTTTCATTCACCCAGTTGTTGATGATATTTTTGGTTTGCGGATCAGCAAAATCCATATTCCTGATCTCCGCCTGGAAATATGACTGGTTGATCATTTTGAATTTCTTGAGGACATCGACACCTTCGCGATACCAGATAGAATTAGCAATATTCATGATGACCTGCGGATCGAGTTCCATTAATTTTTTCATCAATGCTTTGAAAGATGCATTAATTTCTGAGTCGGTCAGGTTGCCGAATTCGAGAGTATTTGCCATCTCCTGTTTGGTTTTGCCTTCTGCTCCGTTAAATGTCATTCCCAAAGCATAAGAAATGCTCATCGGCGAGATGAAAATATTCTCCGCGGTTTGCTCTTTGACGATCTCCCGGAATACTTTGAATCCGAATTTGTTGTTGGATTCACTGAAAGTATCGAGCGAGATCTCGGGAACTTCTTCCTGCTTTTTGCTGAATGAGAAAAGGTTGGAAAAAACCAGCAAAGTAACAATGATCCCCACTATTTTTTTTTGTTTTTTGAACATATTATCCTCCGTTTTTTTTGTATATCAATTTGATTGTAACTCAAAGCTCCTGCTTTGAGACAAAGATAACAAGATCGGAATCTTGTTTTTACAAAAAAACTTACCAATCCGTCAGCTGCCGGATTTTGAAGTTTTTTTGCTCAGATTACATCCCAAAAAACTTGTTAAGTGTCAAAAACTTCACAAGTTTTTTTTATTATTTCTCAACTTTCCGATATTTTTGTGCAATCGCTCCCAGAGCGACTCCAATTGCGATTCCCAAACCGATATTGTCAATGACGATCCCGATGATCACTCCAATTGCAATTCCTGTCCCGATATATTGATTTATCTTTTTGGGAGTGGATTCGGTCTTTGATTCTGACTTTGAATCATTTTTTAAGAATGAATGTTTTTGACTCAAATGCCGGGAAATCTTGTCGATAACTTTGAAATAATTCCTTTTAACTTCCGCCGGAACTTTTACTTCTGTCATCTTTTTCGTAAAATATCCGACATCATCCACAATTCCTAAAATTTCCTGCTGAAATCCAATGCAGTCCACACAATTTTCCGAATTTTCTGCGATTTTTTCAGAAAGGTTCAGAACATGATCCAGTTTATATTTTTTGATCTCATTTTCGGAGAAATTTGATTTATGCCTGTTTATCTGGTTTGTTATTTCTTCCAGCCATTCTTCGTGTGATGTCATGTTAACTCCAATATAACTCAAAGCTCCTGCTTTGAGAAAAAATATCAAGATCGGAATCTTGTATTACGAAAACTTACCAAATTTCCAAAATTTGTGAAGTTTTTTTTTATGATTGATGGTTTCGTAAAAAGTCATTTTATGTCATTCTGAGCGTAGTCAAAGAATCTCATAAAATGTTGGTACTATTGATCTTTCGACTACGCTCAAGATGACAGTTCTCGTAAATATTTGACTTTTTACGAGTTCATCATGGTTAAAAAGCAAATCCGGAAAACTTGTTAAGTTTTAAAAACTTCACAAGTTTCCTCTTTCCCAAATTCTACCAATTCAACTATTTCTCCTAATCTTTTGCATCCCAAAAACAAAACCATACAAAATCAGTCCAATAAAATACATATAATACCGCAAATTCGGATCGAGATGAAATATTTTCGTCAGGACTGATGGATAAAAAAGGATCAAAGACGAAATCAGAAAGAAGGGGATTTCATACCATTTGTTTTTGATGATGAACCAGCCCTGAACTGCATTCGTAAAAGCAAACGCACCGATAACTGCCATCCCGAAAATGAGCAATATCTGGAAAATATTCGTGATTTGATATAAAACCAGTTCGGGATTAAATACGAACATAAAGGGAATCACAGCAGTCCGCAGATCATAAATAAAACCTTGAATTCCTGTTTTGATGGGATCGGATTTGGCTATCGCAGCAGCAGTGTAAGCAGCAAGTCCGACCGGTGGAGTATCATCCGCCAGGATCCCGAAATAGAAACAGAAAAGATGAGCGGAAATTGCCGGGATCGGGTTGATGGAATGGATCGCACTTAATTTGATGATCACCGGAACAGTGATGGAAGCCATGACAATGTAAGTTGCGGTAGTTGGTAATCCCATTCCCAGAATTAAACTGGCAATCGCAGTAATAACGAGGAGCAGGAAAATATTTCCACCGGAAATGACTTCCACGATCTGCACGATCATACTGCCGATTCCCATCGTAACGATGCCGACAACTATTCCCGCGGTTGCAGTCGCCAGCGCAACGGAAAGCATATTTTTTGATCCGGACTGCATTCCATCCAACAATTTTTTTAGAGAATTCAAGAATGCTTTTAATACATTTCTATTTTGTTGGAAAGCACCGATCATCTCTTTCAAGATGAAAATGATGATCAGAGAAATAATGGCATTAAAAGCTGCGAGTTTTGGAGTATGACGCACAATGATCAATTCATAGATCAAGATAAGGAGCGGGATCAGGAAATGAAATCCTTTTTTCAAAACTTCCAGAAATCTTGGAATATCCGGTTTGGGAAGTCCTTTCATTCCCAGTTTAGATGCTTCCAGGTGTGTAATATAAAACAAAGCAAAATAGGAAACAATCGCCGGAACTGCTGCTGCTTTCACAACTTCTAAATATGAAATTCCCAAATATTCCGCAATAATGAATGCCGCAGCTCCCATGATCGGCGGCATTAATTGTCCGTTCGTGCTGGCTGCAACTTCTGTCGCAGCTGCGATCTTTCCCGGATAACCGACTTTTTTCATCAACGGGATCGTGAAAGTTCCGGTTGTAACAACATTGGCGATACTCGATCCGGAAACGAGTCCGGTCAAACCGCTGGAAACGACCGCTGCTTTTGCCGGTCCGCCTTTGTATTTTCCTAATAGAGAAATTGCCAGATCATTGAAGAAATATCCGGCTCCGACTTTTTCCAGCATCGATCCCAATAAGACGAAGAGGAAAACAGTATTTGCTGATACATCGAGCGGAATGCCGTAAATTCCTTCCGTCGAAAGTGCGATCTGGCTGATGTATTTAGTCAGCGAAACTCCTTTGAAAGCGAAGATGGAAGGCATATAAGGTCCAAGAAAAGCATAGATCGTGAAAAGAACTGCGATGATGGAAAGGGCTGGACCGATTATCCGGCGAGCAGATTCCAGAATTAATAAAATTAAAATCACACTGATAAAAATATCTCTTAAAATTGGTCTGCCGGCACGCATGGAAATTCCTGTCCAATCCAGAACAATATACAAAACCGCCAAAATTCCGATAATTCCTAAAATGTAATCATAAAACGGGATTTTGTCTTTTTTATAATCGATCTCTCCTTTGCGTTTGAAGATTGGCACAGACAGGAAAACCAGGCAAACTGCAAAGGCAAGATGTATTGATCTGATCACAAGACTGTCCAAAATGATGAATTTAGGAAGAGCAAGTTGGAACAATGCCCAAAGAACTGCCAGCAAATATATGATTTTTCTGTTTTTTTCTTTCATAGATTCATGGTTTGAATATTTGAGAGTGATTACTTGTCAATCAAACTTTTATGTATCATCCATTTTTATTCGATGAAATTTTGAATATTTGTTTATAAACGATCTTAATTTTCCAAAAAAAACGAAAAAATATTTGACTTCATTTAATTCTATGGATTTTTGAAACATAGATTTTGAGCAAACAAGGAGGGACAATGTTGTTCGAATATATTAATAAAGCACTTGAAAAAGCAAAATATAAACAACTCGATGATCAAAGCTGGTTTGCTGAGATCGATGGATTCGAAGGTGTTTGGGCTAACAGTGAAACGGTTGAAATTTGCCGGAAAGAATTAGTGGAAGTTCTAGAGGAATGGATTTTATTGAAAATTAAGGATGGAGATAACATTCCTGAATTAGATCAGAATCATAATCATTTCCAAAAAGTAGTAAATATATGAAACCTGTTACTATAAGAGATTTTACGACAAGGTAGAATATCTCTGGAAGAATGGAATTCATTTGAATGAGATTTAAAAAGAGAAACATCTGAATCTTTCATTGATCAACAGATTAATAATTCATCCCCGAAGACTATTGAAAAGTAATGAAAAACAGAACAATTCATTACAGTGTAACATTTTATTACTTTTTATCATCTCTTTTTATATTCCAAAAAGCATATATAAACACATCTGAGCCTCTATATTTCAATTTTAGAAAAAACAATTTTCTGGACTTCTAATTGCATAAGTAAATACATTAAAATTGGAGGTCGAACATGAAAATTACTTTTTTCTTATCAACATTTTTTATCATTTGTTTTCACAACATTTCCGCAGATTATTTCTCCGGGTATATCTATCATGACGATACCGGTTTGCCAATTTATAATGCGGAAATTACGATTGGAAATTCCTATTCACATCCTTATGGAACGGAATATACCGGAACTACCGATGTTTCGGGATATTATCAAATCGACAGCATTCCGGTAGATAATGATTACACGCTCATTGTTTCCTGTATCGGTTATATTTCGGAAGATATGCAGATGCAGACTCCAACTGTAACTCCTTCCGATGATTTTAATTTTGAGATACATGAACTTGACAACGGATTTGCAGTTCAGACGATCAATCGCGGGAACAGGCAGTATCTTTTCAATGGGAATTATTGTATTAGAGTCGATGGAACAGTTACGGAAAATGAAAGCGGATTTCCTGATATCGATTCTCAAAGTGATACGATCGATTATTTGATGAACGATATAAATGCAGGAACAACTCCGACAGAAGACGATTATCTTATCTGGGAAAAATGTTACATTGTGTGGGATTGGCTGGATAATAATGCGCGGTCAGATGACGGTTCACCGGAATGGGACAATGCTAATGATCTGCTGATGAGTGAAGGCTGGCCCTCCATCCAGTTGATAGCGGAAACTTTTATGATCTACGGATTCATTCCCTGGGGAACATGTTACAGCAGGTCTTATATTTTGACGACTTTACTCTATCGCACCGGAATTTCCAAAGAGAGAGTTTCCACAGAAATCATGGATTACAAACTCCGTTATTCCCAACATGCAGCCACGATCGTCTATCTTCAGGATCGCTGGTTTTTCCTCGATCCGACTTCGATGGGAGCATATTTTCCACCCACTTATGAAGAATTCACTTCCATTCCCATGCCGCTCTCGACTTACAAAGATTATTGTCATCCGTATGAAATGAAAACAATTCCCGGTTCATTATTGGAAGAAGTTCCGGAAGTTACCGGAAGAAGTTCAAATTCGGAATATGTTTTGATCGAAACTCCTCCCAATCTTACTCATACTTTGAAAGAAGGACTTGCAATTTATGGAATTACAGAGCAGAATATCACGCAGGTTTTGATCAATGGAAATCCGTTTCCAGTTAATAATGGAAATTTTACCGGTTTTATCCCTTTAGATGTAGGAGAAAATTCGATTGTTGCAGAAGTTGCTTTTCTATTTGAAACATATCGGGATTCGATCCTGATCTATCGAGATTCAACGGAATATTTCCAACCTGCAATACCGGCAGATCTGCAGATAGAAATTACCGGAACCAACGATGCGGAACTAAATTGGTCGCAGGTAAATTCCACGATTTATGGGAATCATCTATTGATAGATGGTTATGATGTTTATTTCTGTACCGATGCGAACGGCACTTTTAATCGATTGAATTCAACTGTAATTCCCGATACGAGTTTTGTGCATCCGAACATCGGTAATAATGAGATGAAAGGATTTTATCGAGTTACTGCTGTGAAGTTTGAGTAGAAGAGGTTTGGAATCTGTGTATGTGTTTTCCACATTTTACAAAAATGTGCTACCTTTCTTTCTCCTGAAAATACCTCAAAGCACCCTCATGCAGCGGCGCAGATAGACCTTTCCGCATATTTTCTTTGGTTAGAACTTTGTAAGCAGGATGTAGTTTCTTAAATTCTTCCAGATTTTCAAAAACTTCTTTCGTCATCGCATAAACGATCTGTTCATCGACATTAACAGAAGTTACGAAAGTCGCTTTCACACCGATCGTTTTGATATCTTCTTCGTTCAAAGAATTCGGATAAAACTCTTTCGGTATCAATGATTTTGCGTAATAGGGAAATTCATCTAACATTTTATTTATTTCAGATCCGACGATAGGAATGATCCTGACTTTGATGCGTCCGGAAGTCGCTTCTTTGATATTTCCATTGGGATGACCAACCGTATAAAAGAAAGCATCGATCCTTTCGTCCTGCAGAAGTCCGGGTGCTTCGATCGCTTTCACGAATTCCGCATTAAAATCTTTCTCATCTAAACCGATCGCTTTTATGACATCTCTGGAGTTCTGTAATTGTCCTGAACCTGGATTGCCTAAATTTATCCTTTTTCCTTTCAGATCAGCAAGTGTATTGATCCCGCTGTTTTTGGAAGCAATGAGAGTTATAGATTCCGGATGGATGGAAAAAACAGCTCTCAAATCTGTCTGCTTTCCCTGTTCAGACCATTCGGCAAGTCCGTTGTATGCTTGATATTGCCGGTCCGATTGAGCGATACCGAAATCCAGGTCTCCACTTAACACAGCATTGATATTGTAAACCGAACCAGCAGTAGATTCTACAGTTGCTTTAATCTGGTATTCATCGAACTTTTTGTTGATCATCCTGCTGATCGCACCTCCAGTCGGATAATAAACTCCCGTTACGCCGCCTGTTCCAATGGTGACGAATTTGGTTTGCGGTTTGGAGCAACTGATTAATAAAATACCCGCGAAAAGTAAAAGAATGATGATTTTTGTTTTCATTTTTTTTTGTCTCCTTTTTAACCTCATCTTTAGCCCTTCTCCAACCCTCTTTAATTCTCCCTTTGGTAAAGGGAGATAAAATGGACTTTTTGAGATTTTAGGAGAAGGGAGTTTTATAAAGGAAAACTAATGATAATTTCCTTATTTTTCCCTCTCTTCTCAAGAGAGGGTCAGGGTGAGTTTTCCAATCTTTTTCGGTTCGATTTCCTTGCTAACAATCTTCTCACATTTATTAAATCCAGCGAAAGATTTGGTCTTATTTGAAAATACAGGAAGTATCTCTTCATAATCCGTAAAATCCGGTTCTAATACCAGTTTCCGGATGATCAGAGTTTTCTTTTTCCGATCTGCTTTTACATCCATTTTCCCGATAAATCTATCTTTCCATAAAATCGGAAGAGCAAAATATCCGAATTTTCTTTTCACTTTCGGCACATAACATTCCAAAGCATAATCAAAAGCAAAAAGAGTTTTAAGACGTTCTCTTTGGATGACAAAATTGTCGAAAGGTGATAGAATATGAAGTTGATTTGAATTTGTTTGATTATCCAATTTTTTCAAATTATTCGTTAAAATATAATAAGTTTTATTTTCAATTCTTTCAATTTCGACTTTTGTTATTTCCTTTCTTTTAAGTAATAATTGAATTCCCTTTCGAACTGTTTTTCTACTTACAGCATTGATATGATCGATGATCTCTTTCTCTTTAGCAATTCCGTAAGAGTTCAATGCTCTTCTTACGAAAAAAATTCCAAGCTCATCTTCGGATGGATATCGAGTATCAACATCTTCCGGTAGAACTCTTTCCGTCAGATCATAAACTTTGCGGAAATTCTGTCTTTCCCTGACCATCAGATCACCTTTGAAAAGAAGTTGTTCGAGTACGACCTTCGAAGGTTTCCATTCCCACCAAGCATTTTTGTTCTTCACTTCGGGATGTTCGAAATCCAATGATGATAACGGACCTTCATCCTTAATCCTTTTTAATATAGGAGCGAATAATTTCTGATGCTTTTCATATACTTTTTTGTTCCAGGAAGAATTGCCGGGATAATTCTTTTTCATCGGAAGATAAAAGCGAAAATCGTCCATCGGCAGAAATGAAGCGGCATGTCCCCAATATTCGAAGATTCTTTTATCTTTTGCCTGCAGTTCGTTCAGGAAATCTTTTTTATGTCTGGGATTTCTTGTCCAGAGAGTGTGATGATGTGCTCTTTCCACAACTGAAATCGTATCGATCTGAACATAACCAAGTTTTTCGATTATTTGAGCGGTTCCTTCTTTACCTTTGGGAAAAGGATTTTTTCGATGCAAAAATTGAGATTTGATGGCTACATTCCGGGCTGATTTCAAAGGAATTTTAATCATTTCAAATTCTTAATTTCTTTTTGAACTTTTTTGGATAAACTTCCAAAAACAAGTTCAAACGAATCGTCGATCATACCGAGAATTTCCTTATCAGGGATAGATATGTCGAGGATAATTGTGTTCCAATGTTTCTTATTCATGTGATAACCGGGAATAACAGATTTGTATTTTTTTCTTAAACCGATTGCAGTCAGAGGATCGCATTTCAAATTTATCCGAAGAGGTTCGGCACTTCCAAAAAGAGCGAACATTTTATTGCCGACTTTCATTACCAGTGTTTCCGCATCGAAAGGAAAGTCTTCTTCAGCACCTGGTTTCTGCAAGCAGTATTTCCTGATAAAATCAGCATCGAGCATAATTCTTATCCTTAAACATTTCACGACTCAACTCCATCACGAATAAATTCATAATGGAGTCGAGTCTTTATTTTGCTCGAACTCAAAATCCTTTGTAATTCAGTCAAGGAACAATTTTTTAAAAAAAATAAAAATTATATTTGACATCTAAATTCGATAGAAATATTTTATCTCCAATGAGAAAAGAAAAAACTTATTCAATAAGCTTCCAAAAAATGAAAAAAATAAATGTAACAATTTCATCCCGATGGGATTTTTTATGCTGAAATGAGAAGTACCAAGCTATCGGATCAATGACGATGCGTAATGCTTGTATCGATAGTGAAAAATAATTTAGGAGGATTCATGAAAGGACAAATTTCTTTTAGTACATTAGGTAACGAATTTATTCACGAGATCAGGGAAAAAATCAACATTTCCGAAAACAAGGTCGATCTGACCAATAATTTTTCTTATACGGTTACAAATTTTCTTAATAGAGTTTTTGAAAACGAAAATTTCGTGGTCGATGCGGATGATATAACTTTTGATCCGCAAGAAAAAAATAATTTCAAGGTCAGCAGCAACTTGATGAAGGTTGCGATTTTCAAAGAGACCTGGAAAAAATCCGACCTGCCTAATGTCATCAAGAAATTTGCTGATTCTACTTATCATCGTTATCTTCATCTGGAAAAACATCTCGAGAAAACACAGAAAAAAATACGGAATCATTAACCAAAATTAAATCGAAATCGACCTTTTACGGGATGGTTGTATGACCGATCCGTAAAAGGTCTTTTTTTATTTTTCAGAAGAAACCCCGAGGTTGACTTTTAAAAATTTCTAAATCCGAATTTCTCATTTCTAATAAAATTCCCAATAACAAAACAAATCTCAAATAAATTCCAAAACTCAATTTCCCAATAATCTCCCTTCATAAGGGGGAACTAAAGGGGGTTTTAATAACAAAACAAATCTCAAACAAATCCCAAAGAACAAATCACAAAAACAAAACAGATTAAATATCAAAATTTAGATGCAAATTCAAAAATTAACCTTTCACTTTACAGGTCGTGCGAACAGGCTTGTTTTGATGATTTTCTGGGCTCAAATTGAGCTGCTTTGTTCGGGTTCCCTCGTTAGAGCAGAGATATGGATTTTAATTTCTCGACATGCAAAGTCGAATTATACTTTTCACACAGCCCTTTTAGTGAATGATCGAGGAGATAAAAGTAAAACCATTCTGAATTCATTCAGAGTATTTTTTGAAGAATGATCATCTAAAATATCAGTTCAAAAAAAATCGAAATATTATTTGACTTTCACACCGAAAAGTATTCCTTTGTTTAAAAGAACTTAATAAACGGAGAATATAGGAGATTTAAGAGAAACTTATATATTCAACTATTCAAATTACCGATATTATTGGAGGTGATTAAATGCTATCAGGCTCTTTCGTCGACCTGATTACTCCATTCAAGAATAATGAAATCGACTATAATGCCCTGGAAAATTTGCTGGATTTTCACCTGGAAAATCAGACTGATGGAATTCTTCTCTGCAGTAATACCGGAGAATCATCATCTCTTGCCGGAGATGAGAAAGAAAGATCCGTCCGTTTCTGCACCAGGAAAATTCACAATAAAATTCCGGTGATCGTGGAGTGCGGAACAAATAATCTCCATCATACGATTTCAGCGGTTATCAAAGTAAAGAATTGGGGAGCGGATTATGTTCAGATCGTAACTCCTTACTTTATCCAATCCGACCAAAACGGTTTATATGAATACTACCTGAAAATTATTGAAAAAACCAATATGCCGTTGATCATATTTAATTATCCGCAAAGAACCGGTGTAAATATGGAAGCGGAAACCATTTTAAAACTCGTTAAAAGTAATGATAGAATTATCGGATTGAACGATGCAAGCGGGAATTTCGAGCAGATTTCAAATATCATCAAAAAAACTCCACCGGAATTTTCTCTTTTTTCGGGAAACGACCTGCTTTGTTTACCATTAATAAGTTGCGGAGCAAACGGAGTGATCTCTCAATTTGCAAATTTAGTGCCGCTTCAAATCCATTCCTTAACGGAATTTGTTTTGAACGGAGAAATGAAAAAAGCATTATTAGATCATCAAAAACTTTTAACATTATTCGAACTTTCAAAGATCGGTTCTTACCCGGTTGTGATCAAAGAAGCCTTAAATCTAATGAATATGTGCGAAAAGGAAGTTAGATCACCGCTGTCGAATCTGAATGAGAGTGATCGGAAAAAAATAAAAGAAATACTTTTTGAATTTGTTTTAATAAAAGATTAGAAATCGTGAGAAGAAAAAGATTTAACAAAAACCTTATTGTTTGTCCGAAGACCAAGCAATTTACCAATCTGATCGTCTGTGCTGCCAGTTGTCAGGATAGATGCCAGATCTATCGAGATTCGATAACTATGGAAGCATTGCTTGAATTTGTGGAAAAACATCCGGAATATAAATTAAAAGGAGAACTTATGCCGGCAAAAAAAATAGCAGAACCTAAAGAAAAGAAATTTTGGATTGTTGGTTCCGATAAGAAGATCACGGAAGTATCCGAAAAAGAGATCATGGATAATCCACAAGAATATCTTAAAAAAAAGATCTGGGATAAACCGACTTACAAATATGAAGTTATTATTACTTTAAAGAGGATCAAAGCCTGATAAAATCTCCTTCCGAAGCCTTCTTTCAAGTGTTCTCACACCAGAGGATTCGGAAGGTTAAATGGAAATAAAAGTTGTCCCTTGGGAGAGGGAACTTTCCGAATTTCAGTTGAGAGAATTCCTCGGCAGGAAACTTCGGAAAGTTATCGGAAACTAAATTCCATTTTTTCTAAATCTGAAGATCAGGTAAATTACGGCAAAACCCAGCATATCGGCTAAAATATCATAAACGGAAAAATCTCTGCCCGGAATAGGAATTTGGTGTAATTCATCGAAAAGCGGAACGAAAACAGCCAGAAAGCAAAGTGTCTTCAGATTTTTTTTCCGGTCTTCATGTGGAAACATCTTCAGGAACAGGAATGAAAAAACAAGGTAAATCGTGAAATGAGCAATTTTGTCAAGACCGATGATTTCTTCGGTTGGTGTCGTTAATTTCGGGTATGAAGTTAAAAATAAAATGAGAAAACACCAGCTAATAAAAAGATATTTAAAGAAGTTCCTTCCAAAAATCCTATTTTTCATATTTTATTAATTTCCAGATGATCGGGAAAGGTTTCATCGCATATTTTGCTTTGATGGGAATATTATCCCGGTCATCCGAAAACCAGAAATATAGATCCCTTTTTTCATTTACCAGATTATTAGTTAAAATATCACTTCTTTCTTTTTTTTCAGATGATACTTTTTGAAAAGTAATCCTGACTTTTTTCGTATTTATTTTCCCAAAAGGAGAATTAAGTCTTTCCTGATCCACCACCCTGTATTTCACTTTCCAGGCAACTTTATTTGCATCCAGCCAGATCTCTCCCGGATTTTTATCCAGGTTATTTCTCATGTAAAATAATGCCGAAAAAAAATCGCGGCATAACGGATGGATCGAGTATTCGCAGGTTTTTGTCGAATCCCGGAGACTAACCCTTTTACCGAGTTCATTTTTACGATCGTAAACAACATACCTGTTTTCAAAATAATCGCTCTGGTTAATGATCTTCGTATATTTGTTGGGAAGAAAATCGTTATCATATTCGATGATGTATTTATTGTCTGCTTTTGCCAGTAAACTTGCTAAAGATGTCGATTTTGCGGTCAAGAGCAAAATATTATTTTTATCCTCGATTTCCGCATTGATGATCTTCAAACCGATATATTTAATTGCTAATTCGAGTTTTTCAGCATCTAAATTATGAATGAAGATGATGATGGTTAGAAATAAAAAAAAAGTTTTTTCATAAAATTGTTTTTTCGATCGGATATCGGTTTTTCCGGCTGTAAAATTTGCGATGATTAGCGTCCTTTTACGGTTTTTTAATTATTCAGCAATTTGATCGCGATCCTGCAGCAGTTTCATTTTCGCATAATTTATGCGCTGTGCTTTGACATTTGAGATCGTGAATTTAACTTTTTCATTAAAGATAAAACTCTCATTTCTTTTCGGAACTTTATTAAAACTGTCGTATAAGAATTCCGCCAGGTTATCGTATTCTTCCTCATCGATATTCAGGGAAAATTTCTCGTTCAGTTCCGGGATAGAGAACATTCCGCTCACCAGAAATTCATCTTTGGAGATCTCGGATATTTCCGGTTTTTCCTTGTCGTATTCATCTAATATTTCACCGACCAGTTCCTCCATGATGTCTTCGAGAGTGATCAACCCGGATGTTCCGCCGTATTCGTCGACCACAAAAGCGATCTGGATCTTCTTTTGTTTGAACTGGTTCAGCAGTTTCTGGATCTTGACATTTTCCGTGATAAAAAGAGGAGCTCTCAACAATGACGGGATCGAGGTTTTTTCAGGATTCAGGATGATATCTTTGGCATAGACCACACCGATAATATTATCGATATTCTTTTTATAGACCGGAATGCGGGAATGCCCGGAAACGATAATATTTTCTTTCAGTTTTTTTAATCCTTCGGAAGATTCGACAGCCTTGATATCGACTCTCGGAGTCATGATCTCTTTCGCTTCTCTCGATGAAAACCTGAAAATACCGGCAATGATCTTTTTTTCTGTTTCCTCCAGGGATTCTTTTGTAGAGCGGGAATTAAGCAGGTTTTTGAAATCTTCGGAAGTAAGATTTTCTTCCGCGGATGGACTTTTACGAGAAAAAATAGAACTGATGAATTCCAGTATTTTGATTATGGGGAACAACACAAATTTGATGATCTCCAGGAAAAACCCGGAAAATCCGGCAATCTTTTCCGGAGATGAATAAGCCAGGAGTTTAGGTGTGATCTCTCCAAAAATGAGGATAATGATGGTCATTAAAATGATCTCGATCAGGATCGGGAAAATTCCGGGAATATCCTTGAAAAGTCTTTCTCCTATTTTGATCGAGATCAAAGCAGCGGTCGAAGAAGCAGCAACATTAACGATCGTATTGCCCAGAAGGATGATGATCAGCAGTTCTCGCGGTTTATGTAAAAGCCGGAAAATCCTTTTGGAGGTCTTTGTCTTTTGCTGACGGATCTTTTTTAACTGGATTTTCGATAACGAAAAAAAAGCGGTTTCCGAACCTGAAAAAAAAGCGGATAAAATTAAATATCCAATGATCAGTAAATATAGAAAACTTTCGTCCACGAGATTAACTCTCCTCCTCGATCAAATTCCAATAATCTAATTCTTTTTCATCCATGATTTGTCGTTGTTTGGTTGAAATGTGGTCATAACCCAAAAGGTGCAAAAGACCATGCAGAAAAATTCTTTGCAATTCCGATTCTATTTCCATGTTTCCTTTTTGTTCAACAGCGATTTTGATGTCAATAATAATTTCTCCGAGCAGGGGAATTTCCCTGAATTCGGAAGGGAAAGAAATAACATCTGTTTTTTTGTCGAGACCGCGATATTGTTTGTTGATTTTCCTGATCGTATCGTCTTCGACCAACACCAGATTCACAAAATTGCTTTTTTTGAGGTTTTCTTTTTTTTGGATAAGATCAAAAACAGTTTTGAAGATTTGAATAGAAAAACTTTTATTAGTTCTGTTGTCTAATATAATTGGTTTGTATTTCATCGTAGTTCCGAACTTGTTCGGTATTTTTTCTCGGAATAATCTGTCGGGAGCCGAAATAAAAGTTACGAACTATAGACGATCCGGACATGTTCGGATTTTTTTCTCGGAACAAGTTCCGAACTACGGTCGAACCGGACTTCTTTTGCATTTTCATTTTGATAAGATTTTTTAGGAAGACTTTTTATTTAATGAATAAAACCTCTCACTACTATCCGTAAAGAGCCTGACTAAAAGTTACGAACTATAGACGATCCGACTTGTTCGGATTTTTTTTCTCGGAACAAGTTCCGAACTACAATTCAGGATACTCAAGTCTTTTACGGTAAACTCCCATAATGATCGGCATCATATATTTTTTTGTAATATCGAGTTCTTTCATAGTCAGTGGTGTTTCGTCGAGCTGACCGTTATTGATCAACCTGATGATCGTATCATCGAAAATTTTCCGGATTGCTGTTTCGGAAAGATCGTCCAGGGATTTTGTGGTTGATTCGATAATATCGGCGATCATAACGACAGCAGCTTCTTTTGATTGCGGTTTCGGTCCCAAATAATAGAATTGTTCTTCTTCGATGTCCAGGTTTGTTTCTTTTGCTTTATTATAAAAATACCTGATCTGTCCGGTACCGTGATGTTGTTCGATAATATCCAGAATTTGACGCGGAAGTTTATTTTTTTTAGCGAGTGTAATTCCGTCTGAAATATGATTTCGGATGAGTAAAGCGCTTTCATTAGCCATCATTTTATCATGCAGTTTAGATGAATTGGAATTATTTTCAATATAAAATTGGGGATTATTGATCTTCCCGATATCATGATAATAACTTCCCACTCTTGCCAGTAAATAATTCGCTCCGATCGCTTCTGCGGCACTTTCTGCTAAATTTCCAACAATGAGAGAATGATGATAGGTTCCGGGTGTTATTTGTGACATTTTTTTGAGAAGAGGATTATCAAAATCGAGTAATTCCAGCAATATCTGTTTGGTTGCCATGTGCAGTTTTCTTTCGATCAACGGAATTATCATAACTAAACCGGCTATCGACACAATAATGGAGATAAATCCGTAAAGAAGCCTTGTTGAGAAAATCGCGATATTTTCAAATTTCAGCAGGGATATAGCAATATTTAAAACTATGAATGAAATAAAAATGTAAATTCCCAGAGCATAATACTCCTGTTTCTTTTTCATTCTTTTCAGAGCAATAATACCTCCGATAGAAGATAAACATAACAGCACTGGATTGAGAATACTCCAATTAAGAAAATAAACAACAAAGACCAGATTGAAAAAGTTAAAGATCAGCCCGATATGAGGACTAAAAACAAGAGATATCAAGAGGACTGAAAACCCAAAAGGAATTATCAAGGAGGGAAGTTTCAGGAGATTATTGACAAAGATCGTCAGGATAACTGAAATCAGGAAAGAAACGGAAAAGACAACAACTCTTTGCACAGATAGCATTTTTTTATCAAAGAAAAGATTCAGAATAAAATAAAACAGGAAGATCATAAATAATGAGAAAATAAATGAACCCAATGAGGAAAGGAAAAGTTCATATTTATTTTTGGATTTTTCCATATTTTTTTGAGCATCCATCAAAGAATTAAGTTTCTGAAGTTCTATTATGGTTACTTTGCTGTTCTTACTTATTATTTTCTCATTTTTGAGAACTTTCCCGACCACTCGTGGAACATTTTCCCTGGCTTTCTGCTTTTCTAATTTTGTACTTTCACTGTCAACGACAATGTTGGTAATCAAAATTATATTAGCAAATTCGGATACTACTCTCTTTTCTTTGAGAGATTGTATCCCTGAAACTAATTTATCTTTTGCTTCCTCTATAGAATATAATCTTGATAAAGAGTAATCCCGGACTTTTTTCCCTTTCGATAATTTTATTGTTTCATAGGGAATATCGTCGGCATAGATACCAATGTCAAAAATCTTTGCAAGTTCTTCGGTTAAATATATATAGATATCAGTTCTAAAATTCCCGTCTAAGAGATTCTTTATGTTTTGATTCGAGATCAGAAAACCATTTTGCCGGAGTTTTTCTTTGATTTTCTCAGGTTCTATATCAGAATTGATAAAGTGTTGAAAGATAAAATCAAGATTTTTTTGAGCATTGAATTTTAAATTTTCCGATACAGTATAGACTGCTTGAATTTTCGCAGAAGCTGCTTCTTGTTCAGCTCGAATTTTTTCATCGCTTTTCCGGATCTGGAATTCAAAAGGAGAAATTATATCTTTTTCGGCTATTTGTCCAAGTTTAAGATCATATTCATAAGAATTTGCTCTATAAGGACTAAAAGCAAAATGTAAGATAGCGATTAAGAGAGAGCTAAGAGTAATGAATGTAAATTTTGGTTTGTTCAATTTTCAGATAAGGAAAGCCTTTCTCATAAAAGAAAGGCTTTCCTTTTTCAATATATTTATTAATCTCTTGGTATCTGTAATATCTGGTTCGGGTAAATCAAATCAGGGTCTTTTATTTGATCCTGGTTTGCGCGGTAAATAACAGGCCATTTCACACCACTTCCGTAAACTTCGGGATATGATGCAATCTTCCAGAGACATTCACCTTTATATACTTTCCAGGTATAGGGAAGACCACGCGGTATTTTCAGAACCTGGTTTGGATAAATAAGGTTTGGATCTTTGATCTGATCGCGATTGGCTCGATAGATTATGGGCCATTTTGAAATGTCATTATAAATGAAACTATAGCCTGATATTTTGGAAAGAGTTTCACCTTTAAGCACAGTATAATCATCTTCATAATATTTTGGACGAGCTGCTTCCAGGCTGTTTTCCAGTCCAATGATCTTATTGTCGAGGTCAGAGAATTCATCTACAAAATCAGGAACTTTTGTATAGTTGGATTCCCTGTATTCGTTATATTCGGCGATCAATTCACGAACAGCTTTTTTTGCTTCCCAGAGTTCGGAATCAGAGAGATTATTCCAATTGTTTATCTTATTATTGAAATACATGATCTTTGCCTGAATACCTGAGAAATCTGCTTTACTAACACCCAAAAAATCGAGGATTTCATTATATGTATTATCGTATTCAGTGTTAGTTTCATTCAGTAATCTTTTTAATTCCTCAATTCTTGCTGAAAATTTTTCAGAGTCAGCGCTGGCATCGGCTTTTCTTTGCTGGAGAGCAATCAATTCATTTTCCAGGTCTTCCCAGTATTTCAGTCTTTCTTTTTTCTTCAGTCGCTTATAATCTTCTTCACTGAGATAAGTAACTGACAATGACTGCAAAATAGTAGGAATAATAAAAAGTGTAACGAGAGCGATAATAAAGATTTTTTTCATTTTGACTCCTATTCTTCAGCTTCCAGTTGTTTCTGGTAATCCTGTAAACTTTTAAGTTCGGCTTGTTTGGTTGCCAATTCATCTTCCAGGGTGTTTTTTTCTTCTTCTAATTCTGCAGCACTTTCTTCAGCAGCAATTGCTTCGGTTTCCGCTTGTTCCAGTTGGATTTTTGAAATGGGAGGAGGAGGTGGAGCACAAGCTGATAACAATAGAGTAAGAAGGAATATTACTGCTAATAATACATTTAAGAACTTTTTCATTGTTTCTCCTTATTATTTATTTTAATAAAAACTTCAAAGTCTTTTTTTTCTATTGAAATTATTTGTCAAGCATAAACAGAAAATTTATCGTAACTTTTTGATATTTTGTGAGTTATGCATTAATTCTTTGAATTTTCATTGCTGTATTATCCGAATCTATTTAATTGTAAAATAAATAAATAACAGTTGATTCGGTTTCTTATCACAAAGAATAGATTTTAAAATTCATGATTCCTGAGATCAAATTCTAATTTCTATTCATTGAAATACTTAGTACCAAAATCCATTAAACCGAAAGATAGATTGATTGAATCTGAAATGTCATTTTTTTCAATACCCAACCCGAGTTGATATAAATATCCGATCCGGAAATAACAGAAACCCTTGATGAACCAGTTTATTCCGATTCCTTGTGAAAACTGAAGCCATTTATTCTTTCGGAAAAAATAAAAATCAGTATTATTCTTGAAATATAATGAAAGAGCAGAAATCTTATGAATAGAAGGTTCTTTTTTGGATTTGAAGAATAAAAAATGATATTTCGAATTAAGATAATAAATCAAAGGAATCTTCCTGTCTTTGATGTACCTGCTGAAATATAAATACTGAAGAAAAGGGAAAAATGACCAATTTGCTTTGTTTTTATTAAAACTGTCGTTAAATCCCCAGACAAAGGACAGAATTGTCGGTTCAAAGATGAATTTCGAAGAAATCATTTCTGCTTCGAGAAGTTCTATTCTCCCGCTTTTATCATTTGTATCAAAATGGAGTTCTGTTGTCCGCGGGTTATAAACATTGATCGAATTTACATCGATATTTTGATTTTCAGAAAAAAGGTGAATATTAATGAAAATTGTGAAAAGAAAGATTGTTTTGAAACTTATCTTTTTCATGTTATTACCCCTTGCTTTCCGAAGCTTCCTGCAGAGAAATTCTCTCAAGTAAAATTCGGAAAGTTCTGATCATGACCTGCAAGTTCTACATGTTCCGTTCAACCTTCCGAATCCTCTGATGTGATTAGAATTGAAAGAAGGCTTCGGAAGGATAAGATCAAACTATTTAAACCACCAGAATTTAGTATCACCTTTAGGCCCGCCGAAAGCTCCCATATCATTTCTTGTCTCATCGAGATCATCATACTGTTTTTCAGGATTTCCCAAATTAATACATGGTGAACCGATTAAAAGTTGAAAATCATTATTTTCTTCATCGACAAAAAGCGGGTAGAATTCCAGATTATTTTTATCCCAGTTCAGAATTCCATTAAATTGATTTGTTATCCCGGCAAGCCCTGAATAAATATCAGAATACGAAATTGAAACAGAACTCTTTTCGGAATGGTGAGAAAAAGCAATTTCACCATAAGAATTTTTCCACAAAATACAATTCATCAAGATAGGATTGGAATTATCGTAACAAAAAATTCCGGCTGTCCTTTTATTTGCTGAATTATTAACGATCGTTACATTTTCAAATTCCGGACTTGATCTTTTACAATAAACAGCTCCACCGGTTTCGGCTGAATTAAGAAAAATAATGCAATTCTCAAAGGTTGGATTGGAATTCAAATCACAAAATATGCCGCCACCGTTTTTCACGGCACTATTTTTTTCAAATTCAGCCCTTAAAAAATTCGGATTAGAATTATAAACACAAGCGATTCCTGCACCTTGTTTAGCAGCAGAATTTTCAATGAAATTAATATCTTTAAATGTAGGATTCGCCAGGTAACAAGAAACTCCTCCGCCATCATCTTCAGCAAAATTTTGCGATAGAATGATCTTTTCTAATTTTGCATTGGAAGAAAAGAAGAATATACCACCACCTTTAAATGCGGAATTTCGCGTGATAATCAAATTATCCAGAGTTGGATTAGCATTTTTACAATATATTCCTCCTCCAAGATAAAAATATTCATCGTTCTCATATGGATTTTCGAATTCGTTTTGAAAAGAACTGTTTTCCGGATTATAAAAAGGATTATCAAATACACCCGAACCCATGGTTATGGTAAATCCACTTAATCTTGCTAATGATTTTTCCTGATTCTCAAAGCGAACAACACTGCTTTTTTTTCTTCCGTGAATGATAGTTGAATAAATGAATGAAGTATCTTTTTCAACATTATAAAATGATGTAAGCATGATGTTTTTCCCATTAAAATTTAGATTTTCGTAATAGGTTCCGGGACCAACCAATACGATATCCCCTTCGAAAGAATGATTTATAGCAGTCTGAATATCCTGATAGTCGATCGGAACTAAAGTATCATAATGGAATTTAGAGAGATAATCAGAATAATTTTCAGAAAACAGATACGGAACCGAAAGTATAATTATCAAAGTAAATAGTATTATTTTCATTATTCCTATTACTTTATCTTCTCCGGAAAACTGATCTTAAAGGTAGTTCCATCCTTGCGGATCAATTTGATCGAACCTTTGAGTTGATGAATTAAAGTCTCAACTAATTGCAGTCCGAGAGTTTCCGTATTTTTATAGTCGATATCTTCCGGAAATCCAATTCCATTATCAGAAATAGTGAGATTATATAATTTTGATCTATCATGGTTCATATAAATTGAAATTTCACCTTTTCTGTTGTCCGGAAATGCATGTTTAAGACAATTCGTAATAAGTTCATTAATGAGCAAACTACAGGGTACAGCTAGATTAATATTCATGAAAACATTCTTTATCATGATATTTAAACTTATTAAATCAGGGTCGATTTTATATGATATGAGTAAATTTCCGGTCAGACTATTTATGTAGTCTGCAAAATCGATTTTTGACAGGTTTTTTGAATTATATAATTTTTCATGAACAAGATACATCGATCTGACACGATTTTGGCTGTCTTTAAAAAGTTGGAGATCATCGTCATTTTTGATATACCTCGATTGCAGACTCAGCAAGCTGGAAATGACCTGCATATTATTTTTTACTCGATGATGAACTTCACGCAATAAAACTTCTTTTTCTTTTAATGATTCACGGATCATTTCTTCTGATTTTTTTCTTTTTGTGATATCAACCAGACTTCCATCAAAATAAAGAATATTTTCCTGATCGTCTGAGATCGCTTTAAAACTTATGGAACCCCAAAATAAAGAAGTATCTTTCTTGACCAATTTAATAGAGAAATCTTTAATAATTTTTTGGGAAACCATCATTTGCAATAGAATTTCTCTCTGATTCGGTTTATAATAAAGATCGGTCATGTTGACTTTTTTGAGCTCTTCTTCGGATTCGTATCCAAACATCTGAACCAGGGCAGGATTTATTGAAAGAAAGACTCCTTCCGGTGTTGATCTGAAAATCCCGATGGGAATATTTGACTGTAATGTCCGGTATCTTTCTCTACTCTTTTTTAATGATGATTCCCGTTCCTGGATTTTTTTCGACATACTCATGATATTTTTTGAAATAGTAGTTAATTCATCCTTACCGGAAGTTTCCAGTTCTGTATTATAATCACCGTTTTCAATGTTTTTTAATCCAATATTGATCTTAAGAACTCGTTTGACAATGAGTTCATCGAATAATTTTGAAGAAATCATAAATACCAAGGTCATGATCAAAATATAACTGCAAATAGCATAAAAAATAATATTTCCCACAAAACGGTTAATAAAACTGAAATCGTAAATCAATTCGATGTATAATTCTTCTACAAAATCAAATCCTGCGTTTTCCATCTCCGGCACAAAATAAATAGTCTCGGTTCCTCCTTTTTTGATCTTAATTTCATTTCCCGGTTTTGCTTCGAGGATCAGGTTTGTAGCTTTACTAAATCTTTTACCTTCGTTAATTAGAGACCAACCGGAAATATCATTGATCCTGTAAATATCGAAACTCTGAAGATAATTATTAAGTTTCACGGTTTTGAGAAATAGATCTTTAAAGATCATTTTACAATAATCTTCCGAATAATTTTCGGTAATGAAATCTCGAATTTGTACGGAAACTTTAATGATATAATCAGTTCCGGGAGGACTGTAATAAGCATAAGAATTAATAGTTCCGTTTTCATCGGAAATTCCGATTCGCTGTTTGAATATTTTTCCTTTTCCGAATATTGATTTCAAGAAATCGGTATATTTTTTTTCTTTGATAAAAAGACTGAAATTCAGATCCGGTGCAAATGAAGTGTTGAATATTGTACCTTTCTCGTTAATAAGAAAGATTTCATTTACATCATATTTTTGAGCTAATAATTTCAATTCGCGAGGAGATGATTCTTCTCGCTTTGCAGTTGTATTCAGAACATTATTTATAGAAATGATCGCTTTTTCGAGACTTATATTAATATCTTTTTCGATTTGCAAAAGCAGTTTATCGAAAAGTTGGAAATCTTTTTTAATTTGCTGGAAAAGTTGTTCTTTCTGGATTTCCAGGACAGAATTTTTTTTTGCTCCGGCATAACTGCCGATAGCAAGCGTAATAAAAAATGTCGATCCAAAAACTAAAAGTATCAAATATAAAATTACTTTACTCTTCATTTTTTTTCCTTAACGGATGTATCAAAGCCTTCCTGCATTTTTTTTTGATTTTATTCCTCATAAGTATCTACAAATTCGATCAAATATTTTGACCTGTTCTTTTTATCGAGTTCGATTTTACCGTGAAGTTGCTTTACTAAAGTAATAATTAACTGTATTCCCAATGTTTCGGTGTTTCTGATATCTATTTCCACGGGTAATCCAATTCCGTTATCTTCATATAAAACTTTATATTTGTTCTCTTTTTCCAGGTGATCGATTTTTATTTGAATTAGCCCCTTTTTATTTCCCGGGAAAGCATATTTTAAAGAATTTGATAACAATTCGTTGATGATCAAACCGCAAGGAATTGCCTTATTAATATCCAATAAAATTTCTTCTAATTCTATTTCATATTTTACTCTATTAATATCGATTTTAAAGAAAATAAATAAATTGCGAGTTAATTTATGAATATAGTCACTAAAATCGATTCTTGCCAGGTCCTCTGATTTATATAATTTTTCGTGGATGAGAGCCATGGATTTGACACGATTGATACTATCTCTGAACAATTCCAGATCTTTATCGTCCCGGATATATCTTGCCTGAAGGTTGAGCAGGCTGGATATGACTTGCATATTGTTCTTCACGCGGTGATGGATTTCCTGAAGCATGACTTCTTTTTCGTTTAGAGAATTCCTTATTCTTTCTTCATTTCTTTTTCTACCTGTGATATCCCGGAAAGCTACTAAAACTGCTTTTTCATTTCTAAAAATTATAGGAATAGCAGAAACCTCGACATCTTTGATCGTACCATCGAGAGTAATATATTTTTCTTCCACAAGTTCCACGGGAGTTCCAACAGTATAAAGCTGTTGAACCCTTTCTTTGACGATTTCCAGACATTCCGGTGCAACAAAATCGATTATTGGTTTTCCGAATAAAGCAGCAGCATCATCGATTCCAATAAAATCAGCTGCCGCCTTATTCCCGGAAATCAGTTTACCCTTACTATGAACGACGATCGGATCGGGGGAAGCATCGAACAGTTTCCGGTATCTTTCTTCACTTTCGACTAATTCCTGTTCTGCTTTTCTCTGGTTGGTTACATCTCTGACAATCGATAAGATCTTATTCCGGTTCAAAGGAACGATCCTGGCTTCGAATGTGTTCAGCCCTTCAGGTACTTCGAGTTCATATTCAACTGTTTGAACGGTTCCGCTTTGAATAGCTGCTTCGATTTTATTCAAGATCAATTTGACCTGGGATTCGTTAAAGCCTGTATCCATGATACTTTTACCGATAATTTGTTCGCGCGGAACAGCCAGTAATCCGTTTTTTTCTGCTTCAAAATCAAGATATTTTCCATTCTTATCCAGAACAAAGATCATATCCGGTATTGCTTGCAGAAGAGCCTGGTTCCGGATAATGCTTTCTTTGAGAGCATCCTGTGCTTTTTTCCTGTCGATTGCCAGAGCGATTTGTGCGGATACAAATTCCAATACTTCAAGATCGTCTTTAGTATAAGTTTTTGCATCGGAATAACTTTGAATTGCTAATGCTCCAATAACCGTATCTCTAATTTTCAGAGGAACACCCACCCATATTTTGCTTTTCCAGTTCATATCCGGAACGACACCTTTTTTGATCAATTGTTTTCTTTTTTTAACTGTTAAAAATAGAGATTTTTCATTTTTAATTACATAGGAAGTCAAACCTGTTTTTAATTGTTGAGGTTCGGGAGTTGTCTTTTTTAATTCGTCTTTATAATATGGTGCTGTAATAATATTTGTTTCCTTATCATAAAGAGCAATATAAAAATTAGTTGTATCGATAATTGTATGTAGTTGATCGTGGATTATATCGTAAAGTTCTTCGATTTCTGTGGTCGTATTGACAGCGTTGCTGATATTATATAATACGGTTTGGATCGCTTGTGCTTTTTTATTTTCAGTGATATCGATACCGGTTCCCAGAATAACTTTTTTACCATGGATAGTAATTCTATTGTTTACTAGTTCGATCCACCTTTCTTCACCATTTTTTTTGATGATCTTGATCTCATAATTATCCGGAACAGATTCCCCTTTTAATCGAGAAACTGCCCTTTCCTTAACTAATTCTACGAAATCAGGATGAACATTTTCAAAAAACTTTTTTGTAAGAATTTCTTTATTGGAATAACCGCTGATCTTTGATGCTGCGGGATTTGCATAAGTAAAATAACCTTTTTCATTAAATGTGAAAACTGCAACTTTAATATTCTCTGCTAAACAGCGAAAAGATTCTTCGCTTTCGATCAGTTGTTTTTCCGCTTTTTTGCGGAGAGTGATCTCCTTTTTTTTCTCATTATAAAGGTAAAACAAAAGAATTGTAGTCAATAAGATCAGGATAAGACCGAGGATCAAATATTTTTTTATCAGGTTTTGAATTTCCTGTTCTTTTTTCATTGCATCAATTAGATTTTCGGTCTTTTCGGCTTCATATTTATTTTGCAGGTGAACGATCTTCTGATTCTTTTCAGTAGCAAAAATGCTGTCTCTTAATTCTGTAAAGCGATTAAAAAATTCATAAGCTTTTTCATAGTTGTTGGTGGCTGCATAGAATTTGGCTAATCCGTCAAAACTTTCTTTTTCAAGGTCTTTAGTTCCGATATCATGAGAGATTTTTCTACCGTTTTCCAGATATGAGAATGCTTTATCAAATTGTTTTTGCTTTATATAAAAATGTCCGATATTATTGCTTGTGTTAGCAATACTGTATTTATCTTTGATCTTTTTCGAAATCTCTAATGATTTTAGATAATATTCTTCTGCTTTTTCCGGTTGGTTAAAATCTTCATACACAATTGCCAGGTTATTATACGAACCGGCAAGACCAAACGGATCTTTGATTTCTTTTTCAAGTTCCAGGGATTTATTATAATAATCATGAGCTTTATCGATTTCTTTCAGATCATGATATACCATCCCGAGATTATTATAAGCCATCGATAATCCGTATTTGTCGTCCAATTCGTAATAGATATCTAATGTCCGGCGGAAAAAATCTAATGCTTTATTGAAATCACCTAGACCTTGATAAATATTTCCCATATTGTTCAAAGATGTTGCTATACCGTCTTTATCAGCAATTGATTCATAGATCCTTAATGCATGCAATTGATAATATAAAGCCTTATCGAACCGGCTAAAACTTTCATAAACAAGACCGATGTTATTAGAAACCGTAGCCACACCAATGCTGTCACTTAATTCTCGATAAACCTTTTTTGATTTATTATAATATTCGAGAGCCATATAATAATCACTCAAATTACTAAAGGTTATTCCAATATAATTCAGAGTGCTGGCAATATCTTCTTTATTACCGATTTTCTTTTGGATTTCAAGTAATTCCATATAATGATTTAAAGCAACTCCGAATTTATTCAGATTTTCGTTAGCAAGAGCAAGATAATACTCTGAATTTCCTTGTCCCGCGAGGTCTTTTAAAATTATAGCTAGATTCAATGCTTTTTTTGCGTAATCGATTGAGATCTCGGGTGATTTTTCTAAATGATAATATGACAAATCGTTTAGAATTTGAACTTTCTCAGGTTGGAGAGCAGAATTTAATTGCTGTTTAAGGCTATCGATTTTGGTCTGTTCCGATGATAAAACTAAAATGCAAAATATGAATAAAAAGATCAGAAATCTTTTCAAAGCATTCCTCCCAAATAATTATCTAAAGAGGGTTGATATCTTGTTCCCCAACTCCTATTTGGGAACGCAAAACTCGTTTCACTCAAATTATTAAATTAATCAAAATGGATTTCTGAATAAATCATTCCCAAACAGGAGTTTGGGAACAAGAAAGAGTTACATTTTTCACAAACCCTGAGGAGTCTGGGGATGAGAAAGTTTCCTCTCCTTCTGAAAAAGAGGATTAAGGTGAGGTAAAAAACCCAATCTCATAAAACTCTCTTTTCAAACTGAAATGCAAAAAACAAAAAAGAGAAAATTTAATCAAGATAATTCTCTTAAAATTTTTTTTGCTCTCTTGATTCCTAACCCTTTTATTTCCGAAATTTCATTTATTGATGCGTGTTTTATATTTTCAACCGAACCGAATTCTTTTAACAGAAGGAATTTTATTTCATCTCCGATTCCTTTGATCTTATCTAATTCGCTGGAAAATAAACGAGAGCTTCTTCTTTTACGATGAAAAGTAACGGCAAAACGGTGCGCTTCATCCCTGATATTGATCAATAATCTGAGAGCTGCAGAAGAACGAGGTAAAATTATTGAATTTTTCAAACCTGGTAAGAATACTTCTTCAAATTTTTTTGCCAGAGAAATGATCTCGATATTTTCCTGTTTCATTTTTATAAGAATGGAATTTGCAGCATTTAATTGTCCTTTTCCTCCATCGATGACGATCAAGTCAGGTTTATCTTCTTTGGTAACTTTTTCCAGGTAGCGCTGCAAAGTTTCTGCCATAGATGCGAAATCGTCCTGACCGTTTACGGTCTTCATAATAAAGTGTCTGTATTTTTTCTTCTTTGGTTTTCCATTCTCAAAATAGACAACAGAAGAAACCGTATCTGAACCTTGAATCGTCGAAATATCCAGGCAAACCATTTTCCTTGGTAATTTTTTTAGATTTAATTTATCCTTTAATTCTTTGATAGGAAAAACCGTGCGATTGCTTTTTCTCAAGTATTTAAGTTTCTGTTCTTCTATATAATTAAAAGCATTTTCTTTCGCCATTACGGTTAATTGTTTCAGTTCTCCACGAGCAGGAACATGCAATTTTTTTTTTAACCAGGAATTCAATATGTTAAAGTCATCAGGTTTGACCTGGATAATGATCCGAAATGGTAATTCTTCTAATTTATGGAAATAATATTGTTTAAGAAAAGCCTCCATTACCTGGTTCTTGTTTTTTCCCTGAACATTTTCCATAGCATAGATTTCTTTATGCAGAAGTTTTCCTGATAATATTTTCAAAATAGCGATTGCTGCTTTATTTTCTTCTTTGTAGATTCCGATTACATCCCGATTTTTTTGATCTGAAAAGAACATATTCTGGGTGCGGCTCAGTTTTTGGATATTGAAGATCTTATCTCTGAATCGAGCTGCTTTTTCAAATTCCAATTTAGCAGAAGCAGTTTCCATTTCCTGTTTTAGATCATCGATAACCGACTCATTCCTTCCTTTTAGAAAGTCGATCATATTACGAACCAGTTTTAGATATTCTTTCTGTGAAATTTTTCCGATACAGGGAGCAGGACATTTTCCTAATTGATAATTTATACAAGCTCTTTCAAAATTTGGTTTTCCGTTCGGGATATTTCTCGTGCATGTTCGGACCGGAAATAACCATTCCAGCATCCGTAATGTTTTTCGAACAGATTTCACTTTCGTATAAGGTCCAAAATATCTTGCTTTATCTTTTTTGATGAGCCTGGTTACAAAAATTCGTGGAAAAGGTTCATGAAGAGTTACCTTGATAAAAGGATATTGTTTATCATCCCGCAATAAAATATTATATTTCGGTTTATGCTTCTTGATAAGGTTGTTTTCCAGAACCAGGGCTTCCTGCTCGGTGCGAGTAATAATATAATCGAGATCATGAATAAAACTTACCAGCTGCTGTGTTTTATTGTCCGTGGGTGTTCCCGAAAAATAAGAACGGATACGGTTTTTAAGGATTTTTGCTTTGCCGATATAAATAATTTTTCCGGACGAATTCCGCATTAAATAAACACCCGGTTTATCAGGAAGTAAGATCAGTTTTTCTTTTAATTTTTGTGAAATTTTTGCCATATTTTTTTTATGATCTCTTTACTGAACTCGATCTGCAATATTTGTGAACCGTAAATGAAAAAAACAATACTGATAAAAATGGAAATAATTATTCTCAAAATCGTTGCCCGGAAATCAGACGCAGTAAAGAAATTACTTAATAGATTCAATCCTAGAAAAAGTAAAGCAGACAAAATAAGGATTTTATTTATTTCCATAAAAATTCGGGGAAATACGAATTGCGGGATCTTTTTCCTGAGAAAATACTTCAGTACAAAAAAGTGGATAATTGCTGAGATTGTGGTTGCAAAAGCTAATCCCGCATGCTGCAGGTATTGCATTAAAATTATATTCAAAATAATATTGATAACAACAATAAAAGCAGAAATTTTTACAGGAGTTTTTGTGTCCTTGTTCGCATAAAAAATGGGAATGAGTAGTCTATTATAACTAAAGAAAACTAAACCTAACGAATAGAAAAGCAGAGCCTTATAAGTCATATCGAGAGAGTTTGCATCGAATGCTCCCCGCATAAATAGTATCCTGATGAAATCTTTACCGAGTCCTGCTAAAATCGCTGTTACTGGCAGCATAATAAAGCTTAGGGAAATGATTGAAAAATGAAGACTTTCCCGGAGTTTTTGCCATTTTTTCTCCACGAAATATTTTGAATATAAAGGCAGAACAGCAACTCCCGCGGAAACTCCAAAAATTCCCAGAGGTAACTGCATTAAGCGATTTCCGTAATTCAAAGCAGCAATACTTCCGGTTGTTAAAAGCGATGCCAGAATAAGATCGACAGCCAGATTTACCTGGCGAATAGCCAAACCGACAACACCGGGTAAAAACCTGATCCAAACAGATTTGATAGCTTCGGAACTAAATTTTAGATTTAATTTAAGATGATATCCGATTTTTCTCAATAAAGGTAAATTGATAATTACCTGTAAAAACCCTCCGCAAAGAACACCCACAGAAGCAATAATGATCTTGTTCTCCAAAGATGAATTTTCTTTTAAAAGGATAAAAATACCCAGACTCCCGACAATTCCTATATTTAGAAATGCGGATGATAAACCGGGAATAAAGAAAAAACCATGAGAATTCAAGATAGAGATCAAAGTCGAAGATAAACCGATAAATATTAAATAAGGGAACATAATACGAGAAATATTTACGGTCAGTCGATAAGTTTGTTCATCGAATCCCGGAGCAAGGATTTGAACAATTACTGGCGCTAAAATTATTCCAAGGAAACAAAGAATGATCAAGAATGATACTAAAAGAGAAAGAACATTCAAGGCAAAAGCAAATTGCTGTTTTTTTCCTTTATTGATTGCGATTTCATTGTAGATCGGAATAAAAGCTGCTGAAAGTGCTCCCTCTCCGAAAAGTTTTCTGAGCAGGTTCGGGATCTGGTATCCAACCTGGAAAGCATCAGCAACATAGGTCGTACCAAAAAAAGATGTCATGACAATATCGCGGATAAGTCCTGAAATCCTGCTGAAAAAAACAGCGATGGACATATAACCGATATTTTTTGCTAATTTTTTTTTGCTCATACAAACCTTTTTTATAAAATCACAAAAAAGAAGGTGTTGATTATTGTAAATAAATTTGTTTTATTTTGACAAATAATTACCGGATTTGAAAAAAGTTTTTTTATCAAGTTCGTATTGAGACTTTCAAGTTTGGCGAATCCCGAAGGTTTATATAATTTTAATGAATCGGAAAAAGGAATATCAATGGACAGAGAAAAAATCAAAACTGTTTTTAAGAAATTAACTCAAACTCAACGATTGAAAACAAACCAACCGTTTCTAATTGCTTAAATATCCAATCAAAAACTATATGTTCTAAAGCGATACAAGATAATTAAAGAATACCGGATATCAACCTCAAAGAATGGGATTGGAAACAGGGAAGGCAGTAATAAAACTCCTTTGGGAACTCAACCGGATCGTAGAAAAAATCGGAGAAGGTGTTCCTTTATATGGAATTTTCAAAAGAAAAAATTCAGCGGAGAAATCGCAAGTCTTGAAGATGAAATCAAAAACGATCTGATCACTACCTGGATTTTTGTGTTAGCGGATCTGGATAGAGATATTAATCTCGGAGAAAATATCGACAGCCTGAAACGAGGGATTTTTATGCGTGGAACTCAGCTGGAAAATATGATCGGGAGTCCTATATCTCATGGTTGTATGCGTATGTGAAATGAAGATATAATCAAATTATTCTCTATCATAAAAACAGGTTATTTACTGGAAATAATAGAATAAATTATAATTACTTGAAAAAATGCTTGCATATTTTTCATAAAGTTTAAGTTTTGCCAACAATTAATTTTAAAGGAAAAAAAATGAAGGGAAAAGTAAAGTGGTTTGACGACACAAAGGGATATGGATTTATTCTTTCCGAAGAAGGTAAAGAATTTTTTGTGCACTGGAAATCTATCGTTACAAATTCTGATAAAGAAAGAAGATTTCTGGTAAATGATGAAGAAGTACAATTTGATCTGATGGAAACCGATAAAGGAGTCCAGGCGATAAATATTATCAGGTTAAACCCATGATAAGATATTTTCAGATTTAAACTAAAAATATCTGAAAAATCATATTAATATTCAAAAAATAGAATAATGGAAAAATCAGCTATAACCACCGGTAAGACATTAAATACTCTTCTAAATACTCTCGCCAGTTTGGTCATTATTGTCGATAACAAAGGGAAGATAGTAAACTGTAATGAAAAAGCACTACAAATATTTTGCCATAATGATCCTGATCATCCTGGAAAATCTTTTTTTGATTATTTAAGTAAGAAATCTACTGAAATTTTTCAAAAAGAAATAGAAAAAATTATTGAAAAAGGAGTTCCTGTCAGCTATGAGGATAAAAATGGTGATCGGATTTATAAGATAAGTATTTATCCGATTTTTGATCGTTCCAATAATGTCGGACAATTTATTATTTTCGCTAAGGATATCACGGGACGGAAAAAAATTGAACAATCAGAGCTGAGAAAAACTCAGCAATTAGAACAAATTCTGGAAACATCTCGCTATTTGTCCTCGAGCCTGGATCTCAAAGAAGTGTTGACCAGGATCTGTCACGGTGCAAAAGAGATTCTAAATACTCACGGCAGTGCGATCTATACCCTCAAAAAGGATGGTGAAACTCTCGTTCCGATGGTTGTTGTCGATCCGACCTATGAAAAAGAAGTGATGGCGATCAATCTTAATGTTCATACTTGTTTGACAGGTGAAGCAGTTTTACAGAAAAAATGTTTGATCTTCAATGATACGAGACCGCACACAAAAGGATTTCAAATACCCGGAACTTCAATCCTTAAAAATGAAAGATTGATCGTTGCTCCACTTATTATCAGAGATAAAGTATCAGGAGTTATAACTCTCGATCGGATCGGACCAATATTCACTCCGGGAGATCTTTCTCTTACTGAAACTTTTGCTGCATTTGCCACAACTGCTTTGAAGAATGCTCAAATATACAGTAAACTTCAACATGAAGTCGAAGAAAGAAAAAAAGCAGAAGATGATCTTGCCCTGCACCAGGAACACCTTAAATTGATCAATAAGATACTCAGACATGATCTGATGAATAATTTAGCAGTCATAAATAGTGCGTTCAGAATATATAAAACGATGAAAGATGAAGAAGTTCTCGGTGAAGCTTCCACTTATGTTTCCAAAAGTGTTGAACTGATCAAGCGTATGAAAGAATTGGAAACTTTTATTTCATCCTCCGACAGCAGCAAGATGTTAAGTCTTCGAGAAATTATAAATCAAGTGATCGTCAATTATAACTACATCAAGTTCAATATTACCGGTGACTGTCATGTTCTGGTTGATAATGCGATTACTTCTGTTTTTGATAATATCATCAGCAATGCGGCTATTCATGCGAAAACAGATAAAATCGATATCTCACTAAAAAAAATGAAAGATTATTGCGAAGTCAGGATTGCTGATTATGGTTCAGGAGTTCCTGACAGGATCAAGGCTAAAGTTTTTCAGGAAAGATTCAAATATGGAAACACCGGAAACACCGGAATTGGGCTGTATATCGTTAAAAGAACAATCGAGCATTACGGTGGAGAGATATCTGTCGAGGATAATAATCCACACGGTGCTGTTTTTGTGATGAAATTCAGGAATAAAAATGGTCTTAAGAAAAAATCAATTAAGTAGCGGAAACTTATCTATGTCTAAAATTTTAATTGTTGAAGATGAAAAAATTATTGCCGAAGATCTCAGGCTGACTTTAAGCGCTCTCGGTCATAATATTATAGGTATTACAACCACAGGTGAATCAGCCATAAAGATAGCCCGAATATTTCATCCCGATATTATTTTGATGGATATAATGCTGGACGGTGAAGTCGATGGTGTGCAGGCAGCAGAACAGATCAGGGTGGATTATAATATCCCGGTCATTTATGTTACTGCATATTCTGATGAAAAAACCAGGAAAAAAGCTGCAAAAACAAATCCTCTTGGATACATCAATAAGCCTTTTGATGAAAGAGAACTTCTCGATATTATCGGAAAAGCATATATTAAGCATTAATAGACATTAGATTTTAGAAATTAGATATTTTTTTTTATCGATCTTGTAAAAAGACAACAATCGCTGAAATCTATCATCTCGAGTCCCGATTTTCGGGATAAAGAACTTAAATACAATCAAGTTATGAGATTCTTTCCTTTGTAAAACCTCCGGACTCAGATTGACGATCTCTGTCTTTTTTATAAAACCATTACTATTGATTTAGAAATTCCCGTTTGTGATAATATCTCTTCTGTCGGGATTTTATTATCTGACTTAATTCACTTTTTTGGAAATAATGATGCTCTCTTTAAAATAACAATCTTATAAATTTATTTATTATTTGCTAACATTTCCCGCTTCGTAGAATCTGTCTGTTATATTGTTATTCAAGTCTTTCAAACTTGATCCTCATTTCCGTCTAATCTAAGGGTTTCACCCGTAGTTAATAACATTTAACTCCTTCGGAGTATTTTTTTTACTCTTTTAAAATTATGTTATACTCAAGTAGTATTTGATACTCCGACAGAAATCAATGAAATCCCGCAGGGATTTAATCTGAATTACCACATTTGAAACCTGTGGTACAAAAAAATACAGATCAGAATCCTGAAAGGGTTCAATAAAACGAAATGGGAAATGTTCATTATTTATTTATTGAGTTTTGGGATTTATTTAAGATTTGTATTTTGATATTTAGAATTTTTTCAGTTTTGTTTGTTATTTGGAGTTATCTTTATTTTTTTCAAATATAATTTCTTTATTCTCTACTTCCGCTTCCAGTAATTCATTGAGTTCATCTTCGGAAAGTTCGATCATTCCAATATCGCCGGATTTGATTTTTTTAAGAAATTCTGATGAAGCATCTTCCTTATCAAACTGGATGATTTTGGAAGGTTTCCGAGGAAAATCGACTATCTTGATCGAGTTTTGATTATAAACTTCAAATTCCATGATGAAGCAATCAAAGTTTCTTTTTTCATTAAGATGATATACATGTACCCTATATTTTTGATTATCGATTAATTGAATGTCGTATTCAATGATTTCGAGTATATTAAAATCCGGCAGGATTACCGGTTTTTCACAATCTCTGATATAAAAGGTTATCCTTTCGATAGAGTTTTCGAACATTGCTTGTTTAAATTGCTTTATAAAATACAGGATATTTTCATGTAATCTTGCACCGATGATAGATTCCGATGTTATCATTCCTTTTTGTTTATTATATTCGGCAAGAAGTTCTTTCTTTAAGCGATACACTTTCTTTCTTAAACTGTCATAACTTATGTTTTTCCCGCGCCATAGTTTTTTTATTTTATATCCGTTTTTCACAAATTGCTCTATTAATTTTTTTTCACGGATATTGAGTGATCCTCCGTATTTGGACAGTATCTCAGCAAGAGAAATATCTTTTTTCTTATCGAGTATGGTCTGTGTGATCACATTTTCATAATCTTCAAAATGAGCGGTGCCTTCTTTTGATTCAATAGTCTTTTTTCTTTTGAGATCGATGGCTGCATTTTTTGCGCAGGTATAAATCCAATTATTTTCATTTTTTTTATCGATAGATTGTTCATTGAGGAAATATTTAATGGCGACAGTATGGGATAGATCTCTTATATCATCGGCATTAGAGATGAATTTCATTATTGCGGAAGCAGCCAGGTTTGTAATTTTTTTGTACTCTTTTACATCCATAAATAATCCTTCGGGAGTTACTTTTGTAACTCCTTATTTTTATATTAAATAACCCTGATTCCGTCCCATTTTAATTTCTTTTCCGTAAATTTATGTAAAAGGAGGAAAGAATCATGGAAAGAACTTTTATCTACCAGCAACCGGATCCAAAAATGGTTTACCTGGTTTTCGGTCAACAAAATTATGAGGAAAAAAAGAAAAAAATCTATTACTGCTATGACCCGAACAAATACCCGGAAATCACCTGGAAAGAACTCGAAGGTGAAGAATATGAAATCCTGGAAGTTGGACCGGGATATACAATTGTTCGTTACAAAGGAAAGATTTATGTAGTTTATGATTGATTTTTTTCCAGAAGAGATGGGTAAAAAATGAAGGAATATCGAAGAAATAAAATGGACGATGTTTGGCATTGGATAAAGGAGTGTTCGGATTACCCGCAGGGAAGAACCATGATCAGACAAATCTCAAAACCATTAGGCGGTGTTTTTTGTAATGAGTGTATTAAAAAGAGTAAGATCAATCACTGGTGCAAAGGAAAGGAGATGACGCGTAACATGATAAGAATGGTCGGTTGATGATCATCAACAAGGGGGAATGATGTCAAAAATCATGATCGTGGAAGATGAATGTATCGTTTCCGAAGATATCAGGATTTTATTATCAGGAAACGGATACGATATTGTCGCAGTTGCGGAATTTGCCGAAGATGCGATCATCCTGGCAAGAAAAGAAGAACCCGACCTGGTTCTAATGGATATCAAACTTGCCGGGAAAATGAATGGTATCGAGGCTGCTTCTTTAATTAAAGAAAAACAGGACATTCCAGTCATTTTTATGACTGGAAATGCAGATGATTATACATATCAGGGTATTCAAAGTATAGAAAATTCCGGATATCTGTTAAAACCTTTTGAAACCGATCAACTTTTTGACACGATCAAATATGCTCTGAATGAATGAAAAATAAATTTAATTCCATATAAATGGATCCCCTGGAGTTAGATCCCTTCAACACATAATATGTCGGAGGGATCGCTCCGTAATCAATAATTCAAATTGTGTCAGTAGGAAGTATCTCGTTTTTTTCTATTTGTGATCGGGGAGTTGCCGGAGACGAGTTGAAAAAAGCCCTTATTGGTGGTTTCAAGTCGGCATCTTATTCCAAGATGATGGCGATCGTCAAACGCAGTTTGATACCTTCTTACAGCTCGAAACTTTAGTTTCCGGATAAATTCTATTTAATAAGTTCGGTTGAGTAGAATTCTATTCAGTGAAATCTGGTTATAATGAAAATATATTGTCTTCTCAAATTTGTCTTGGAGGAGAAATCATGTCGTACCCGGAAGAAATAATAAGGGAAGAATTTGATCCCGGTATTATCCTGAAAATCTGGAGGAAAGGGGAGATCATATTCGATATTAACCCGGATATTATCAGGAGAGATCTTTACGGTGATTGGATCAAAAAAGATGATTATAATAACCCGGATTCTGTTTACGGCTGGGTGATTTTCCAGCTCGAACCGGAATCTATGAACGGAAACACTACCGGAGCAGAATTATTTCCTGTAAATTATAGAAATAATATGTGATTATGTAAGGCGGTTAAACCGCAAATGGACTTCTTGAGTTTTATAAGAATAATATTTATGATCAATCTGATGAGAAGATATGAACAAACTTCTAACTCCTTTTATTCTAAATACATACATGTAGAATAATCCTCTATAAAAAATTTAAATTCACTTGACTTCTCTGTCCTCGATTTTTGATTTGAGGACTAGTTCCTCTCTGTATTCTGTTTGGCAGGGAAAGAGAAAGTTGTATAAAAGCAGGAAAAACAAAAAATTTTATGGAGGAAAAACTATGTATCGCAAATACACTATAATAATGTTAATGATCATCTTTTCATTAGCATTATTCACGGAAATCATCTATGTCGGATATGATCCAGATGATGATTATGAAACCATACAAGAAGGAATCGATGCTGCAGCTCAAAATGATACTGTTTCAGTTGGAGACGGCTGGTACTATGGTGGAATCGAGATAAATAGCAGCATTCATTTGATTTCCGAAGGAGGATGGGAAAACTGCACGATAACTACAATGTATGAAGCACGAGGTATTACAGTCCATTGGGCTACGAATACCGAAATAGAGGGATTTCGTTTTCGGCAATGCTACCCAAATGAAAACGAAGATTGCTCTGATGTCGGTGGTGCAATTCTCATTTGGATAGGACAAGAAGTTATGATAAAAGGCTGTATGTTTGAGGATAATAAAGCCTTACACAGCAGTGGTGCAATATATGTTTATGAAGGAGATATTGATGTAATCATTAAAGATTGTATGTTCATCAACAACTTCTTTGAGCAAACATACAATAACAGCGTGATTTATGCTCATGCAATCGGTTGGAACGCTGATTACCCATATATCGATCCGGAAATACATCTAATAATCGATGAGAATCTATTTGTTAATAATCAAAACGAGTCATGTCCTGAAGCTGTAATCAATATCTCAGATTCAAGTTATAATTTAGATGTTACTATTAGTAACAATACATTTGATGATTGTTATCAAGGTATATCACTCGAATATCTATCCGGTATTCTTGAAACAAATAACTGTATATTTTCTGATATTGAGTTTTCTGCAGTTCCTGATAATGACAACAATTCCAATACTGAATACTGTGCTTTCTATAATGTTGGAAATTCCAGCATTGTTGGAGATGGATGCATTTTCGATGAATACCCGCTTTATTGCGATCTTTATGGATACGAATACTGGCTATTAGAAGGAAGCCCCTGCATCGATACAGGTGATCCTGATGAATTTGACGATGACGGAACACAAAGAGATATGGGCTGCTATCCGACAATAATCGACATGAAACTCAGCCGGGGAGAACACTGGAATTACATTTCCTGTCCCAGGTTACCGGATAACTACGGTACTCTGGCAAGAACCGTATTTGGAAACTTGATCCCTCTGGTTGATTTAACCCTTTTACATAAAACTGATGTGTTTACTTATGACGAAAATACAGGATTATGGAATCCTTATGATTACGAGATTCAATCCTGGAAATGTTATAAATTCTATCCAAAAACAGGTGGAACATATCATTTGCCTTTACCTGGTTCAAGACTTGCGGCAAACCATGTCATAACACTTAATGCAGGAGAGGATAACTGGATCGGTTATTATATTCCTTATACCCAGGATATCGACGAAGCATTTTATGATACTAGCGGTTTTAATCGTTGGGATGATATTTATTCCATCAAAGCAGAAAACTGGACTTATCTCGATATGAGTTATCCTCGTGATGGAGGTGAACCAAAACCGAGTATGAAGATCAGACCTTTACATTATGGAAAAGGATATATCGTCAGAGTTAAAGAAAGTTTTGACCTGGTCTGGAATAATAATGCACCCACCGGAGTTGGAGAAAAAGATAATGGACCTGATACGGTGTTTTATACTTTCCTTGATAAGCCCGATTATGAAGTCATAGATGTAATGGATATAGAGGAAGGAATCCAGGAGATCGGTGTGTTTGAAAACGGGATCTGCGTGGGAGCAGTAGTTGTCGATGAAACAGCCGAACAAATTCTCGTCTATTCGGATCAAATGAACCGGGAAGGTTTTGAACTGACTTTCGAAATTTATGAAGGCAGAGGAAGATCCTGTCGTATAGATAACTACTTTGTCTTTGACGAGAAATCCGGTCGATATATCGAAGGAACGATTATCGGTGGTAATCAGGAATATTCGACAGTTATTCTAGGTGAACTTTTGGAACCTGGAGAACAGGAAATCGAAAACATCGTCCTTCATCAGAATTATCCTAATCCTTTCAAGCCGAATACATCGATCAGTTATAATATCCCGAACGATGAAACCATAAACTGGAAATTTATAACCTGAAAGGTCAATTAGTGAAAACACTCTTTAACGGTAATCAAACAAAAGGAAATTACACAGTAACCTGGGATGGAAAAGATAATGATCAAAATGCCCTGGCTTCGGGTGTATATTTCTATCGATTGGAATCCGGAGAAAATGTCGTTACTAAACGCATGGTTTTGATGAGATAAATCCTCACCCGTACCCTCTCCCGTTTTTGCGGGGGAGGGAATTTGTAACTCAAGATTCCAATCTTGAGTAAATAGTAAATAATCACTTTTCATAGGTAGAAAAAATTGAAGAAGTATGATCAAATCGATCTTAACATTGGTTGAATGAACAAACTTGTTAAGTCTCAAAGACTTCACAAGTTCCAATCCACAAAGGAGCAATCATGAAAAATAAAAAATCCCTGAAAAGTATTTTTCTTTGTTCGTTTTGTTTGTTTTGTTCGTTGCTGATCTCCACCATCATCGAAATTAAACAAGACGGTACAGGCGATTTTATTGTTATCCAGCTAGGCATAGATGCATCTGTAAACGGAGATACGGTTTTAGTCTATCCGGGAATATATTATGAAAACCTCTTCATCGTGAATATGAACATAGTTCTGGCAAGTCTATACTTAGTAACAGAGGATGAAACTTACATCTCAAATACAATTCTTGATGGTAATCATCTGGATAGTGTTATAAAAATTCAGGATATAGAAAACGGAGAAAGTCAGATCATTGGTTTTACAATTGAAAATGGTTCTGGTTATTATTATAACTCATTTGGTACAAGAGGAGGTGGTATTTATTCAGACAATTCTAATACTTTAATTAAAAAATGTTTAATAAAAAAAAATTTCTCCGTTTATGGAGGTGGATTATGTTTAATGAATTCATTTGCTACTTTGATTGGAAATACATTCAAACACAATCATTCTTTTAAAACTGGAGGAGGCATAAGTATATCTCAGAATTCTAATATTTCCTATGATAATGAAACAAAAAATAGCATTTATCTTAATTATGCTGCCGTTGGTTCGATGTTTTTAAATCAGTTAGTTGCCCTCCCCAGGAGATAATTGTAGATACATTTACTGTTATCGATCCAGATAGATACTATCTCTTTGCCAGTGATAGTGGAGGTCATTATGTCCCTGGAGAAATCACTTTTGATATTTTACACGGAAAAATCGAACAAATAAATGCCGATCTATATGTCAATCCGGATGGAGATGATAATAATTCTGGTCTATCACAGGATGATCCTTTGCAGACAATTGCCTATGCTCTAGCGATGGTTAGAGCAGATACATTAAATCAAAATACAGTATATTTAGCCGATGGAATTTATTCTCCTTCCATTAATGGTCAGTATTTTCCCCTTCAGCCAAAAAATGCAGTTAATATTATTGGTGAATCGATGGAAAATACTATTCTCGATGCTGAAGATATATCAGGTCATATTTATGGTTGGGATATAATCAATTATTATAGTCTGAAAAATTTGAAGTGTATTAATGGATATGAATTTTCTTCCATACAGTTAAGAAAGAATAAAGAATTTCTTTTGGAAAACATATATATCACTGATTGTAGCTATATCAGACTTTATGATATTGTTAGGATTTCAGAATCAAATTCATACTTAAGAAATGTTAAGATAGTAGATAATTCCGGTAATGGAGCATCATCGATTTGGAGTGATTTATATTCTCATCACATCATCATTGAAAATTGTTTGATAAAAAACAATGTGCAAGCAAACCATACGGATATATTCACAGGTGGTGGAATCCATATTTTAAAAAGTCATTATTTAGATTCTTTAAGAGTAGATATAATAAACACGGAAATCACGGAAAATACGGATTATAATGTGGATTGGCCTGCAAGTTGTTCTGCCTTATCGATAAGTAATAATGGATTATCCGGCTATCATGGTGTAAATCTTATAAATAGTACTATCGGCAACAATTTTACGACAGAACCATCAGGAGGAGCAGTAGTACTAAGCGAAGGTGTAAATTTAAACATTATAAACTCTATACTTTATGATGACTATCCGATGGAAATTCTATTAGACGGACAGTATGGAACGAATTCTTTAACAGTAGGTCATTCCCTCGTCGAAGGTGGAGAATGGGGAATCGGTTTGCTTGGGAATAATTTTGTGGATTGGCAAACCGGAAATATCGATGAAGATCCCATGTGGGACATAGACAGTGAATTTCCCTATGCCCTCACCTCTTCCTCTCCCTGCATAGACGCGGGAACACTAAACTTACCGGAAGGGATCGAACTCCCGGAATACGACCTTGCAGGTAATCCCCGCATCGTTGGCGAAACAGTAGATATGGGAGCGTATGAATATCAGGGAAATCAAGTTAATGAAGAATTAATAATTAATAATGAAAGAATTAATATTTCGGTCTATCCTAATCCCTTCAAACCAAATGACCGTGATCATCGAACATCGATCAAGTTTAATCTGCTCGCATCATGCAATGTCGAACTCGATATTTACAACATCAAGGGGCAAAAAGTGAAATCTTTGATGGATGCTTTTGCTTCGCGGGGAGAATACACATGTCGTTGGGATGGGAAAGACGATAATGGGAAACATGCTTCTTCCGGGCAGTATATCTGCAAGTTGGTGATAGATGAGGAGGTGAAGGCAGTTAGGAAGATGGTAGTTATCAGGAGATAGGAGATTGGAGAGAGGTGAGAGGACTTTTAAGGTTCAGTCCCTTTTATGTTTCCCCCTTATGAAGGAGAATTGAGTGGATTTTTTAAGGATTTATTTTTTATGAGAATATCCGGAATCAAAATATGATTTGACAGGACAGTTATAAAAATAAATTTGCATATGTCTTAATTTTTTATTTTTACCGATTTTCCCCGGGGAGGTTTTTCTTCAAATTTGATAGTAATTATTAGATATTATTTAAATTCAAAAAAGGAGTTCATTATGAAATTTTCCGGTTTAAACATAAAAATATCACTGATACTGGTTACAGGTTTGATAAATGTATCCTGTCCAAAAGTATCAGGTGATAGAACAGTGCATATCTTTGATACGGAAATGGATTTGAACATGGTTACATCTTTTGAAATCCATGACCAAGAAGACAGCGGAATTTACGATGACCTTTATAGTTTTTTCCTGATTACCAACCTGATAGAACTCCAGGATTTTGAGGAAGCCAATATTTCTCTCGATCTCGTTCTACCCGGCAATTATTTTAATGATAATGTTCTGGTAGTTTATCGAGTCGCTACTTTTGGAGCTCCAATCGAGGACCTCTCGGTTTATAATGTTGGATCTGTGATCCATGTTTCTTATTTCATGGAAGAAGGTTTTGCTGATTGTACCTGTTATAATTATGTAATAATCAAAGTATCCTTGAATAATAGTTAATTATTGATGGTTCGACTCCGCTCACCATGTCAGTATGTCATTCGGAGTTTCCTGTCATCCTGAGCGTAGTCGAAGGATAGATGAATAATGGTTCGTCTCCGCTCACCATGACAGGTGGTCGAAAGAATGACTGTTTCCAATTATGTTTATTTTTATAGTTGAATGTTGATGATGAAACAAGATCAGTGCGGAAGATGTTGATTTTGAATTAAAAATTCTAAAAATATTTTATCGGCTTTTATCTTTTAATTGCTTTTCTTCAACTTTTTTCATTATCTGTGCTATGAGTTCGGAAGGTACTCCCATTGTGCCGTCTTTTTTAGGAGGATATTTTATTAATAATTCTTTAATTAACTTTCCTTCTTCTGAATTTGATTTGATATGAACGAATCTTTTAGGTTTTGTTGGCGGTGTAATTATTTTTAAATGGTTTTTTTCGTTAACATGGAATTTAATATAAAATGATTCCGGTATGTTTTTTTTATTTTTAAAAAAAAGCCAAACAATATAAACAGAATCATTGATCTCAATCTCAAAATTTAAAATTTTTTTTATACTATAATCAGGATTATACTTATTTAATTCAATCTCCGAGAAGTAATAATGCATTTTATGAAGAGAATTATTTTCCAGATTTTCTTTGAATCTGGTTAGAAACATCATGATTAATGCATTAAGTTGCGGAGTAACAATCCTTTTAGTACCTATAATTCCTAATTTAATAAAAGTTTCTGCTTTCAGAGTTCTTTTGATACGGGATATTTTTTGTCTTAAGGCTGCATAAGAGCTTTCGATAATTTTATGCATTTCAGCAATATTCTGGTTGCATTGGAAATAAAACAATATCAATCTTAATTCCTTGCTGGAGCGAGATGCAAGAGAATCTTTAAAAGCAGATACTAAAGTTTCATCTCTTTCGATATCTGATTGTTTATATATTTCTCGGATAAGGTTTTTTCGATTATCTCTTTCGAATTTGTCTTTTTTCTTCTGATTCTTAAAATAGGTATTACAATAATTCTTACAGGTAAGGATTGTCCAACCCTTGAAATTCTCTTTTTTGATGGTGTTTTTTTTCAAAAGAAACAGGCTGGAAGTTTGGGATGCAATATCATGGGATGCATCGTTATTTCCGGTTCTATAAAAAGCATAATTAAAAGCGAGTTTTTGAACTTCGGCAAATTCCTGTTCATTATAATTCATAATTACTTCACTTCCATAAACATTTAAAAATTTTGTTACTAACCTTAAACTTTAAAACATTAATCATTGTCAAGAAATTTAATAATGACAATATTTTATGGATACTATTTCACAATAAATACTTACCGGAGTATATCCCTAGAGTCGTTTTTTTTATCACAAACTCCCCTAATCCCTCCGTCAAAAGCCGGACACTGTCTTTGACAAAGAGGAGAAATACTGATGGATAAAGGGATTCGTGTTTCCAAATTCTCCCCTCTCTTCTAATCTCAAAAAATCTATTTCATCTCCCTTTACTAAAGGGAGAATTAAAGATGGTTCAAGAGAGGGGCAGGGGATGAGTTTACGGATGAACACTAACTAATCTTGAATGATCCAATGACATTTCTTCGAATGATATTATTGACACAAAATAAATAAATAAAAACTTCGCAGACAAATTTAAAAAGGGGGTTATCATGAGAATTTATCACTGTCCCGGATATACAATTGTCGTTATCGATGAAGAAATTTACATTGTAGAAACTTCAAAATAAGTAACTGAAAATCTGAATTTACTCTAAAAATTGAATGATTAGTGATATGTTAGAAAATTCATTAATTAATTTGAAACCGATGAATCGGTTGGAGGTTTCTATCTTATTATTAATCACCAAATTAAGTTGGTGGTTAATGAAAAAAGAAAAACACATTAACTGTTTCAACAGATTCACTTTTTCTAAAAATAAGTTTTTTAGAGTGGACTCAAATCTAATTTCTAAAAAAAAAAATAATTTTTTTTGAGTGGTGTTGTCACACTTTCTACTTTTTTGACATATTAATATGAAAGGGGGAAAAATGCGTAAGATTTTATGCACGATTTTACTGCTGATTGTTGTAACTTTTAACTCGTTAAGTTATGCTCTCACATTAGCAGATTTGGAAGCTTCGGTAAAGGATGATGTGGTTTTTGTTATCGAAGAAAACCTGGATGATGAAATCGAATATATTACCATCGAGGAACTCGAAGGTACGGAATTTGAAGTTTTAGATTTTAATGAAGATTATGTTATTGTTGAAGTTGACGGTGAAATCTTCATAATCGAAAAGGAATAAAATGAAAATCTATAAATTCGAAGATTACATAATCATTATCTACAAAGGTGAGATTCAGATCATCATGATAGAAAAGAATGATTAAGTTTTATGAACAAAAAAAGGACATGTAAAAAAGACATGGCAGGAATTTTAATAGTCGAAGACGAAAAGATCATTGCTCAAGACCTGAAGATGACTCTAAATAATTTCGGGTATGAAGTTCCTGCGATCGTCTCTTCCGGAGAAGCCGCCATCAAGAAAATTACCGAGCTCTCTCCCGACCTGATCTTAATGGATATCATGCTGGAAGGAGAACTAACCGGTATCCAGACAGCAAAACATACCCTGGATAATCATAGGATTCCATTGATCTATATTTCGGCTTATGCTGATGAAAATACGATCTCGGAAGCAAAAAAGACCAAGCCTTACGGTTACCTGATCAAACCGTTTGAAGATAACGAACTGCATTCGATTATCAGGTTTGCTTTGGAAAAGGAAAATGTAAATTAGAGTTCTTCCTTATTGTCGGTTTTTTTTCGTTTTCGACTTGTAAGTGCAGCAACGAGTTGAAAAAACATTATCAGCGGTTTCGAGTCATAGTCGATCGTGGGAAACTTAAGTCAAGCCAGCTTAAGCAAACTTAACTCAAGTTTTCATAGTTTACAGGTGATCTCTATTAGAGAATTATTTTAATTAGAACTTCCGGATTTTAACACTTCGGGAGTCATTAGCTTGTTCCCGGACATTCCAATACTTCGGGAATAAAACATTTGGAATAAAAGCTCGATTTCATTAATGAACTTTTCAAGGGGGAGAGAGCTTTTTTGATCTTAATATACCCAACCTGGAGTTTGGGAGCAAGCATTTTTTTTTGATGATTTCAGAAAAAAAACCTTCAAGGCTGTAATAACCTTGAAGGTTTTTATTATCCGGTCATTATTTTTTTAGAGCAGCCTGAGCAGCAGCTAGACGGGCAATCGGAATTCGATAGGGTGAACAACTGACATAATCCATCCCGATACGATGACAGAAATTGATTGAATTCGGTTCTCCACCATGTTCACCGCAGATTCCGATTTTCAAGTCCGGTCTGGTTGTTCTTCCTTTGATGACTCCCATTTCCACGAGTTGTCCGACTCCCTCCTGGTCAAGAACCTGGAATGGATCGTGTTTCAGAATTCCTTTTTCGATATAGATTTTCAGAAATTTTCCGGCATCATCTCTGCTATAACCGTAAGTCATTTGTGTCAGGTCATTTGTACCGTAACTGAAGAATTGGGCATGTTCAGCGACTTTATCGGCAGTAAGTGCTGCGCGAGGTATTTCGATCATAGTTCCGACCAGGTAATCTATTTTCTCATTTCTTTCTGCAAAAACTTCTTCCGCAACTTTCCTGACGATTTCTTCCTGCAATTTAAATTCTTCTACTGTTCCGATCAAAGGTATCATGATCTCCGGTTTTGCCTTGATCCCTTTTGTCTTCAGATTCAGGGTGGCTTCGATAATAGCCCGGGTTTGTGTTTCCGTTATCTCGGGGTAAGTATTTCCCAACCTGCAGCCGCGATGACCGAGCATCGGATTTATCTCTGATAATGATTCTACTCTGGATTTAACTTCTTTAAAATTAATTCCCATCTCTACTGCCATTTCTTTTTGTTCTTTTGCATTTTTGGGAACAAATTCATGCAAGGGAGGATCCAGGAGACGAACGGTTACCGGGAGGTTTTCCATTGCTGTGAAAATTCCTTCGAAATCTTCTCTTTGCATCGGAAGCAGCTTAGCTAATGCTTTTCTTCGTCCCTTTTCATCTTCTGCCAGGATCATTTCGCGTACAGCTTTTATCCTGTCACCTTCGAAGAACATGTGTTCGGTTCGGCAAAGACCGATCCCGCTAGCTCCGAAATCTCGGGCAACTTTTGCATCACGAGGTGTATCGGCATTAGTCCTGACTCCCATCTTGGTATGTTTATCACAAATATCCATTAATTTACCGAAATTTCCACTAATATCGGGAATTCTGGTCTCTACTTTTCCTTTATATACTTCTCCGGTCGTTCCGTTTAAAGATATCCAATCACCTTCGTGAAATACGAGATCATTACAGATCATAGTTCTTGCTTTGTAATCTATCTGAAGAGAACCGGCTCCGGAAACACAACATTTTCCCATACCGCGAGCAACAACTGCAGCATGAGATGTCATTCCTCCACGAGCTGTTAAAATACCTTGAGAAACATTCATACCCCGTAAATCTTCAGGAGATGTTTCAATTCTAACAAGGATAACTTTTTTATCGACAAATGCCCATTTTTCTGCCTCTTCCGCAAAGAAAACTATTTGTCCTGAGGCAGCTCCGGGAGATGCGGGAAGTCCTTGAGCAATAACAGTTGCTTTTTTAATCGCTTCAGCATCGAAAACAGGATGTAATAATTCATCTAATTTATTAGGTTCGACTCTCAAAATAGCTGTTTTTTCATCGATCAAACCCTGGTTAAACATATCGATTGCCATCTTGACCATTGCCGAACCGGTTCGTTTTCCATTCCGGGTCTGGAGTATCCATAGTTTACCATCCTGAATTGTAAATTCAAGATCCTGCATATCATGGTAATGGTTTTCCAATTTTATTTCGATATCATAAAGTTCCTGATACGATATCGACATTGTCTCTTCCAGAGAAGGATAATTTTCTGCTCTTTTCTGCTCATCGATAAATTGAAGTTCCGCCCATCTTTTCGAACCCTCGAGAGTGATTTGTTGAGGAGTTCTAATGCCGGCGACAACATCTTCACCTTGAGCATTTATCAAGTATTCACCGTTAAATATATTTTCCCCTGTAGCCGCATCTCTGGTGAAAGCAACACCTGTAGCGGAATTATTACCCATATTGCCGTACACCATAGCTTGAACATTGACTGCTGTTCCCCAATCATCAGGAATTTCATTGATCTTGCGATAATATATTGCTCGTGCTGTATTCCAACTGTCAAAAACCGCACAAATTGCACCCCAAAGTTGTTCTTTGGGATCTTCAGGAAAATCAAATCCGGTGAATTCTTTTATTATTTTTTTAAATTTCATCACCAGGTTTTTCAGATCATCAGCAGTTAATTGCGTATCGTCAGTAACCTGTTTCTTCTCTTTGAGCGCATCGATGATTTTTTCAAAAGGATCGATTTCTTCTTTAGATGCCGGTTTCATTCCCAGAACAACATCACCGTACATCTGGACAAAACGCCGGTAAGAATCCCAGACAAAGCGTTCATTTCCGGTTTTATTTATTAATCCTTTAATTGTATTATCATTTAATCCGATATTCAAAACGGTATCCATCATTCCGGGCATGGAAACCCTCGCTCCTGAGCGAACTGAAACAAGACAGGGATTTTCCATATCACCAAAAGATGTTCCCATAATTTTTTCAATATTTTTAATTCCGGCATCAACTTCCGGTCTTAATAATTCCATGATCTTTTCTTTCCCTAGATTGTTATATTCAGTGCAAACATCTGATGTAATCGTAAAACCAGGTGGAACAGGGATGCCAATCAAATTCATTTCAGCGAGGTTTGCTCCTTTGCCGCCAAGCAGGTTTTTCATTTCTGTTTTGCCGTCTGCTTTTCCATCTCCGAAGAGATACACTCTTTTTTTGCTCATCAATAACTCCTTTTATTTCATTCAATTTATTTAAATAATCTAATAAAATCAACCCAAAAAAGCAATATTATCTGTCAATTAAAATAAATACGGATTTTAAGGATTTTTACTTCTTCATCCGTTGGATATTTCTCGTTTAATATTATTCTTATTCTTTCGCACTCGATCTTCAAAGAATAATAAAAAAATACATCCGTAGGGACTCGAACCCTAGACCCGCTGATTAAGAGTCAGCTGCTCTACCATCTGAGCTACGGATGCAAACAGAAAGCAAAATGTTAAGAGTGTTTTTTGATGTCAAAGAATTTGTTGAAAACTTCTTTAAAAAATGCATATTGACAAAAACAAATAAATTATTTTTAGGAGCAAAATGAATCTCGATAAGTTTATAGAGTTCCTGAGAGGAATCGGATGATTGCTGTATATATCGATAATAAAATAGAAAAGTATTACGAGGAAATATATTATACTCTTGATTTTATCTTTCAGACTTTAGGATATGAATACAAATGTATCACGAAACTGGATCAATTAAATGATAATGATATTTTATTTTATTACGGATTGATCGAACCCAATGAGAGAGAAGCTCATATTTTAGCGTTTAATAAAATATTGTTTTATGTTCCGGTTGAAATTACTTTATATTCAGTCCAAAATTTTGAAATTGAAAAATTGAAGAACTTACTGAAAAATATAAGTCTTGTCGGTAATATTGTTCCGGTTTTTTCAAAACAAATATTGAAAACTCCTGTATTATTTTCAAGTAATGAGAAACTCTATTATGGTAAATTCTTGTTTGATATAATTGGAAATATCTTTTTCAGTCTGGTGAATCATTATACTCATATTTCCTGTTCAGATGAAAACTCCGGAAAGATCTCCGATTCTGATACATTTCTACTTGAATACTCTCTTTTTCCTTATATAAATGCTTTTCTCTGGTTGATGGATAATTTCCTGCAAAATTCCATAAAAGAAAAACAAACACATATCCTTGTTAAAAAAGATTTCTGGCCTGCAGCTGAAAATTTCGCTGTCTGCATTTCACATACAGTCGATCATTTACAGAAATGGAATTATTCATCTATTATTACAAGCACAATTAATGAATTAATGATGTTCTATAAAGTTCGATACAATTTTAAAAGTTTTTTCAGTAAACTCAAATATTTGATGACGAATATCGAAGAGTATTGGAATTTTGAAGAGATTTATGAAATCGAAGATAAATATAAAGTGAACAGCACATTTTTCTGGGGAGTTGAATCAAATTCTAAAGATGATGCTGATTATCTTATCGATGAACCGGATGTTGAAGAAGAAATAAACAGGATCAAAGAAAAAGGTAATGAAATTGCCCTTTTAGCTTCGTCAAAATCCTATCGAAGCGATACTCATGCCAATCAGAAAAAAAGTCTGTTAAATGCGATCAACGAAAAAAATATCGGGGTGAGACAAAATAAATTCAAATTCGATTTTGATATCACTCCCGAGCTTCATAATAAAAATAATTATCTCTACGATTCATCTATGTCTTTTCTCGATCATACCGGTTTTAAAAATGGTATCGGTTTTCCTTACAGGATATTTCCCCGGGGAAAGAAAGATAAAACAGGAAAAACCGGTAAACAATTTAAGAAAAATTGCCTGGAAATTCCTTTAACTTTTTCCGATAATTCTCTGAAGCTATCAAAAGTAAAAATTCTATCAATGGAAAAAGCAGCAGAATTGATAGATAAATTGATGAAATCAGTGAATAATGTAAACGGTCTTTTTTCTCTGGATTTATCAGTTCCAAATTTTGCTGATATTAATTATACTCGGACTCTGTTTGATCAAATGCTGAAAAATCTTCATCAAAAGAAAATATTTTGGGGAACTTATAAAGAAATCGCCGCATGGTGGGAAAAACGAGAATCAGTTCTGATAAAAGAGCTATCCCGCGATATGTTCAGTGTCTATTTTCCTGCTGAAATAAAAAAAATCAGTATTTCTTTTTATGGGAATTTCAAATTTCATGAAATTAAAGGAGCGGAGAATAATATCCTTGGAAATCGTATTATCTTTAAAGATGTAAAAGCAGATACGAATGTTATCATTAAACTGGTCCAAATAGAAAGTGAGGATAATTCGTGAAAAATATTTTGATGATCTCATACTTTGCTCCTCCCTTGAATCTACCTCCGGCAATCCGTATTGGAAAATTCGCCAAATATTTACCTCAATTCGGCTGGAATCCGATCATTCTTACTGTTAAGGAAATCGATTTTTATCAGGAAGATAAAGAACTTTATAAAGATATTCCTGATTTGAAAATGATCCGAACAGAGACTTTTGATTTTTTCAGAATTCTGAGAGTATTCCAAAAAAACAGGAAAACCGAAATTTCAAAAAAACTCCATCAATCCAATGAAAAACTGACAAATTTTATAAAATCAATTTTCCCGATCGATGATAAAATCGGATGGATGCCTTTTTGCTATCATGCTGCTCAAAAAATAATTAAAACTTATCCTATCGATGCGATCTATGTCTCGCTCGGAGGAATATTTCATACTGCAATAACAGGATATCTTTTAACTAAAAAATATAATATTCCCTTATTCCTGGAATTCCGTGATCTTTGGGCGGATCATCCTTTTTTGACACAACGATTTTTTAATAAGATCTTGAATAATTATTGGGAGAGAAAGATCACAGGATTCGCTCAAAAAATAATTGTCGTTACTCCTGGAATGAAAGAATATTTATTAAAAAAATATAAAATGAAAGAAAACAGGATCGAAGTGATCACAAACGGTTTTGATGAATCCGATTTCAAATTTCCTGCTGCTCCGAAAAATGATAAAAGCAACATGATATTCACTTTCTGCGGGAGTTTTTATAAAGACCTTTCTCCTCTTGATCTGTATAGATCATTAATGAAAATAGATAATAAAAACCAAAAGATCATAATTAGATTTATCGGCGAATTCAGGAATTATTTTTATGTATTAAAGGAGAAATACGAAAAAAAATTAAATGATAAGAATATTATGATAGAAGTTATTCCAAGATTAAAGTACCATCGACTTCTCCAAAAATTAAGTGAATCGGATTTACTACTGGTTTTTTTACCAGAAGATGAAAAATATAAACTGATCTTAACAGCAAAAGTGTTCGATTATTTGGCTTTGAAAATTCCCATTTTGGGATTTTGTCCGGAAGAAAGTGAACAGGAAAGATTTATTAAAATATTTAACCTCGGCTTTTCAGTCCAATCAGGAAATATATCTCAAGGAAAAAATGTAATTAATAATATTTTATGCATTTATTTAAATGATGAATTGAAAAATATTCATGGAGTAGATAATTCTATAAGACAATTTTCGAGAAAAAAATTAAGTGAAAAATTTGCAGAAGTATTAAATCCAGAAAAGTAAAATATGAAAAAAGTTTTAGTTGTATCTAATACATCTTGGAGTTTATATAACTTCAGAATGAATTTAATGTCAGAACTTGAAAATAACAACTTCCAGATTATTACTCTTGCTCCAAAGGACAAATATTCAAAAAAAATCAAGTTTGATCATTTTGAATTAAAAATGAAAAACCATGGTACAAACATATTTGAGGATTTGATTCTTTTTTATCGATTATTTATTATATATAAAAAAATCAATCCTGACCTGATTCTGCATTTTACAATAAAACCGAATATATATGGTACTTTAGCATCAAAATTTTTGGGAATCCCGTGCATAAACAATATCACAGGTCTGGGAATGATCTTCAATAAGAATACATTTTTATATAAGTTTGTTATTTTTTTATATAAAGTTTCACAACCTTTTGCTACAAAGATCTTTTTTCAAAATTTAGATGATATGAAATTATTTCAGAAATATAAGATCGTACCAAAAAAAATTATGGATACGGTTCCGGGATCGGGAGTAAATATCAATAAATTTTCTCCAATAAAAAAAAATAGTTCAAAGAAGTTTGTTTTTTTATTTTCTGGAAGATTGTTAAGAGATAAAGGGATTGGAGAATATGTTGAAGCTGCAGAGATTGTTGCCCAAAAGTATAAAAAAACAGAATTTCATGTGATTGGTATGATAAACGAATACAACCCTAATTCAGTTTCTAATGATCAAATGTCGGAATGGATAAAAAAAGGTAATATCAAATTTTTTGGTGAAACAGATAATGTTATCGAATTTTTAAAACAAACAGATTGTATTGTTTTCCCATCATATTATAGAGAAGGGATTCCGAAAACTCTACTTGAAGCTGCAAGTATGGAAATTCCGATTATTACCACCAATAATATTGGATGCAAAGATGTTGTTGATGATGGCATAAATGGTTTTATTTGTAAAACTAAAGATATAAATAATCTTGTTGACAAAATGGTAGAGATGTTGAAATTACCAAACGAGAAAAGAATAAAAATGGGGAAAAAAGGACGCGAAAAGGTATTGACGAATTTTGATGAGAAAATTGTGATAAAAAAATATATAAATGCAATTAATGAAAAATTAAATCAAAATAAGATTAAGAAAGTGAACTAATGTTATTCAAATTACTGGTTGTTTTAATATTTTCCTATGGAATTACATTATTCTTAGTTCCTTTGAATATTAGATTTTCAAAACGATTTGGATTAATTGATATTCCCCATAAAAGAGGAATTCATAAAAACGAAATTCCTCTTGCCGGTGGAATGTCTTTAGTAATTCCGATCGTCGTAATTCAAATAATATTTTATTGGCAATCCGGATTTTTTGGTTTGGATAAATCCGAAGCATTTAAAGTATTAATTCTCGCACTCGGTGGTTTAATTATTTTTTTTCTTGGTTATTTGGATGATAAAAAAAAAATTACAGCAAAATATAAGTTATTATTCCTGATCATAATCGCGTTGATTATGTGCTTATCCGGTTTTAGGATAGAATTGCTTACAAATCCTTTTGGAAGCGATATTGATCCGGGTTTATTTTCGTATCCATTGACAATTATCTGGTTTTTATTGGTTATTAATGCATTCAATTTAATAGATGGCTTGGATGGACTTGCTTCGGGTATTTGTATGATCGTTGCTTTAGTATTATTAGCTGTAGGTATTAAAAAAAACAACATAATTTTAATATTCTTATCAATTCCATTTATTGGAACAAATCTAGCTTTTCTAAAATACAATTTTTATCCAGCAAAGATCTTTTTGGGTGATACAGGTAGTCTTTTTATTGGATTGAATATTGCAGGAATAACTGTTATCGGTACATCACAATGTAAAGGAATCGCTACAACCACAATGTTAATACCGATTTCAGCACTTGTTATTCCTATCAGTGATACTGTTCTAACAATTTTCAGAAGAATTAAAGGCAAGAAAAATATTTTTCTAGCAGATAAAGAACATCTCCATCATAAACTTGTAGATTTGGGATTTTCCCAGAAAACAATAAATTTAATCTGTTACTTCATAACATTTTTATTTGGGCTTATTGCTTTTGGATTTTCTTTTACTGCCAAAGAGATACTTTTAGGAATTTTGCTATTGCTATTCTTATTAGTGTTGGTTATATTAATATTTATAGTTTATAAACAGGAGTTTTAATTGTGAAGAAAAACAGTTTATTTTTAATAATTTTATTTACACCCTATTTACTGCTTAGCGTTTTTGCGAAAAATTGGAAAGTTTATACAAATACAAATCATATTTTTGATATAGAACAAACAGATGAGAAATATTACATTGCTACCTGGGGTGGAGTATTGGTTTATGATAAGATTGATAATAATCTTGAGACTACGATGACAGTTGTCGACGGATTATGTGATAATGAAATAAGAGCGTTAGATTTTATTGAAGAGAATTCTACTCTCTTGGTCGGATCAAAGAATGAAGGAATAAGTAGATTGTATGGTAATATTCTGCTAATGTCTATAAATGAAACTACTGGCTTAAGTTCGAATGCTGTCAACGAAATCATTCATAAAGATTCTCTGATATATATTGCTACTCAAAATGGAATTAGCGTGTTCATTGATAAACCGGAGTTTCCTTTTCCGGTACTGCTTAATAATTACACGATCAATAGTGGACTCTCCAGCAATGATATTACTTCGATAAATTTAACGGAAGATGATTATTTGATTTGTGGCAGTATTTACGGATTAGATTTTGTTCATATTGATTCGTTAAATGTTTTAAATGCCTGGAACAATGTTAATGTTGATAACTCTCTTTTATTGAGTAATAAAATAACTTCAATTTCTGTCAAAGACGAACACATTGCAATCGGTACTGAAAATGGAGTGATCCAGACAACTGATTTTTTTAATTTCCAGCAGTGGCAGATTTATGAGACAGATCAGAGTATTTTTCCTGTTTTTATCGATAATGAATATGCTTTATGGTTTAGTTATGGTTTTTGGAATGAAGACAAACTGGATATAATCGATGATTCGGATATAGCAGTTAAAAAAATAACCGAATCAACAATAGAAAGTTGGGACAAGGATGATTTAGGCTTAAATTCAACCAAAATTATGGGTTTCTCCAATATCGGTGAAAAATTATGTATTTATACTTGGGGTGAAGGATTTTTATTTTTTGATAGTCTTGAATGGAGTCCAAAAATTGAGACTAATTGCATAATCGCTAATGTAGTAAAAGATGTTATTATCGATAAGAATGATATTGTGTGGGTAACAAACGGGCATAAGGGTCATCTGGCAACTTCAAAAGGTACGAAAGGTGTAGGAAGTTTTAATGGAACTCATTGGACTAATTATACAGCCGAAGATTCCCCGTTAAGAAATAACAATATTTACTCGATTTGTGTAGATCATCAAAACAGGAAGTGGTTTGGTGCCTGGGGAAGTAATATTGAACATGGTTGGTTGAATGGAATTTCTGTTTTCGATGATTTTAATAATACTTGGGAAAGCATTACATCATCAGATGGTTTGGGAAATAATACTATTAGTTTTATTACGATGGATAGCACAAACCGAATGTGGATTTGTTCTTATGGTGGTTCAACAGGTTATATTTCAATATTAAATGAAAACTGGGATTTGGTAACAGATTTTGAGATGTATGAAGCTTATGTATCTCCTGATGGAGATAAAGATATGGATCCGGTTTATATTTTCTTTGGAAATGATAAGATATATTTTGGGGGTCTTTTATCCGGATTGAGGATCTGGAATGATACATCCGACCCTATAACAGATGATCCTCTTTGGTCAAAAACACCATTTAATGATTTAGATTATGTTCAGATTTTTGATATAAAATCCAGAGAAATTTGGAATCATAAAGAAATCTGGATCGCATCCTCGGCCGGGCTTTTCATGTTCGACGGAGATTACTGGTATAAATACGGAACTGTTATCAAGAAGAAATATTATGATAATAACAGTTGGGATTATATCGATAACGATCCTGAATATCTTTATATCGGTGGAGAAAATCCACAGGAAAAACTGTATGGAGCAGCCTATACTTACCCGACAGCTTTATTTGTCGATCCGTTCAACCGCATCTGGATCGGAACGCAGGATAACGGCATAACTCTCTATCAACCGGAAGCTTATTATCTCGATGAATTTACGAATATTACCAAAGAAAAATATCCCCTGCTTTCCAATACGATCACTTCTTTCGCCTATGAACCGGTAACAGGAACTTTGTATGTTGGTACGGATGAAGGATTGAATTCATTCGAGATCGGGATCGCTCCTCAAGAAAATAAAGAAATAAAGTTAAGAAATGTCATAGTGTATCCAAATCCGTTCTATCCTGAATACGATGAAATTTTAAGAATTGAAAATATCTCGAGCCTGACCATGCCGAAAGGTGATACTTTCTGCAATATTTACGATCTGAATGGAGATTTTGTCATCGAGCTGCAAAAAAATTATTTCCAGCAATTCAGCTGGGATGGATTGAACAAATTCGGCTATAAATGCAGTTCAGGTATCTATTTTTATGTTGTTCATACAAACGACGGACAAATTGCCAGGGGAAAATTTGCTTTGATCAGGTAAGTTCGATGGAAAAAAAATCAGCTAAAATATTGTTTGTTTCTGCTTATAATTCAACTTATGTCAAAACAGATCTATCAATTTTAAAAAAAAATCATCATGTCAGAACTTTGATCATATCCAACTGGAAAAAAAACTTACGAAGAATTCCGGAAATATTTAAAGGTGTTTTATGGTCGGATATTTCGTTTATCTGGTTTGCGGATTTCCTGGCTTTGCTGGTTATTTTTTGTTCCGGATTATTAAAGAAAAAAACAATCGTGGTGATCGCCGGGTATGAGCTTACAAAAGTCCCGGAATTCAATTACGGTGGTCAGCTGACTTTTTTTTCTCGACTGAAAATAAATTATGTCCTGAAAAATGCAGATCAAATATTAACAATATCAGATTTTAGTACAAATGAAATCAGAAAATTTACTGATATAAGTAAAGTTAAAAAAATCTGTCTTGGTGAAGACTTTGGCTTTGGAAGATATAACTATAAAAAAGAAAATATTGTTGTTACTGTTGGAAAGTCGCAAAAAAAATCCAGAAATATTATGAAACTTAAGGGGCTCGATACTTTTGCCAAAGCAGCCAAAAAGTTCTCGGATGCAGGATTTGTCATTATCGGAGAATATGATAATGAGACATACAATTATTTGAAAGAGATTGCTCCCCATATTTTATTTACCGGAAAATTATCAAAAAAAGATACTCTTGAATGGCTCCGAAAAGCAAAAGTATATTGCCAGATTTCTTATCGGGAATCGTTTGGTCTTGCTTTGCTGGAAGCGATGAATTGCGGTTGTATCCCGGTAGTAACGAGAAACGGAGCCTTGCCGGAAGTTGTTGGAGATACAGGTTTTTATGTTCATTACGGAAATGCGGATGAAACTGTGGAAGCGATCAAAGAAGCTTTATTGTCAGAAAATATAGATCGGGTCAGGGAACGAGCGAGAAAAATGTTTCCACTCGGGAAAAGAGAAGAAGATTTGAACAAAGTAATAAAGGAGATTTTATGGAACTGAAGGTTGGTGTTTTTGGTTCCCAACCGGGCTGGGAAATAATTCTTAACCAGGAAGGTATAACTTATGAAAAAATACAATTACAAAACCAGATCGATCCTGAAAATTACGCTGTTCTCATTGTTACTTCATCGATCCGTGCGGATGATGAAAATATTATCTCGAATTATTTAAAAGCCGGCGGAGCCGTAATTTTTGAAGCAAAGTCTTACGCTGCTATTTTTAAAAAGAAATTCAAAACAAAAAAAGTCTCTTACCTGATCGCCAGTGATAAGTCAATTTATTCCAATATCGGTTTGATCGATTTTCATTCCGAGATGCAGATTCTGCACGATAAAAGTCTTTTCTTTGTTGATATAAATTTGCGTATAGTTTTCAAGAATTTAGGAAAAGGAATGTTGATCGTATTTCCCTTTGATATTAATTCTTTGATTCTAAATTACGAATCTCTCAGGAAAAAATTCTATTTTATGAGAAAAGAACTTCCTTCGGAAATCGTAGCAAAAGTTTCGAAAGGCAAAATCAGGAAACTTGTCAGGTTATCTCTTTCCTATTTATTTAATAACCGCAAACTTCCCTTTGTTCATTTATGGTATTATCCTGAAAATATTAAACAAGCTTTCCTCTTCCGTGTTGACACTGATTTTTGCTCGGAAAAAGATGCTAATTCGCTTTGGGAGATCTGTCGCAGATATCATATAAACGGGAGTTGGTTCGTTGATACGGTTTCGGATGAGATGTTAGCTAAAGTTTATAAATCAATGGAATCAGACCAGGAAATCGGTTTGCATTGTTTTCGTCATATTATCTTTAATAATTTTCGCAAGGATTATGAAAATATCAATCTCGGATTAAGCAAATTAAAAGAAAACAATATCATTACTTCGGGATTTGTTTCACCGTACGGTGAATGGAATCCGCAACTCGGAAAAATTTTTGAAGAATTAAATTTTAAATACAGTTCTGAGTTCTGTCTTGATTATGATAATTTTCCTTTTTATCCGTATTTTGATGAACGGTTTTCAAAAGTCCTGCAGATACCGGTTCACCCGATAAGTCCGGGAAGATTACGAAGATCCCATTTTTCGGAAAGTGAAATGATCCAGTATTATTATTATTTGATCAAACATCAAAAGCTGCTGCTGGAACCAATTGTTGTTTATCATCATCCTGCCCATCAAAAGTTTAATGTTATTGAAAAACTTTTTATGAAAATCGAAGAGCAGAATATCTGGAAAGCAGATTTTTCCGAATTTGCTGACTGGTGGGAAAAAAGAAGTAGAATTAGATTAAATCAAAAATTAGTAGGAGATAAAATTATCTCAGAAAGTAACAAAGAAGATTTCTTTATCAGGATTAATGTAGATAAAAATTATGCTCTGGTAAAATATAATAAGGAAATTTCTTTGGCAGACTTAGATTGGGAAAAAAAGGAAGTGCTCAGGATCCCATCTAATATAAAAAATATCAGGAAAAAGCACTGGCGCGATGTTTTGTATGATAGGGAGAATAAGAAGGGTAAAGCACAACAATGAAAATATATTTTGCCGGTTACCAGACTTTGATGCTGAATCGCGGGGGACCGACTTATAAAATAATCCATCTGAGAAAAAACCTGGAAAAAATCGGGATCGATGTCAGGCTTTTTGATATGTGGGATAAAAACCTCAAAATCGGGGAAAACGATCTTGTCCATATTTTTAATGCGAGTATCAGCACTTTTGATCTGGCAATGAATCTGAAATCTTTCGGAGCAAAGTTCGTTGTAAATCCGATTTTTTTTAGTAATCATTCCGCCAAAATATTAAAAATTTATCAAACTCTGGAAAAGCCGTTCCACAAGATCTTTAAAAGAACATATTCCGACTACAGCCTGACCAGGGAAATTTGTGAAGCATCCGCAATGGTACTTCCCAATACCAAAGAGGAAGGGGAACTTCTAGATCTTGGACTTGGAATTAATAAAGATAAAATTAAGATCATTCATAACGGGGTCGAGGAAAGATTTCTGGATTCTGATCCGGAACTGTTTACAAAAAAATACGGGATCAAAGATTTTATTCTTTATGTCGGACATCTCGGACCGGTTCGCAAAAATGGAAAAAACATCATCAAAGCACTCCAAAAAATTGATCATCCGTCTGTTATAATCGCTGATATTCTGCATAATGAAGAAGGAAACTGGTGCCGGAAAGAAATAGAGAAAACCGAGAAAATTTTGTTGATCGAATGGCTCGACCATGATGATCCTCTATTGGAATCTGCTTATGCAGCCTGCAAAACTTTTATTCTTCCGACCCGTTATGAAACGCCTGGAAGAGCTGCCCTGGAAGCTGGTTTAGCCGGAGCAAATATCGTGATTACTCCTTTTGGCGGAACCAGAGAGTATTTCCTTGAGCTGGCTGATTATGTGAATCCGCATTCTGTCGAATCAATAAAAGAAGGGATCGAACACTCGTTGCTCAAAGAAAGAAGAAGCGATTTAAAAAATCATATTTTGCAGAATTTTACCTGGGAAAAGATCGCTGAACAAACAAAGCAGATGTATCTCGAAATAATGAAATAAACCACCTTCCGAAGTCTTATACCAATCTTTCTCTCGATTGAGGATTCGGAAGGTTGGATAGATTTGATAATTCACCTGGATTTTTTTACATCAACACGGTTAATGCACTCCAAAAAAAGTTTTCCGAATCTTAAATGAGAGAGTTCCTTTGAGGGAAGCTACGGGAAAGTGAATAAAACTTTATGAAAAAATACTTCAAAAAAACATTAGAATACACAGCTGGAAACCTGTTCAATAAACTATTGCATTTATTTTTACTTCCAATCTTTACGCGTTTGATGCTGCCTGAAGAATTCGCAGTTTATGCGAATTTAATGATCTTTATTTCTTTTGCCGGTCTCGTTTATTTCCTCGGAATGCAGCAAGCGGTTTTTTCTTATTTTTATCAAAAAAAAAACAGCGAATATAAATTCACAATAATTTCTACGATTTATATAACTTTACTAATTTCAGGAATTGTTCTTTCCTTATTGATCATTGTTTTTAAGAGTCGATTATCATTACTGATCGTAAGAACTGAAGTTTATCACCAAATTTTTATCCTGATCAGTCTCATCTTATTTTTCGATGCGATTTACGGAATGACGCTCAGTTTCTTGAACATTATGGAAAGATCTGCGAATTATGCTCTTCTTTCGATCGTGAAAAATACTCTTTTCCTGGTTTTGATCATAATTGGATCGATCCTGGAAAAACTTAATATAAACAGTATTTTTCTTTTTTTAACGATCTCCTCTTTTTGTTCGACCATCGCAGCTCTGTTCGAGATAAGAAAGGTTTTATTAGAACTGGTTTCAGCAAAGATCAAGAAAATATATTATTCCTTTCAGCTTGTCAAAGACCTGCTTAAGTTTGGAATTATTATGATCCCCGGAACTATCGCGATGATAACTTTACGCATGTTTGATAGGTATATGTTGACCTATCTTTCTCCGAACTCGCTTCATGATGTCGGGATTTATGCTATCGGTTATCGAGTCGGGATGATCATGCAGTTCCTGGTTTCGATGGTCAGCATGGTTTATTTTCCTTATGCTATGAGAATATCAGACAAACCGGAAGCAAAAAGATCGTATAAACAAGTTTTTAATTATTATCTCTTCTTTGGAGGAATTTTAGGAGTTCTGGTCATTCTTTTTGCTGCTGAGATATTTAATGTATTTATTGATGAAGCCTATTATTCTGCGATAAAAATCGTTTTCTTCGGAGTTATATCTACTTTTCTGCTTGGAGTTTTTAATATCATAAACATCAGTTTTTATGTGAAAAAAAGAGCTGCGAAAATAGCTGTTGCCGTGGGGATCGGAGCATTACTGAATATTCTGTTTAATTATTTTCTAATTCCTAAATTTGGAATTTATGGTGCGGGTGCAGCTTCGATCTTTGCCTATTTATTTATTGTGATCTTCAACTTTTTTGCTGCGGAAAAGGTTTATCCTGTCGGTTATAATTTCGGGTTGGTGATCTTAACTTTAATTGTTTTGTTTTTATTTTCCTCATGGAATTTTGTATTAACCGTAAATTTGGTAGTTTCATTGATCAAAATAATTCTGGTTATTGTTCTTCTTATATTTTTTGGATTTTATTTATTGAAGGATAATAAATTCCGGAAATTAAAAAACTCATTATATGAAGAAATTTCATACGAATAAATCAATGAACAGTATTAATAAATATATAATTTTTTTAATAATTATAATTTCTATTTTTACATTTCTCATCAGGCTTTACAAATTCCAGGCAGACCCCGATATCTCATCGACTATCAGTGGAGCATTTTATACCGATGAAAGTTTCTATGCTACGAATGCCGTAAAAAAAATATTGACCGGCACTTTCTTGTGCGATAATTTCAATCATATTCTAATCGTGCCGGTTATTCCGATGATCCAGTATTTAAGTTTGAAAATTTTTGGAACATCACTCATTTCAATAAGATTGCCCTCTCTGATTCTATCGGACCTTTTGATCTTTGCATTTGGATTCCTGGTTTTTATCTCTTATAAAAAAAGAAAAAACGGACTAAAAATAATACTACCGCTTTCAATTTTCATTCTCTGCACCAATCATATTTATTTGATCTACAGCAGGCTGGCTTTTCTCGATATTCCGATGTTCTTTTTCGGATTTGTGTCTATGATCTTTTTGTATCTTGGATTAATTACCAAGAAGAGAAACAAGATGATCTTTTATCTATTTTCAGGATTATTTTTGTCGATTTCGATCTTAACAAAAACAACCGGTCTTCTTTTCTTCGTTTCGATATTTATTACTTTTATTTTAATTGCGTGGAAAAATCGACTGAATAATAAAAAAAAATTTAATAAAGATGATTTATTATATTTCATTTTGACGATATCGATTTCGGTTTTTTCATGTCTGCTGATTCTTTTATTATTGAGAAAAAGTAATGTAATCCTCTTTAATAATATTTCTCAAATCATTTACGGGAATAAAGTCTCCGGTAATTTTTTCAATCCTATCCAGGTTGTATTAAATTTTTTAAAATTGCTCGTTATGCCGTTTGTCTGGAAAAATTGGTCGTTATTTTTTTTATCTTTTATCAGTATCGGTTTAGTATTTTATAAATTCATTAAAAATGGAACGATCAGGATCATCGAGATATTTTTTATTTCGATTTTTTTCAGTCTTGTCCTGGCTTTTGGATTTATCGGTTATAAAGCTTCGAGATATTTAGTTATTTTAATCGTACCGATTAGTTATTTCATCGGGATATTACCGGTAATAATAAAAGAATTTTTAAGAGGATCGAAGAATTTTAACCATATAAATACAGATTTAATTTTTACTTCCGTTTTAATCTTGATCATTTTCTGTAATGCCTGGAATATTAATAGAATTTTTCATTATTTTACGAATTTGGAATTCTCAATAAACAATTTTGGTAAAAAAGTATATGAGGAGATTATCAAAACAAATCCATATAAAAAAATTATTGTCTGCGGACGATATACTTCGCTTATGGCTTTGCAAAATGTGAACAAATATGACATCTGTTATGATTTTTCCAAATTAGAAAAGCAAGATGAATATGAGATATATGTACTGGAAACAATCCGACAGGATCATGATCTGGATGAATTCCAGGAAACAAGTTTTATCGATAAGAAAAAAATGCAGGAATTAAAATTTGTCGATCGCTATGATATTCTGGATAATTATCATAATATCGAGTTCAGGCTTTATGAAACCGTTCCGTAAAACAAGAATCCGATCTTGTTATTTTTTCTCAAAGCAGGAGCTTTAAGTTACTACTCGATTTTGGAAAATCGAGCTACTGTAAAACAAGAATCCGATCTTGTTATTTTTTGAAATAGGAAAGATCAATTATGAAAAAAACCATAAATTACAAATCCCAGAAAAAAGAAACAGAAATATCCTATTTTAGGAATTTCAAATTAAGTTTCGAAGAAAATATCCCGAAAGTATTTATCATTGATAAATTGGTGTATAAATTGTATAGAGATAAAATTCGAGAAATTATTTCTAACGATCCTGTTTTTCTTTTCGAAGCAGAAGAAGAAAACAAAAACCTATTTAAAATCCAGACTATTTACAATTTTTTCAGGGAAAACAAGGTGAACCGCTCAACGATGATCATCGGGATTGGTGGCGGTATAACAACCGATATTACAGCTTTTGCTGCATCAACTTATATGCGAGGTTGCAGATTGATCTTGATCCCGACAACTTTTCTCGGAATGATCGATGCTGCTGTCGGAGGGAAAACAGCCGTGAATTTCAGAGGAATAAAAAACAATATCGGGACATTTTATCCGGCAGAGAAAGTGATCATTATTCCGGAATTTTTACAGACTCTCCCGGAAAAAGAGATGAAAAACGGTTGGACTGAATGCATAAAAATTTCTCTTATCAAAAAATCTGGATTATATGATCTGCTAAAAACAGATAAAAAAATCAACATCGATAAAATCAGATCTACGCTAATATTGAAAGCCGGAATTTGCGAAAATGATCCTGAAGATAGGGGAGAGCGGAGACTTCTAAATCTCGGTCATACTTTCGCTCATGTTCTTGAAACTGCTTCGAACTATAAGATATCTCATGGAAATGCGGTTGCAATCGGGATTAGAACAGCTGCAAAATTGAGTTTTAAAATGGGATTGATCAGTAGATGTGATTTCATAAAAATCAATGATATTTTGAACAAATACAACTTACCAAAAAATTTAACATTAGATCTCAACTCTTTTAATCAACAAAAAATTTCTCATATATTTTTATATGATAAAAAGAATTCTGAAGGAATAAATGTAGTTTTGTTTTCCGGATTTCAAGAAACCTTTATTTGCAGTGAAATAAGATTGGAATATATTAAAAAAATCCTGTTCTCATTCATAAAAAAAGGCTCAACCTAAATGATGGTTGAACCATAAAATAAAATAAAGAGTAACTTCAGATTTTTTATTCTTCGTTGCTGATTACTATTTGATCTAAATTCTGCAGTTCCGTATTTAAAACATCGACAATAAGTTGATCATCTTGAACTGTTAATCTACAAAAATGGTGTTCAAGAAGAAATAATTGACTATACCTGCTTTCTCTCATTTGTTCATAAAGAGTTGCTCCTCCACCGGCAGCGACGATGTGGTAAATGCCGTTATATAACGATTTCTCATAAGAATGGTTATGACCGGTAAATACTATATCGATGCCATAATCAGAGAAAACCGGTAATAATGTTTCACCAAGATTCTGTTCATCCTGGGGGTGAGGTCCGGTTGTAAATATTGGATGATGGAATATTACAACAGTAAAAAGTATATCACCCCGAATGTTTTCCAGGTCGTGTAATAACCAGAGGTATTGTTCAGATGGTTCTTCACCGCCTATTATATCTGTAGTTGAATCCAGAACAATAAAATGGATGTCATTTCTATCCACAGAATACCAGGCTTGAGCTTCCATAAAAGGAAAAGTTTCAATAAAACATTCGGAATTAACTTCGTGATTTCCTTTTACAGGAAAAAATTCAGAACTGTTTCTAAGGTTCATAGTTATTTCACGAAATATCTCATATTGTTCTTCTTCGGTAGATGAACCCCTGGCAATATCGCCGGTATGAAAAACAACAGATGGATTAACGGATTCAATGGTTGCTACAACACTGCGATGAATTTCATGATTTGAACGAGTATCTCCATAAATCACGATTGGGCCGCGTTCTGGATTTGATTCAAATTCGATTTGTGTAGTATCTGAGAAAATTATTGAGGATAAGAACAAGACAATAATTAATGCGAAATACTTTTTAAAAGATCTCATAAAAACTCCTATTTCGTTAATATCATTTTCTTCGTGCTTGTATGTGTTCCTGTATTGATCTTATAAAGATAAAAACCAGCAGAAACATCTCTTCCGTTACTGTCTTTACCATTCCAGCTAACGGTTATTAATTCATTATTTTGAACATAATCATTAAATAAATCAACAACTTTTTCACCTTTAATATTATAAACATTCAATTCACATTTCGCAGCAATCTTGACTTGAAATTTAATATTTGTATTTGTTTTCATCGGATTTGGAAAATTTTGAAATAAAACGAGATTTTGTTCGTTGCTGTAATTATCATCATTGATGCTTAAACTTTTTTCTCTGTCATTGAAATCGATTTCAGAAGTAATCCAACTTGTATCAGTATTGAAATTAACAAGATGCGCCTGATTATGATTTGAGGTTTCATCAAAAGAAACGGTTCCTTCAGATTCATCAAATTTCCAGTATCCGATCAATCCCCTTTCGTTTGTATCAAGGTCATTATTCATATTGTTTTTTATTTGAGTTTGAGTTCTTTCAACATTCCAAATCCTGAGTTCATCGATCTGTCCGTCAAAATTCTGAAAGGATTTGGAATTACCAATTAATAGATTTTCATCAAGTGTAGTAATAATTCTTCCTTCAGCTTTACTCTTAACTTTTTGTTCAACAATATCTCCATTGATATAAATAACAGCGTTTTTCCCATCGAATGTTACAGCGAGATATGACCATTCCTTTTTGGGAACGATATTTTCCGTGCTGACTATGTAGGGAGTGTTTGAATAATATTTAACAAATGTTAGAGCAACGAATTTTTCATTTTGATTTGAAGTATATATTTCCCAGACATTTTCCTGAAAAGCGATCCTGCCGTTAAAATCTGCAGAAAAAGGATTGATCCAGGCGGAAAAAGTTCCGCAGTTTTCAAAAGTATTGTCCGTATTAGAAATTTCGACATATTGGATCGGGTCAACGAAATCAAGAGCTGAATTTGCATAAACTGAGATTGTAAAAATTGAAACTGCAACTAATAAAATTATATTTTTCATCTTTCCACCTTAGACTGCACAATAAGATTTAAGTTCGGTTAATCTGAGAGGTTCGTGCCAGAATGAGTAATTACCTTTTTGAATGACCGAGATAACATCATCGAGGTCTTTGTCTGCCGTAACGACAACTTTTGCTTCTTGATGATAATCATTGATATATTTAAGAATACCAAAATCAGCCATTGACTTCAATTTCAAGACGACGATATCAAAAGAATAAGTATCGAGCATAACGATTGCACTTTCCCGATTCTCTGAAAAATATGCATCTGCTTTGATCTCGAGTGAGAATTCTTTTAACTCATCTAGAATCGATTTGTTATCGTTTATTACTAAAATTTTCATTTCGTCCTCCACTTATTCACGGTCATAATTAAAGCATTCCTTGTGCCATCTCACATAACTCTTTAATAGTAAAGAAGTTATGGAATTTTGTCAGGTCTTTGAATAGTATATGAAAATATCCGATATCGGAGATAATAATGTAAAAATATAATTTGATAATGTCTAACTTTATATTATAAATGATGTTACAATATTTTATAAGTAGCATACGATAATGGATATATCTCCGATTTCGGAATGTAATAAATTTTGACCATCTCGTAAAAAGTCAAAAATCATAGAAAAACTGTCATCTTAAGCGTAGTCGAAAGATCAATATTACAATAAGTTATGAGATCCTTTCTCAAGCAAAGATTTGGAATTAGAATGACAATGTCTTACTTTTTACGAAACTATCAAATTTTAATATTTCTATTTTTTGAAATCATCATGGATCTATAAAAAAAAGAGGAAACCGCAAAGGTTTCCTCAAAAGCAAAAGAGAAGAATGGATTTTTATTTCATAATTATCAATTTCTTGGTACAAGAATAACCTTCAGTATTGATCTTATACAGGTAGAAACCTGCTGCAACTTCTCTGCCCTCACTATTTTTACCATTCCAGCTGACCGTTACAATTTCATTATTCTGGACTTGATCCTTGAAAAGTTTAACAATTTTTTCACCTTTGGCATTATAAACATTCAATTCGCATGTTGCGGATTTCTTTACCTGGAATTTGATCATCGTATTGGTTTTCATTGGATTAGGAGCATTTTGAAAAAGTATCAGGTTTTGTTCGTTAATAAGATCATTATTGGCTTTTCTCAAAGTTTCTTCTTTTTTGTTTATTTCAACATTAGAATCGACCCAACTTGTTTCAGCATTGAAATTAATAAGGTTTGCATGGTGATGATTAGAAGTTTCATCAAAAGAAATGGTTCCTTCGTTTTCATTAAATTTCCAGTAACCAACCAGACCTTTTTCTTTGACATTAACATTATAATTCATATTTTCTTTGATTTGAGTTTGAGTTCTATCAACATTCCAGAATCTGATCTCATCGATCTGTCCGTCAAAGTTTTGGAAATTGTTGGAGTTACCGATCAAGAGATTTTTATTTTGAGAAATAACTGCTTTTCCATTGGCTTTACTAAGAACGATTTGTTCAACTTTCTCACCATTTATATAAATAACTGCGTTCTTTCCTTCAAAAGAAACAGCAATATGAGACCATTCTTTTTTGGGAATAACATTTTCGGTGCTGATTATTAAAGGATTATTTGCATAATATTTTACAAAAGAAAGAGCAATGTATTTTTTGCTTTGATCAGATGTGTAAATTTCCCATTCATTTTCCTGGAATGCGATCCTGCCGTTAAAGTCTGCAGAAAAAGGATTGATCCAGGCAGAAAAAGTACCGTTGAAATGAAATACATTATTCATACCGGAAATTTCAACATATTGGATCGGATCTACAAAATCGAGAGCGGAATCAGCATATAAACTTGTAACTAAAGCTAAACTTAATACTGCAAAAATTAAATTTTTTATTTTTCTCATTTTTCCTTCCTCCACATTATCATTTACACCCAATAAAATAAGCATGTCATGTTCCAGACTTCGCAACTTGTTACTTTATAAGAAGTTATGATGCATTCAAAGAAAGAATTAATGAAATAAAAATTATCCGTTATCGGATAATGGAAAAGCATAAAATTGAAAAAAAATAAGATATCTTCTTGTAATAAAGGAGGTTATGGTTGTTTTTGGAATAATTTCCGATAATGGAGACTATCCGGTTTTGGAATATTGAATATTTTTGGAAATGAGAATTAGCTGTTTGTTATTTATTCAATCCCGAACTTTTTCATCCTTCGATCAAGAGATTGCCAGGTTATATTCAGCAACTTTGCTGCTTTTGCTTTATTATTTTCGCATTTTTCCAGGGCTTTTATGATCAGATTCTTTTCTGCTAATTCCAGGTCGAAAATAATTTCAGAACTTTCCAGTTGAACTGAAATCTCTCCGGTTTTCACTGTTATAGGAAAATGTTTCAAATGGAGTTTACCTCTTTCACAGAGAATAACTGCTCTTTCCACCATGTTTTTCAATTCCCGTACATTCCCCGGAAAATTGTAGTGTGAGAGATTTAACATAACTTCCTGGTCGATCTCCTGAATCGGTCTTTTCATTTTTTTGGAGAATTCGGTTGCGAAGTGATTGATCAAAAGAGGAATATCTTCGGTTCTTTCTCTTAAAGGCGGAATATGGATCGAGAAGGAATTCAACCTGTGAAAGAGATCGAATCTAAACATCTTATCATTGATAAGTTCTTCTAATCTCTGATTTGTCGCTGCCATAACTCGAACATCTACCGGAATATCTGTATGAGAGCCTACTCTCCTTATTTTTCTTTCTTCCAAAACACGCAGGAATTTAGCTTGTAAATTTAAAGGCATATCTCCAATCTCATCAAGGAAAAGCGTTCCCTTATTAGCAACTTCAAACCAGCCTGCTTTATTTTCATGAGCTCCGGTAAATGCCCCTTTTTTATGTCCGAAGAATTCGCTTTCAAACAGGTTTTCCGGCACAGCAGAACAGTTCACATCATAAAAATATTTTTCCTTTCTCGAACTCAAATAGTGAATTCCCCGCGCCACGAGTTCTTTCCCGGTTCCGCTTTCTCCGGTTATGAGAACAGAAGTATCTTCGGTTTTGGCAACTTTGGAAATAAGATCGATGATCGATTTCATTTTTGGACTTTGTGTGATGATCACATGACCGGTTTTATCATGTAATTCGTTAGAAACAAGAGATAGATTATGTTCGATTTCTTTTAGTTTGGAATTGAGAGTAATAAATCTTTTTGTTCTTTCGATAGAGTTATGAACATCCATCAGACGAAATGGTTTGGTAAAATAATCTGAAGCTCCAAGTCTCATCGCAGAAATAACGCTGTTCATATCCCCATGACCGGAAATCATGATAACCTCGATATCCGGGTAAGATGCTTTGACCTTTTCCAGAACCTGAATTCCATCCATTTCGGGAAGTTTTATGTCGAGAATAACAATATCGATTTCATTCTGTTCCAATATTCCAAAAGCCTGTGAAGGTAATTCCGCCTTGAAAACTGAAAAATCGTTTTCCAGCAAAAATTCACCGATTTCTTCTCTCACTCGCTTCTCGTCATCGAGTATCATTATCTTTAATTTTTCCATTTACAACTCCTGTTTTTTACAAGGAATGATATAATTGATCAGTTTCTGAAGATATACTAAAGTCTATCTGGATATCCGTGAGTTAACTTTTGTTAGAAACTTCATAGTGGTTTATATCCAACATCATTTATTTTTCTTTTTAGATAGATCCGGTAGATTGATAAGGAATCTAGTATATTTATCTTTCTCACTATTAACCATGATCTCACCTTTCATTTCCTGGATAATTCCGTATATTATCGACAAACCGAGACCTGTTCCTTTTTCCGGTTCTTTGGTTGTGAAGAACGGATCAAAAATATTGTCTAAATTTTCCAGCGGGATCCCGGTTCCGTTATCTTCTATCTCAATACAAATTTTTTGTTGATCACTATAAGTTTTGATCTTGATCTGTTTTATATAATCGCTATCATTCCCAGCATTCTCACGGTCTTCGACGGCATCTTTTGCATTGTTCAGAAGGTTCAGGATAACCTGTTCGAGTTTGAATTTGTTTCCAATTGTAAATCCCAGATCATTCTCAAAATCCAGAATAACCTTGATATTGTGATTTTTATATTGCGTTTGAACCATGGAAAGTGCATTTTTGATGGTCTCGTTAATATCGATCTTCTCCAGGAGAACGGATTTCTGATCCCTGGAAAAAGTCCTCACATGTTCGATAATATGTCTGATTCTATCGATATCATTAAAAACGGAATTGATTTTTTTATCGAGATAATTTTTCGAACATTTATCTGTTGAAATTTTGAAAAGAATATTATCCATTGCCATGGAAATTCCTGCCAATGGTTGATTGATCTCATGCGCAATTCCGGCAGCAAGTTTTCCCAGAGATTCCAATTTTGATTTCTGGATAAGAAGTTGTTGTTGTTCTATTCTTTTACTTAATTCTTCTTTAACTCTTGCTTCAAGCCTTCGATTGAGTTCCTTGATTTCTTCTTCGACCTTTCTCATTTCGCTGATATCGAGAATTTGTGCGATCAAATATAGCGATTTTCCAAAATCATCACTAACTGAAGATATACTGACATTAACCCAGATAACTTTACCTTTTTTATGAATGAATCTTTCTTCGATATGGAAATAGTTGAGTTCTCCTCTTAACATGGTTTTGATATTTCTTAAATTTTTTGTAACATCTTCAGGATGTATGATGAAATCGATTTTTCTTTGCAGCAGTTCTTTCTCTTTATACCCGATCATTTTGCAGAAACTCTGGTTTACCTGTCTGATCTTACCATCAGGATGTATCAATATCATTCCGGCTGCTGCGTGAAAAAAAGTACTTCTGAATCTTTCTTCACTTTCTCTGAGTGCTTCTTCTGCTTGTTTGCGTTCGGTTATATCTTCACAGGTTGTGATAATTGCAACCGGATTACCTTTATTATCTTTGACTATATCGGACATTAATCTTACCGGAAATTTTGAACCGTCCTTTCTTATATTGGTACTTTCTCTGATCCTGCCTTTCCATTTTTTTATCTGCGACAAACTTACCGGTTTCCTGATATTAACAGGAGCAAAAATATGAACATCCTTTCCTATTAACTCCTGCGGTTTGTATCCGTGTATTTCAGCATCTGCTCGATTTGTAAAAATTATTTTTCCGTCGATTTCCGTGATTGTCACTCCGATTGTCATTGTTTCAACAGCTTTCATTAATTCCCGGAATGTTTTATTTATTCTCTTTTTTTCTGTAATATCACTGATGATTCCAAAAGTGCCGCTGAATTTACCATCAACCATTAAAGGGCTGGCTGCTATCGTGATTATCTTTTTCTGATTATTTTTAGTAAAAATATCCATTTCATATTTACTTGATTTTCCTTTTTTCCGAAGCTCTGTGTTTTCAAGTATTTTTTGAAATTCTTCTTTCGTAACAAAATCCTTCACATTCATCGATGTTAATATTTTTTCCGGATAACCAAATATCTTGCATGCTGCCGGATTGGAAAAGGTAAAGTTTTCTTTTTCATCAACAATGATCAAACCTTCTTCCATCGTTTCAATCAGGGTTCTATGTTTTTCCTCGCTTTTCTTTAATACAGATTCAGTTTTGATTTTATGAAATGTCATTTCAAGAATTGCATGTAACTCACTTTCTTTAAAAGGTTTTATCAAATAACCGTAAGGTTCTATCTCTTTTGCTTTTGCAAGAATTTCATCACTAATATGTGCAGTCAGGAAGATTAAAGGTATTCCATATTTTTCTTTTATTTTTTGAGCTGCGTCGATACCTGTTTTTTCTCCTTCAAGTATGATATCCATTAAAACCAGGTCAGGTTTCTGCTTGGATACAGATTTTAAAGCATCATTCTCGTTTGATACGATGTGAATTACATCATATCCGAATTTCAATAAGGAATGCTTGATATCAAAAGCAATGATAATTTCATCTTCGACAATTAAGATCTTTTTCTTTTCCATCCTTGTTCCTCGGATCTATTTTTTCGTCTTTTCGGAATCCGGTTAACAGAAAAAAAATGAAAAATCTTTGCAAGGAGTTTTTTTATTTTGGAATTGATGTTTTGAATTTTTTTGCACGATCGGAGTATTCAATTCTTTTCAAAATTTCAATAATAACACCAGAGGTGTTTAATATTTGTAGATAGAAGCGTTAGCTTCGAGGAAATATAAAAAATAAATAAAACACTGAAGATGTGGAATATTAAGATATCACTTCTGACGGAGTTTTTCCGTTGTTTTTATACGCTCTTCTCAAGGTTCACACCTCTTTCTACAATGATATCATTTCTACGGAATTTATTGATTCAGATCAGATATTTGTTTCAGATAATCGAGAGTTCTTTTTCCGGTCTCTTCCAATGTTTTTCCCAATGATAAAAAGCCATGCTCTTTCAAGATCAGGAAATCGTGATCAGGGATGATCTCGAGAACTCTTTTTACTAATTCGACAGTTCCGTAGTCCTCTTTTTTGGAAGTTACCTGAAGTTTCAACTTTTCAGCTGAACTTAAAATTTCCTCAGAATGACCATGAAAAATTGCAGAGATTTCCGGTCTCTCCAGGTAAACGACATAATGTAGCATTGCTTCCGATGATGGTTCTCGATTTCCGTGACAATACACTATCCTTTTGGAATAATTGCAGGAATCGACCCGAACGAAATTCTCATTTTTTAACTTATCATTGAAATCGCATCCTGAACTGCTGATAATGAATTGATTTTTTTCTTTATTAATCCTGAAACTCAAATTTCCGAAAGAACCTGTTTCGTGATCTGGTGCGAGCTCCTTTTCGTGGAATAACCTGCACCATCTGATCAATTCACGAATTCTTTTATCATCAGGTATTTTTTTTGAGAGGAATTCAATCTTGAATTTTATACCATTGTATTGCATTTTCTAATAAATTTTCTTCTTCTTAAAGGAAATGGATTAAGGATTGAGTCGATTTTTTATTCATTTCTCAAATTCCCATCTCTTCGATAGAAGAAGGATCAGGATTAAGTTGAATTCTTCCTGCGTTTCTCAATTTCCCTTCTCCTCAGTAGGAGAAGGATTAGGGTTGAGGTGGTAATAATTTCAAAATTTCATCTTTTCCGGGTTTGATGATTCCTTTTTCCGTAATAATTCCGCTGATATATTTTGCTGGAGTTACATCGAAAGCAGGATTATATGCACTTGAACCGGGGGAAGATATCAATATTTTTTGGATATTTCCTTTATTTGATAATCCTGTTTGCGAAAGAACTTCGTCTTCATCTCTTTCTTCGATAATTATTTCTTTTCCAGAACTGCAATTTAGATCAAAGGTAGATGTTGGAGCAGCGACATAAAACGGAATATTGAATTCTTTTGCACAAATCGCTTTTTCCAGAGTTCCGATCTTATTAGCAACATCACCATTTGCGGCAATTCTATCAGCACCCACGATCATCATATCGATTTTTCCCCGGGACATCAAATATGCTCCCGCATTATCGGGAATTATCTTGTGATCAATTCCTTCATTATGCAATTCCCAGGCAGTGAGTTTTGCTCCTTGATTTCTCGGTCTTGTTTCATCTACATATACAAAAACTTTTTTCCCTGAACGATGAGCAAAATAAATAGGGGAGAGGGCTGTTCCGAAATCGACAAATGCGAGCCAACCTGCATTGCAATGCGTTTCGATATTGCATCCGTCTTTAATGAGACGGTATCCGAATTCCCCGATTTTCCACGATGCATCGGCATCATCATCTGAAATTTTTTGTGCTTCCAAAATAGCGGTTTGAACAGGATTTTTTGATTTTTTTGCTGTTTGAAAAACTCTTTCGGTCGCATAAAAAAGATTTCTCGCTGTTGGTCGTGTTAATTCGATTTCCTGTTTTGCTTTTTTGACAAAATTGAAAAAATCATCTTTTGGTGCTTCCTGAAATGCTTGAGCCATAGCAAAACCGGCAACTGCTCCGATCGCTCCGGCTCCCCTTATTTTCATTGTTTTGAGGGCATTACAAGAATCTTTATAGGTTTTAGCTTCAAAGATCTCGAATTTAAAGGGTAGAAGATGTTGATCGATCATAAAAACAGATGAATCTTTCATCCAAACTGTGCGGTAGTTTTTTCCGTTTACTTTCATTATTTATTCCGGTAATTTGAAACCATTGAAATGGTTCATACAATGAATTGTTTGAATTTAACACCATAATGAATTATGGTGCTGTTCTGATCTGAAATGCATGTTCAGAAAATTTTTTAATTGGTATAAGATGTTTATTCAGAATAACACCAGACTTCAGTCTGGTGAGAAAAGCATCGATCCCGCATCTTGAACCGTTTCAACGGTTTCCCATTTGACTACAGAAATTAATTGCATCATAATTTTTTCAACAATGAATAAATGTGTTACTTCATAATCAAACATTTCTTGATCTGAGAAAATCCATCACTCGAAAACTTAACAAAATATATCCCGGAACTTAGATTTTGAATATCCCAATCATAAACATAAGTCCCGGCAGTTTGCTTCTTATCAGAAATGGTATCTACAAATTGACCTTTTAAGTTAAACAAATCAATTTTGATATTTTCGGAATTCTCCAAACTATATTTTATGGTTGTTTTGGAAGTAACAGGATTCGGGAATATTTGTAATGAACTAAATTGTACGATTTCATTTTCACCGGACTGAGTTTGTACAGACCGGATTGAAACTTCCGTCACTGAATTCGCTTCTAAAAATGTCCTTACATAACAAATATTAAATTCTCCGGATGTATCGACTTGTTCCAAAATTCCAAATCCAACATTATAATCAAAATCTTCTCCGGGCATTACGAATTTTATCAAAGCATTATTAAATTCCTGATTATGTTGGTTATCGACAATTGCTAAAACACTGTCCGCAATTCCTTCATTTGAGGGATAATAATCGATGGTCAGTTTATTACCATTCCAACCTGCATCCTTAGTGCTTAGCGGATCGAATTCGGTGCCATTAACATTGATCAATCGATAGGCACGATCTTCATCGCAAGTATTGTCTGTTGCCAGATTGTATGGATAAGAATTTATATCTCCCGCATCATGATGAATATGTCCGTAAAGAACCATATCGACACCAAGTTCTTCCAGGTCGATCTGATCTGAAAAATCATAATGATAGAAAAGTAGTTCTGCTTCACTATCAGCATTTTGCAGGTCATTATCCAGCCAATTTAGTTGAGTTGGAATAAAACTCTCATAACCATAGATCTCATACAAATGATAGTCATAATTCACATAAGATTCCAAACCAACAAAATGGATAGGACCATAATCAAAACTGTAATTTTGAGTGTAATAAAGATTGGATTCCGGTGGATCGAAAAGCCATTTCCAACCAAAGAACCGCCACCAATTCCAGCGCGCAGTTCCCTGCTCGGGAGGAGTATCTTCCCAACCACCAAGATCATGATTTCCTGCCACCAGGTAAACAGGAACTTCAAATTCATTCAAAATCCTCTGTGCTTTAGTAAAATATCTCCTGTTCTCGAAATCCTCCAATTCTCCTTCATTTACGAGGTCTCCGGTCAGCAGCACAAATTCAGGATTGATCAAATTTAGATCTTTTATAACTTCCCGCAGATCGACTATCTCGGAAGTATCGGTTATGCTCTCCTCATTATCATAAAAATAATGTGTAGGTAAATGTGTATCCGTTATATGAGCAAAATAATAATCCTCTTTATATTCAGGAATAATACAAACTGCATTCAGGGTTATATCTTCGATGTCTCTTGTTGCTGTAATTTTCAGATCAAATAATTCAAAAATTTCCGGTTCCGGAATCGTAAAATATAAATAGTAGCGTTCCAAATCCGAAAAATACGATGTTTGAGCAAGTTCCAATTGCAAAGTGTAATTATTATGAATTAACTCCGCATTCCAGTTATAAGTATATTCAGGTGCAAGACAAATGACTTCCAAATATTCACCGGGAGTGATGATCGTTGGAATATTCGAAATCGGTCGCATAATAACGGTCAGAGTATCTCCGATCGGATCGAGTTCTGTTTGAATATCGATCTGCCCGGAAGAAAGGTAATCGACTTCTATCTCATTCAGGTTTGCTGAAATCAATTCTATTCCCGAATCTCCGGAATTTAACGGATCGAAATTAAGATTTATTAAAGATTCGACACCTGAAAAAGAAAAATTTCCCGAAAAATCGATGATAACTTCATTTCCATTTATCTGATCAGAAATATCACCATTTTCCGATAAAGTGCCATTCTCATCAAAACCGGCATAATCTACAATCAGCGGATCAAATTGAAAATCCAGCTGGTAAGAATTTATTTCTGAAGATTCTCCTAAAAAAGAGAGAAATACAGGAACTTCAAAACCGGAATTTCCAAAAATATTTTCAGGATTCGTCGATAAAATATAACTTTCGAGAACAGAATCGAAATCTGAGATACTTCTTGGATGAAGAAGATAATCTCCCCAGGAATAAGACACGATTCCAGTGATTGAATTAAATGGGTAATCCAAAATTAAAGGGAAACTTATCTCATCGATATTGAAAAATCCGGTTGCGATATAACATTCTCCCGAGCCATCATCCACCTGCCATTCCGACCATTGATCGTATCCTGAAAAAACTGTAACATCCGCAACTTTCACCAAAGCACTTTCGTAAGCTTCCAGCGTGTTTATGTCATTTGTGGACACCAAGGTTGGAGTTGGCAGCGGATTATCGGAACTGATCACCTCGAAGGAAGATACATCTCTGATCTCAGTAAAACCATGATATTCCCAAACCTGACCATAAATAATAATGCTGTCTCCGATCGCTGGAAAATGATCGTCATCATAAACATAAATTCCATTCCAGGCTCCACCTATCGATGACGATAAAAAATAGTGATCAATATCGTAATTTATACCGGAAACGATTCCACCAGTCGTCAAATATTGTTCATACAAAGGAGATGGAAAATAGCCATCTTCTCCCGGAATTTCAGTATATTGGATTTCATAGATGCTGGTTTGGGCTGTTAAAACCAGATTCATTCCGATAAATAATAAAACCAATATTTTTTTCATTTTTTACATTGTATTTTTTATGTTTAGTCTAATATCAGACTGATTTTCTTATTTTTTTTTGATTTTGATGTTTTTATTTTTCTTAATTTTGTCTTTAAAAACCAATATCTCTTTAGATTCAGTGTTGAAGCCGATGTAAATACTCAACCTTTTTTTTGTGTTGTCTTTTTGTGAAAAAAACAGTGCTTGAAGTTTTCATTTTTCTTTCACCCCCCTGTTTTTAGTTCCGAGAATAACCATATTTCCTTTACTGACATCGTTTTACAAATTCTTCTTTTTTTATAGTTCTATTCATAAATTAGACTTAACCATTTTTACACAATCAATCTTGACGATCTCGCAAAAAAGGAAAAATTAAGTATTTTTTTTGGAAAACATTAAACTCAGATTTTCTTATAAAACAAGAAGTTAGAAAATCCTGAAAATACTCAAAATCTTAATAAAAATGGCTTTTTACGAGATCGTCAAGATTGATTGTGTTACTTCACAACCAGACACTTCCTGATCTGTGTAAATTCATTATTGGAAAATCTCATCAAATAAATCCCGGAACTCAAATCATTGACATTCCAATCCAACGAATGTACTCCTTTATTATTATCTTCATTCACAAGAATTTCCACTAATTGTCCTTTTAGATTATAAATTTCTATTTCCACAAAACTTCGTTTATTTATTTGATAATCGATCGTTGTTTTTGTTTTAACAGGATTAGGATAAATATTGAAATTCCATTCAAATTCGAGATCTGGATTTTCTGCATTATTCGGGAACAGTACCCGGAAATCCGAAACTGTCGGCAGATGGTCTGATGCTTCGGTCGAGTCATTGCTTTGTAAACCGTAAGTAGCCAGATTCACAGCAGACATTTCGGGAGTAAAAAGCACAAAACAATTTTCCGCAGACAACGCATGATCCGTATAGATCATAAAATCGAGCCTGCCCGGAGAATAGCTGCTCCAATCATTATACCAGGTATAATACATATACAATTCTGTTTGTCGAGGTGTCAGGTCTGTCAAGTCGGTTCCGTCCCAGTCAGGAGCGAAGGAAGGTCCGTATTGTTGATTGACGATCTCTCCGGTGATCAAGGTTTCCAATTGTTGAGCATAACCCACAAGGTTCAAATCTCCGAGAATAATGATGGGAGTATTTTCTTCCAGGTAAAGATATCCTCCGGGTTCTTTTGCTTCACGGATGAATTTCATGATTTTGTCGATCTCGATTTGCCGATCATAATCATTATCTCCTGCAGGAAGATGAGCATTAACAATTAACAATTCCGAGTTTACCTGCGAACTCAAGTCGAGTAAAAAAACACCGTTCCCATCCGAATAAAAAGATTCCAAAACGGGAAAGCGGCTGACAATAATAATATCGGACCAGATCTCGTCATAATACCAATTCTCATTCCCTGAAGAAGGCAGCATCTGTTCGACCAGGTTTTTGGTTTGATAAGCGGAATGATCATAAATCTCCTGGAAGCAGATTATTTCCGGGCCGAGAGCGGAAAGAATCCTGTCATAATTATCAAAAAGGTTTGTTTCAAAGAATCCGTCTGATAAAACATTATAAGTTAAGATCCTGAAATCGGAATTCTCCGGTTTCTGCAGGGAAATTTCAGGGATTTCCGGTAAAGAAGTCTCGTCAAAAAAATAAGTCAGTGTTTCTCCGGATTCTGGTAAAATATCCTGTCCCGCACTATTATCTTTGATCACGATTTTGAAATTATCTTCGGGGAAAAGGAGATCTCCGTAAAGTTCGGAATTTCTAGCCATTGCAATCTCGAAAACAGTCGAGGTAACGGTCGGAGAAGTGATCAAGCCGATATATTCGTGATACACTACATAATTCCCGGAATCTGAATAATAAGTTCCGTCGCGGTCTCCGAATTCCCATTTTAATTCCGCTCCGATACCGTTTATGGAAAATCCGTTATCAGTATCGTTATCCGTATCGAGATAGATCGTGATCGAATTATTTCCCTGCAGATTCAGCTCGTCCATGATCTCGAGATAAAAGAAAACGAACCTGTCGTCATTTACTATTTTCAAATTTCTGAAATCGATGTTTCCTGAATTCTGGTCTCCGCTCGCATCGGAATAAAGCGGATTTATATTTTCCCAATCGGTGAAATTTCCGTCCATTTGTATGCGGGATGCATCGCGTGTATAAGCGGATAACGCGGGCAATAAAGCAATTACCAATAAAATCAGAATTATCTTTTTCATATTCATACCTGTTTCCTTTATGGTTAAAGAAGAAAAATTGGGGAATATTGTCAAATTACTTATTCAGGTTTCAAGGAAATGAGTAAATATTTTAGAATTAATCTTCGAATTTATTCGACGGAATCCAATGACACAAAACGAATTCCCGACCTCAGTCAGCAGTAAACCAAATGAACTATGAACGGAGTTTTTGATAAGCGTGTCACATTTTTCCTTTACAACTCACGAACCGGTAAAATTCATTACCCGGGGATTTCGGAATGAAAAAAAAAATTGTCTTTTTGATTTTCATATTTAGTCTGGTTTCTGTATTTTTATCAGCGGATGAAAATAATTCATCAGATTGGAAATTCGATGACGAATACAAAGCAACCAGGATTTTCCTGCATAATTTCCTGAATTATGATTTTCATCCTTTATGGGAATTTGAATATGAAAAAAGTCTTTTGAAAAAAAACCAATCGATTCTTTCTTTCGGCAGTACGCATGTCAAAGACCTTTCCAATAAAATTAAATTGAATATTAATGAAGAACTCGGGAACGGATGGTGGTTCCGCTCCAATTTTTATCGACATCAAACACAATATAAAAACGAACAGGAACAATATCTCTACCTGGGATTTGAGAAAAGAATTTATAAACAGTTATCGGTTTTTTCAATGTGCAATGCCGGGTACGACAAGGAATTTATCGATCTCGATCTGGGACTTGCTTTGATGGATGATACCAATAAAAAATATTTTAGGCTAGCTTTCAGTTATGATGATTTTCTTTATGATGAGAAGAATCAAAGCGGTGGAAAAGTTACCGGAGAACCTGTTGGAATTAGCTGGAAAATCCGTTTTGGAAAAAATAAATTCCAATTTTTCTCGGAAGGAAAATATATTAAACCGTTTCAAATAAAATACCAGAACCCGGAACTTTCCCCGGAACTGTATCTTTCTGAAACTCAATCAAATAATTTAACAGCAAAACTCTATTATTTTTTCAAAGAAAGGACATTTACCGTATTGAGATTTCAGCATTATGTATTTTGGGATAAGAAAAAGTTTTATGAGCCGGAAAGTAACTATTCCTATTTAAATGAGATCGATGATATTGCTTTAAAAATCCATCATCGATTTAATGATAAATTCGCTCTCAGACCGGTTATTCATTATGTTATCCAAAATGCCGCAGCTTCCGGTTTGAGGAATTACGATTTTAAAAGATGGGAATTGATCTCTGCTTTTTACCTGGAATATTTTATCAAAAAAACGATGCTGGAAACAGGACTATTGGGAACGACTTTTAATTCCGAATTAGATGATATGATCGATCTGAAAGATTACGATTATGCAAATAATGATCTGAAATTCTTCTTTAGTTGGACTTATAATTTTACGAAGAGGACAAGATTAAAATTCTCTGTCAGTCATGTGTTTGATATTCATGGTTTCGGCGGCGGGAATCTGCAGTATATGATGGTGTTTTAGAAATTCGAAACTTACCGGATATCAGAAAATCTGGGAAGTATTTGATTTTAAATATGGTGTTTACTCGTTCCAACGCTCCTGCGTTGGAATGCGCTATCGGACGCTCCAGCGTCTAATAAGACAAATAAACTAACGCAGAGCGTTTCAGTAAAATGTTCCCATGCAGAAGCATGGGAACAAGTATATCTCCCCCCTCTTTCAAGAGAGAGCTAGGGTGAGTTAATCCGTCTCCATCTCGACCGGCATCAACATCAGGACATTCTCGTTTTTATACATTTTCATTTTGTTGTAAAGTTCCAGCATTTCATCGATCCCGAGAGGTAGTTTATCCAAAATAGAATTCCCGCTTAAAGCATCGAAATCCATCGCGAGAGTGATCTTATTTTTTCCTGCTTCATACTCGACAAGTTCGATTTCCCGATCGATATCTGCCAGTTTTTTCATTTCCCGAACTGCCACATCCATTCCACCAAGTTTGTCTATTAATCCTCTTTCCAAAGCCTGTTTCCCGGTCCAGACTCTTCCTTTTGCATGTTTATGAACTTCATCGATATCCATATTTCTGGCTTTAGCAACAACCCCGGTGAAAACATCATAATAATGCTTGATCGATTCTTTGGTCATTTCCTTCTCTTTTGCGGTCATTTCACGGCGTGTTGAGAAAATATCGGAATGTTCTCCTTTTTTAACGCTGTCCCAGTTCACATACAATTTTTCCCACATTTTTTCCATGATCGGAAATAATCCGATAACACCGATCGAACCTGTGATCGTATTGGGTTGAGCAACTATTTCGTCTGCATTGACAGCGATATAATAACCACCAGAACCGGCAACTCCGCCCATGGAAGCAATAAACGGTTTTTTGTTATCACCTTCTTTACAGAGAGCGATTTCACGGGCTATAATATCGGAAGCAAGAGCTGAACCGCCACCGCTGTCGATACGCAGGATAATTCCTTTCACGGATTTATCTTCTCTTGCTTTTTTGATCGCTTCCACAGTTGTTATGGAGCCGATAGATTTCCCGGATTGCCCTTTCCCGGAATGGATGTTCCCGATAGCATAAATAAGAGCGATCTTATCCTTTTTTTCATCACTCCAGTCATAACGGATCTTGTTTTGACAGATTTTTTTGACGATTTTTGTTTTAGGATAGATTTCTTTTAACTTATCTTCCAATTCATCTTCATAGATAAGTCCGTCCACGAGTCCGTTTTCGTATGCTTTTGTCGAAATGAGATATGGACCTTCGTCGATAATTTCTGCAGCAGATTTGAGTAATTTACCTTTTCTACCGGAATTTATCATATTCACCAGTTCATCGTATAATCCCTGTAGAAGTTCGTTATAGGATTTTGTTTCTGCTTTGGTCATTTCGTTTTCTGAGAGGATATTTCCTGCTGTTTTAAATTCATGACTCCTGAAATTAATGAACTCGATACCGAGTTTGGCAAGCGTATCTTTCAGATAAGGCAGGGAAATGGAAATTCCTTTTAAATTCACATTACCAAGCGGGTTCAGGTAAATTTCGTCCGCGACGGATGCGGCAAAAGCATAATTAACATTGCTGATATTTTCATAATAAAAGACGATTTTTTTCCCGGATGATTTGAAATCGAGGAGAGCATTTTTCAGTTCGAGGAAATTAGCAAAAGTGGTTGAGAAATTTCCTGATTTGAAGATGATTCCTCCGATCTTTTCATCTTTTTTAATTTTTTCGATTCTCTTTATAACCTGTGAAATGGTCTGGTCTTTGCCGGAAACAATCTTGAAAGGACCGATCTCCATTCCCGGTTTTTTCTCGATGATCTTCCCTTTTAATTTGAAATCATAAAATTTATCCCTGCGTCTGCTATCCACAAATGAGCGGAAAAACTTGTCGGAAATGTTCACATAATAACTGCCTTTGGAAAACTTATTATCAGCATCGAATCCGAACAGGCTTCCCAGTTTCAAATTAGCAAAACTGACACTGAAATTCGCTCCGATCGTCTCTGTTTCCAAACTGTAAGATCCGCCAAGATTGATCCCGTTGATCAGTTCTGTCTTCATTCCAATAGTTGGATCGAACCAGGTTTCGTCAGCATAATTGAAATCAGATGAAAAACTAAGTCGATCCCAGACCTTACCTTTCAGGAAAACAGGTCTGACTGCCAGACCGAGTTGATAACTTCGCTCATCATTGAAAAGGTCTTGTCCAACTGCTCCCAGAGATAAGAAATCAAAAGGTCTGAAAAGTAGGGATTCCGACCAATCGCCTTTCTTATACTTATCGTTCTGCCAATTGTAGGATGCTCCAAAATAGAAGTTCCTGAACAATTTGGATGAAAGCATGAGCGTGTGATTATCGATTTCCGTATGATCCAGGACATAAGCCAATCCTTCAAAATTGAAGAACAGAGAATAATTGTCCTCCTCAAATTTTCCATCTTTGTCATAATGACCCAAAAAACCAATTCCTCCGGCATTACCAAAACTCAAAGCAGCCGGATTTACATCTGCTGCCAGGAATCCGTCCGTATTTGCGATCGGTAATTCGCAATAAATCGGTTCCTGTCCGACTAAACCTCCGATAAGAAGGTTCATGATCAGAATTACAATAACTCGTTTCATTTTTTTCTCCTTTTTTGTGTCACATTTTTCTTAAAATGTGTTCTTATTTATTAATTTGATAGATAATATAATCTAACGATTCTTTCTCCACAGAATGCAATTCTGTGCTACTTAAATCGTTTTTCTGAAATCGATCTGAGGACAAGATCGGCATCTTGTTTTACAGTAACTCAAATTGCCCGAATTGAGTATTCAAAGATTTTTTTGAACATTTCAGGCGAATTGTTATACATCAATAAGCTTCGGAATATTTCGTTCTATCTTCAGAAAAATCCCGTCCTTCTAATTTTGTATATTTAAAATTGGTATCACCTCCGAATTCAGCACCTTTCATATTAAAAGGTTCTGAAAAATGAGCATATTTGAAATTTGCATAATCTGTAAAAACTGTATTTTTAAAAGTAACTCCTTCCGGAAATTTTGTGTATTTGAAATCCACTTCATCTTTGAAATTGACCATCGAGAAATCCGTGAAATCTTTGAATTTTGTATATTTTAAGTTGGCCAGATCATAAAAAATAGAATAACTGAAAATACTCTCCTGTGCGAATTTCGCATATTTAAAATTCGCTCCTTCATAAAAGCTGCAATTTTCAAAACTAACGGAAGTATTAAATTCACTGTATTTGAACAAAGCATCTCCCTCGAACCTGTTATTGGGAAAATTCGTATTTTTATGAAATTCCGAATATTTAAAAAGCGCATCCCTTTTAAAAGTGCAGTTCTCGAAAACAACCGTTTCATAAAACATAACCGCAAACATTTCATCTTTTGTTTCGTCATTGAAATAAGCGCTTACATCTCCGGTAAATGTACAATCGATAAAAACGACAGGAACGCGAACAGAACAATGATATTCTTTTGTTTCCGACACTGAAGATGAAACGGTTTTCTTTTCCTGAACTTCAATGAAATTCAAGTTGCCTTTGATGATTGCATTTTCATACCTTACCGGTTGAATTCTGTTGATCGCTGAAATTATTTCATCACCATTTACAGAAGTCTCTGAAAATAATTGTAATGAAAAAATGATCATCTTAACAACCACTAAAATTATGAGTCTTTTCATTTGTCCTCCTTATTTTTACTTGGGAAATATCTTGAAAAATTTAAAAGTATTCTCTTCTTGCTTAACTGTTTCAAGGGTTAACACACACATTCAAGTCTCCAACCATTGAAAAGGTCGAGTGGAAGAATTCCGCTGGTAGAGACCGTTTTCAAGATCTTAACAGGATCATCTTTTTCATCGTGCTTTTATTTCCTGATTCCAGTTTATAAAAATATAAGCCTGAAGCAACTTCATTTCCTTTGTCGTCTTTTCCGTTCCAGACAATGTGGGAAAGCGACTCCGTCGCTTTTGCGTCAATATAGTTGACGCACTCCAGAGTTTTCACTTTTTGTCCTTTCAGATTATAAATAGAAATTTCTGCGTTCTCTGCGATCTCTGCGGTGAGATTAAATGAGATTGTAGTAACCGAACTAAACGGATTAGGATAATTTGTCAGATAAGTCTGCTGCTCTATTTCAAAGTTATCCGCAATAGATATTTCCTCATCAAAAAAGACCAGAGCATTATTCATCAAATTCGATGCTTCGTTCTGATCCATAAAATATAAAGGAAATCCGAGAACAATAAATTTGTATGTTCCGTCGTACTTTATTCCACAAATTTCATCTTCCCATTCAGGATCATCCGTTAAAGAATCATAACGGTAAATAACATCGGTTGTTTCCATATTAATAAATTTATTCGTATATTGCAGTTCATTATTCCAGTTTGGAAGTACTTTCGCCGGATCAACCGTGATGTCGGAAAATCCCTGTTCTCCGAATGCTCCTGAAAAATCGATATTAATATTGTATTCGGGACTTTCAATGAACAGAAAGTCTTCCAGGAAATCTTCCGGAACATTAGTAAGGTTTTTCCAACTTGATATGAACAGGTTACCACCGGCATTCAGATAATTCTTCAAATTCAGGATGGAATTTTCAAAAGGATGATTTATCAGATCGTCCGTATGCCAGATAATGGATGAATATTGTGCCATTTCTGTTAAAGGAATTTCTCCGTCAGCACTCAAATCCCAACCTGCAAAATCAAAACTGTTTTCATTCAGTAATTCCGAATAAAATAAATCTACTTCTTCATCGGTAGGGAAGGGGGAAATTTCCGGATAATCATAAGTTTCATCTACTATTAAAATTCCCTGGTCAAAGGTAAAATCAACAGGAATTGCTGATATTTCATTTGAAAATTTACTGAGATAATCGCTTTCGGAAACCACAGCAATTTTATAAAAATAGAGCTGCTCCATTTCGACATTGTCATCGGTAAAACCGGTAGCATTAACAGGTTCGGTATTCAGCAGCAGATATTCCTCTCCGGCAATTTTTCGATATATATTATATCCTTCGATCTCCGGATCAAAAAAATCTTCCCAGGTTAAATGAACAACTCCTTCTCTTGGAGCCGGTTCTCCGTATAAAAGAGGAACCTTTTCTTCATAACCGTAATCCAGAACCCAGTTATCTGGATCGAATTCCAGAGAAGATAAATTTCCGATCAAAGGAAATGTTGTATGACTAAAACCACCCTCTGCCCAGAGAGTCTGCGGAGCGCCATTGATCTCGAAAGGAATGAACATATCGAACAATTCTCCCTGGCTTCCTTCCGAAAGAATCGCGATTTTCACCGCATCTTCTAATTCGGAAGTATATGTAGCATACTTATAAAGTGGTCTTCCAACATGATAAAACCACTGTTCAAAAAACCAGGAATAATCGGTTCCGGTAACTTGAGCAACGACATTTGAAAAATCTTCGGTAGTTGCGGTTCCATAACGAAATTCCGGAGTTAATGAATATTCCTGCAAAACCTGGTCCATCATGGCATCTCCGATAACTCCTCTTAACATATGTAAAGTCCAGGCACCTTTGAAGTAAACGACAATATCAAGGATGTAATTTCCGTCTCCACTCTCATCACGATGAAGTTTGTCATCGATATCATTACCAAGATCGAGTTGTTCCAGGTGATATAAATACCATTCCAGTCCGTAATTATTTTCCGTCCATAAACACTCGCTGTAAACTGCAAAACCTTCGTTCAGCCAGATATGACTCCAATCTTCACAAGTGATCAAATCTCCAACCCATTGATGAGCGAGTTCATGCAGAACAATATAACTTCCATATTCGTTCACATAATTACTTCCGAAACTGGTGCAGGTTTGATGTTCCATTGCTCCGTTTCCGGGATAAACAGCATGTCCGTATTTTTCATCGAGGAACGGATAGGGACAATAAACAGTCGAAAGGAAATCGAGCATCGGAGGAGTCTGACTGAAAAGAGATACACCATCATCATATTGTTCGGGAAAAAGGTAATTATCGATATTCATCTCGGAACCGTTATAAGAATAGGGAATTGAATAGAGATCATAATTTGTAATAGAAATTGAAACCAGATAAGTCGAAATCGGATAGGATTCATGCCATTTGAAAGTTTTTGTTCCGTCTCCGTTATTAATTTCTTCTTCCAGAACTCCGTTGGAAGCGCAGAGATAATATTCGGGGCAGGTTATCCAGATATCGATTTCTTCTGCTTTATCGATAGGAACATCTTTACAGGGCCACCAATCCCGCGAAGCAAAAGGTTCAACCATGGTAAAAGCAATATTTTCTCCATCATGTTCGTCAAAAACAAATCCCCATCCATATCTTGCCGGCGGCACCGGATGACCGTTATACAGGATATGCAAAGAAATAACATCTCCAATCGAATAAACACCGTCCAGATCAATATCGATTTGATTTTCCTCGTGAGTAAAATCAAGAGAGATTTCATCCATTAAAACATCGTCAAGAGTTAGATTATTAGTGAAATCAAGGATCAAATTGGAAACATTATCTTCGACAATCTCGACCTGGATAATATTATCTCCGTAAATGAGTTCATTGTCAAAATCTACATCCAGGTCGATCATGTAATACAACACATCATAATTTTCCATTTCCCGCACATCCCGCTGAAAATATTCTCGCCAGGAAGAAACTCCCTTTGATTTGTTTTCAGAACATCTCATACTCTGGTTGATAATATTATCGAGATAAGATTTTATATCGGAAATGTTATTTTGTGAAAGTAAATTCAATGATGTGAATATGACAATTAGAAATGCTGCAAATGTGAAATTTTTTTTTCTCATTTTTCCTCCCTGAATTACTGCAAAGACACGAAAACACAGAATAACACTGATTTTGTTTTATGTTTTCTACAGTCTTTGCATTTTTTTTCTTAACTACATTTTATAATGTATTAAAACATTTTTCGTTACGGGAATTCAAGTAACACGAAACTTTGTTTCGTTGTAATTTTGATTCTCCGAATCAATGAAAAATACTCCTCCTGCAGATTTTACAATTTAGCAAATTGTTTTACTTTCACAATCAAGGATGATTGTGTTACATTTAATCCAACTCATAGATTTTAATACTGCTATTAGAAGTAGTTGCTTTGATCAAGTTTCCACCTTTTCCGATTTTACCTTTCAGGTAATTTTCGGAAAATTTGCTGGCTGTGATCTCAATATCATGTAATTTGATGCCGGAGTTCGAGGTGGAAGCAATTATATTCGCATTCAAATCAGGATTCAGGAAAAGTTTGATCGAACCGTTACTTGTAGAAAATTCCACATCATCCGGCAGGGAAACAATCTCTGCTTTGATAGTACCGTTTGATGTATATGCATCGACTTTTCCACCGACTTTATAAATGTTTATACTTCCGTTGCTGGTTCCGGCATCGACAGAACCGGAAATATTATCGACAGTGATGGAACCATTGCTTGTTCTTAATTTGAGATTTCCTGCGGAATCAAAGACTTTGATGCTACCGTTGGATGATGAAAATTCCGCATCACCCTTAACTTCATTGACTTTGATACTTCCGTTTGAAGTTTGGATGTAACTTAAAAGCATATTTTCGGGAATTTTGATGACATATTTGACGAAGACTTTTGGATTTTTGGATTTTTCAATAGTTTCGATATAACATTGATTTTTCTTCCCTTTCACTGAAATTCCGACTTTGTCTAATTCTTTTTCCCCTTTTTTCGTTGAGATTTCCGCATAAATATCAACAAAATCTTTATCCCAACTGATTGCTTTTACCGAGCCGTTTTTGTTTATAACCGTAATACCTGTTTTCGCTTTTCCCTGAAAAGTGCTGAAAATTTCTTTTGTGATCTTCTCTTTTTTTTCATCGTCCTGACCGAGACAAATGCTGAAATTCTCATCGATCTCATCATTGATTATATATTTCACGATTTTCCCCGGAGATTTTCCGACCAGAGATAATGAACCTTTCGCAATAACTCTGATAAAACCTCCTAATAATTGTCCCCAAAAACCTGTGTATTCTTCAGTTTCATAATCGGAATCGATAACGATCCCTTCCGAACTTATCTTCACATTTTTTTCATCATCCTCCACAAAAATTCCATCTGCATTGATCTCGACTTTCGACTTTCCGTCATCTTCCAGAACAAGCAAATTTCCATTCTCAAACTGAACAGTTTCACCATCATCGGTTTTGATCTTAATTTTTTTGGAATCGAAGCGACAGACTGCATCATCCATTTTATAAATGTAAGATTTGGATTTAGGTAATGTCAGAGCGATTTTGTGTTCATGATCAGAACTGAATGTAATTTTCTTCTTTTCTTTTTTGATGTCGATGTAATCCAGTTTTTTGGAATTGATAATTATGCTTTTAGCGTTACTGAATTCAATTTTTTTAATTTTCACATTATTGAAGACCAATTCGATCTTCCCTGATTTCATACTGATTTCTTGTTGTTTCGCCAGCAGAGAAATCGTTGAAATGATTAAAACTAACAATAGAATCTTCTTCATATCATCCTCCTTGTAAAACAATTTTCCTAAATTGTTCTTTCCTTCAATAAAAATTCTTCAAAATTTAATAACTCTGTACAACTTACGCATAGGTTACACTTTAAACCGGACGCATGGGTAACA